>NZ_WCIM01000035.1:3543-5375 GCF_009025585.1 Enterobacter sp. 198 | reverse complement strand
CGCACCGCTGAAACGGGGTTGGCTGCGTTTCCGGTGCCAGACGCGAGAAAGTGGCGACAGACATAACGAAAAAACACCAGAAACGCAGCCGCTGAATATTACACTGGTGCATAGTCATGCAGCCAGATGCATGGATGTTAAAGTCACACTAAAATCCGCGCCAATGCCTTAAAAACCGACAAATGCTTCTCCAGCCAGTCCCACAGCTCCGCCGCCAGATACAGGCAGTTAAGCAATGATTCAATAAGATTTAACAGCTTCATTTCCCGCTCCTGAATAAGTCGTGACCTTTTTGATCACGAACCTATTTAGCGGGAGAAATAAGAGCCCCTCTTCGTGCGGGTTGTCAGCTGCCTGGATGGTTTAAAGTGTCGGCCCGCGGTAGGTTTTCTGCGGCTGGCGCTCCAGCTCCAGTGTTTTCTGATACTCATTCTCCCTCTGCCGGAGCTCGATGGCATTCAGTTCCCGGACAAGCGGCGCAGCTGCTCGCTTAAACTCAGCACCTGCGTGCTCAAGTCCGACACGCGCTCGTTCAGCACCGCGTTCTCCCGTTGCATAAGCCCACACATGCTCCGCCATTCCGCGAAGGCGCTCTCCCATTCGTCCAGCCTTTGCGAGTAGTCCTGCTGTAGCTGCTCTAATGCGCTCAGCAACTGCTTTTCCAGCTCTGTCATTTTCCGCTACTCCTGTTTCAGGCGGATCCATGTCGTCCCGTCGTAGGGGATGGCTTCGGTTTGCATCCCGGGCGGCAGGATAAGAAACCTCCGGCCGTCGCGGCTCTCCTGATAGCGCACTCCCCACGTCCGGGCAGTCATTTTCGCCAGGGTATCTTCCTGCTGACGAAGATGCGTGTAATTGTCGGTTATCTGCTGCCCCTGCCACCACAGTATGCTCCCGCTCGTGCCGATCAGCAGCGCTGACACCATCAGGATGGTGAACCATGTCCGCCCGGCAGTCCGCAGTACGCTCCGCCGGTTTTTCTCCATCGCCTCGCTCATACTCTGCTCGTGTGCGAGGATGGCGTCGCTGATTCTCCTCGCGCTTGCGCTCAGTTCCGCTCTGACAGACTGCTCGTGCTCGCTGAATGCGGCTTTCAGCATCTCGCCGGTACTCTGCTTCTGCGCTTTCGATTGCTGCTCTAAGTCCTTCGCCAGCGTTAAAAGACTGCTCATAGATGGCTCCCTTCAGTCGGATGTTTCGCCCCCCGTCCGGGTCGGCAATGCTGATACTGCTTTTCGTGGTGCGCACCACCTCAAAACCTGACCGTTCCAGCGCCTCAGTGACGTCCTGACGGTTTTTCAGCTCCCCGGACGAAGCAAGGGTCAGCAGTCCGCGCGTGATGGCTTCAGTGGCCTCCTGCTTCGTTTTCGGCAGTCCGGACGGCGTGACCAGCGCCCGGCGGTTTTCCGGCGCGTTCGGGTCATGCAGCCCCAGTCTGCCGTTCACGATGGTCTGCCAGGCATCGATGCGCGGCCGGTCGGCGCGGTCGTAGTACGGCTGGAGCCGCCTGCCGGTCAGCAGTTCGGTATTGGGGATCAGAAAGTTCAGCTCCAGACGCCCCTTGTCCGCGTGCTCCACCCACAGAATGCTGTACTGATCTTTATCGAGTCCGGGCATCAGAACCCGCTCGAAGCTGGCCATCAGTTTTTCCCGCTGGCCGGGAGGCAGATCGGCCTCCGCAAACGACAGTACGCCGGAGGTGTATTTCTTCACGTAAGGCGACGCGTCAATCAGCTCCCGGACTTCTTCCGGCTTCCCCTGCAGGACGCTGGCGCCTTCACGCTGCCGGTCTTTACCCAGCAGATAGTCCACCGGCCCGGCGCCACCGCCGC
>NZ_WCIM01000035.1:3123-3419 GCF_009025585.1 Enterobacter sp. 198 | reverse complement strand
GTCATGGCCGGTGCCGCCGCCGGCGTTAACACGGCGGGCTATCTGGTTCAGGTTATTGCCCATACCGGCAAGCTGGCGCAGCAGCGCCGGCGAGAGTGAGGGGAGCTTTCCGGTGCGCGCAGGCTTTTCGTCCAGGCAGGTCTGCCGCATCCACGCCGCCAGCGGCCTGCCGTCGCAGCGCTCAAGCAGCCGCCGGTGCTCGCCCTCCGTCACCCACATGGTGAGCATCTTGTTCCGTTTCTCTGACAAACCGGCCTCCTGATAACGCCGGGACGGGCGGGAAAGCCTTTCCCGGT
>NZ_WCIM01000035.1:2731-3047 GCF_009025585.1 Enterobacter sp. 198 | reverse complement strand
CGGAGTGTATACTGGCTTACTATGTTGGCACGAATGCGGATGTCAGTGAAGTGCTTCATGTGGCAGGAGGAAAAAGGCGGCACCGGTGCGTCAGCAGAATATGTGATACAGGATATATTCCGCTTCCTCGCTCACTGACTCGCTACGCTCGGTCGTTCGACTGCGGCGAGCGGAAATGGCTTACGAACAGGGCGGAAATTTCCTGGAAGATGCCAGGAAGAAACTTAACAGGGAAGCGATAAGGCCACGCCAGAGCCGTTTTTCCATAGGCTCCGCCCCCCTGACAAGCATCACGAAATCTGACGCTCAAATCAGT
>NZ_WCIM01000035.1:0-2610 GCF_009025585.1 Enterobacter sp. 198 | reverse complement strand
GTTCCGGGAAGGCAGTTCGCTCCAAGCTGGACTGTATGCACGAACCCCCCGTTCAGTCCGACTGCTGCGCCTGTTCCGGTAACTATCGACTTGAGTCCAAGCCGGAAAGACACGACAAAGCGCCACTGGCAGCAGCCACTGGTAAGAGGGTGTACAAGAGATTACTGATGCAGAGTTCTTGAAGTCAGAGCCAAACTACGGCTAAACTGGAAGGACGAATTTGGTGGCAGCGGTCTTGTACACCCTGTTACCACGGTTCAGAAGTTCCCCAACTTACTGAACCTTCGAAAAACCACCTCCCCAGGTGGTTTTTTCGTTTTCAGAGCAAGAGATTACGACGCAACGGAAAGGATCTCAAGAGGTTCATCTTCGATGACCGACAGACATCAAAGTAAAACCGATACCAAACAACAGTACCAGTCAAAAACTCACACCGACAAAACCCTTTGAAAATAAAGCATAAAAAATCGTATAGTTGGATGATGCACAATCACCCAACAAACCAGCATAACCATTTGAATAAATAGAAAAATAAAAATATAGGATATTAGAGTAATGAAATACATTTGCTTTGCAGCAGTAATGATTTCCCTTACAGGATGCGTTAATTCAAGTGGCGTATTACCCATGGGGCCAGATACTTATTCCATATCTGTTCATGCTGCACCTGTAAGGGGACAGGCTGGAGCAAAAAAAGCTGCGTTAACAGAAGCGAACCAATATTGCCTTAATCAAGGCAAGACCATCCTTGTGAAGAACATGGATCACTCTACGTTTAGCTCGCTCCCAGGGGATGATATAAGCATCATATTCCAATGCTTATCGGTTGGCGATAGTGGATTACAGCGACCTAATTATCAAAGTCCTGCTGATGTAAACGTCAACGTTAATTAGGCACCATTTACCATAACATCCGTTGGGCGCACCGCTGAAACGGGGTTGGCTGCGTTTCCGGTGCCAGACGCGAGAAAGTGGCGACAGACATAACGAAAAAACACCAGAAACGCAGCCGCTGAATATTACACTGGTGCATAGTCATGCAGCCAGATGCATGGATGTTAAAGTCACACTAAAATCCGCGCCAATGCCTTAAAAACCGACAAATGCTTCTCCAGCCAGTCCCACAGCTCCGCCGCCAGATACAGGCAGTTAAGCAATGATTCAATAAGATTTAACAGCTTCATTTCCCGCTCCTGAATAAGTCGTGACCTTTTTGATCACGAACCTATTTAGCGGGAGAAATAAGAGCCCCTCTTCGTGCGGGTTGTCAGCTGCCTGGATGGTTTAAAGTGTCGGCCCGCGGTAGGTTTTCTGCGGCTGGCGCTCCAGCTCCAGTGTTTTCTGATACTCATTCTCCCTCTGCCGGAGCTCGATGGCATTCAGTTCCCGGACAAGCGGCGCAGCTGCTCGCTTAAACTCAGCACCTGCGTGCTCAAGTCCGACACGCGCTCGTTCAGCACCGCGTTCTCCCGTTGCATAAGCCCACACATGCTCCGCCATTCCGCGAAGGCGCTCTCCCATTCGTCCAGCCTTTGCGAGTAGTCCTGCTGTAGCTGCTCTAATGCGCTCAGCAACTGCTTTTCCAGCTCTGTCATTTTCCGCTACTCCTGTTTCAGGCGGATCCATGTCGTCCCGTCGTAGGGGATGGCTTCGGTTTGCATCCCGGGCGGCAGGATAAGAAACCTCCGGCCGTCGCGGCTCTCCTGATAGCGCACTCCCCACGTCCGGGCAGTCATTTTCGCCAGGGTATCTTCCTGCTGACGAAGATGCGTGTAATTGTCGGTTATCTGCTGCCCCTGCCACCACAGTATGCTCCCGCTCGTGCCGATCAGCAGCGCTGACACCATCAGGATGGTGAACCATGTCCGCCCGGCAGTCCGCAGTACGCTCCGCCGGTTTTTCTCCATCGCCTCGCTCATACTCTGCTCGTGTGCGAGGATGGCGTCGCTGATTCTCCTCGCGCTTGCGCTCAGTTCCGCTCTGACAGACTGCTCGTGCTCGCTGAATGCGGCTTTCAGCATCTCGCCGGTACTCTGCTTCTGCGCTTTCGATTGCTGCTCTAAGTCCTTCGCCAGCGTTAAAAGACTGCTCATAGATGGCTCCCTTCAGTCGGATGTTTCGCCCCCCGTCCGGGTCGGCAATGCTGATACTGCTTTTCGTGGTGCGCACCACCTCAAAACCTGACCGTTCCAGCGCCTCAGTGACGTCCTGACGGTTTTTCAGCTCCCCGGACGAAGCAAGGGTCAGCAGTCCGCGCGTGATGGCTTCAGTGGCCTCCTGCTTCGTTTTCGGCAGTCCGGACGGCGTGACCAGCGCCCGGCGGTTTTCCGGCGCGTTCGGGTCATGCAGCCCCAGTCTGCCGTTCACGATGGTCTGCCAGGCATCGATGCGCGGCCGGTCGGCGCGGTCGTAGTACGGCTGGAGCCGCCTGCCGGTCAGCAGTTCGGTATTGGGGATCAGAAAGTTCAGCTCCAGACGCCCCTTGTCCGCGTGCTCCACCCACAGAATGCTGTACTGATCTTTATCGAGTCCGGGCATCAGAACCCGCTCGAAGCTGGCCATCAGTTTTTCCCGCTGGCCGGGAGGCAGATCGGCCTCCGCAAACGACAG
>NZ_WCIM01000034.1:0-334561 GCF_009025585.1 Enterobacter sp. 198 | reverse complement strand
CACTACAAAGGCAGGTTCTTTAAGGTAAGGAGGTGATCCAACCGCAGGTTCCCCTACGGTTACCTTGTTACGACTTCACCCCAGTCATGAATCACAAAGTGGTAAGCGCCCTCCCGAAGGTTAAGCTACCTACTTCTTTTGCAACCCACTCCCATGGTGTGACGGGCGGTGTGTACAAGGCCCGGGAACGTATTCACCGTAGCATTCTGATCTACGATTACTAGCGATTCCGACTTCATGGAGTCGAGTTGCAGACTCCAATCCGGACTACGACGCACTTTATGAGGTCCGCTTGCTCTCGCGAGTTCGCTTCTCTTTGTATGCGCCATTGTAGCACGTGTGTAGCCCTACTCGTAAGGGCCATGATGACTTGACGTCATCCCCACCTTCCTCCAGTTTATCACTGGCAGTCTCCTTTGAGTTCCCGGCCGGACCGCTGGCAACAAAGGATAAGGGTTGCGCTCGTTGCGGGACTTAACCCAACATTTCACAACACGAGCTGACGACAGCCATGCAGCACCTGTCTCAGAGTTCCCGAAGGCACCAAAGCATCTCTGCTAAGTTCTCTGGATGTCAAGAGTAGGTAAGGTTCTTCGCGTTGCATCGAATTAAACCACATGCTCCACCGCTTGTGCGGGCCCCCGTCAATTCATTTGAGTTTTAACCTTGCGGCCGTACTCCCCAGGCGGTCGACTTAACGCGTTAGCTCCGGAAGCCACGCCTCAAGGGCACAACCTCCAAGTCGACATCGTTTACGGCGTGGACTACCAGGGTATCTAATCCTGTTTGCTCCCCACGCTTTCGCACCTGAGCGTCAGTCTTTGTCCAGGGGGCCGCCTTCGCCACCGGTATTCCTCCAGATCTCTACGCATTTCACCGCTACACCTGGAATTCTACCCCCCTCTACAAGACTCTAGCCTGCCAGTTTCGAATGCAGTTCCCAGGTTGAGCCCGGGGATTTCACATCCGACTTGACAGACCGCCTGCGTGCGCTTTACGCCCAGTAATTCCGATTAACGCTTGCACCCTCCGTATTACCGCGGCTGCTGGCACGGAGTTAGCCGGTGCTTCTTCTGCGGGTAACGTCAATTGCTGTGGTTATTAACCACAACACCTTCCTCCCCGCTGAAAGTACTTTACAACCCGAAGGCCTTCTTCATACACGCGGCATGGCTGCATCAGGCTTGCGCCCATTGTGCAATATTCCCCACTGCTGCCTCCCGTAGGAGTCTGGACCGTGTCTCAGTTCCAGTGTGGCTGGTCATCCTCTCAGACCAGCTAGGGATCGTCGCCTAGGTGAGCCGTTACCCCACCTACTAGCTAATCCCATCTGGGCACATCTGATGGCAAGAGGCCCGAAGGTCCCCCTCTTTGGTCTTGCGACGTTATGCGGTATTAGCTACCGTTTCCAGTAGTTATCCCCCTCCATCAGGCAGTTTCCCAGACATTACTCACCCGTCCGCCACTCGTCACCCGAGAGCAAGCTCTCTGTGCTACCGTTCGACTTGCATGTGTTAGGCCTGCCGCCAGCGTTCAATCTGAGCCATGATCAAACTCTTCAATTTAAGTTTGATGCTCGTGAATTAAACTTCGTAATGAATTACGTATGTTCACTCAGAGACTTGGTATTCATTTTTCGTCCGAGGACGTTAAGAATCCATGTCACTTTGAGTGCCCACACAGATTGTCTGATAAATTGTTAAAGAGCAGTTGCGACGCGGCTTACAGCTCACCGTCGCGAGGTGGCGTATATTACGCTTTCCTCTTTCAGAGTCAACCCTGAAGTTCAGGATTTTTTCTCTTCAACCGACCGGCTTAACTGTGAAGTGATTCACATCTGCCGTGTCGATGGAGGCGCATTATAGGGTGCCGCCGAGGAATGACAAGCGGAAATATGCATTTTTATTTCGACCGCTCACCTTTTCACCAAAAAGGCTATTTTTGGTGCTTTTTAATCTCTTTTGGCAGCTCTGCCAGGCTATTAATCACCCAATCCGCGGCACTCTCTGCTTCAGGGGTCACAGGTTTGCCGGTGCGCACAAGTATTTTAGTCCCCACACCTGCGGCGGTTGCTGCCTGCATATCTTCCAGTTTATCGCCCACCATATAAGAAGCAGCCATATCGATATGCAGGAATTCCTGCGCAGAGATAAACATTCCCGGATGCGGCTTGCGGCAATCACACGTCTGGCGAAACTCTTCTACAGTTCCCTGCGGGTGGTGCGGGCAATAGTAAATGCCATCAAGTTCGACACCGCGGTCAGCCAGCGACCAGTCCATCCATTCCGTCAGCGTCTCGAATTGCGCCTCGGTGAATTTTCCACGTGCGATACCGGACTGGTTGGTCACGACCACCAGCGCATAGCCCATCTCTTTCAGCTGGCGCATGGCATCGATAACGCCCTCGATAAACTCGAACTCATCAATCTCGTGGACATAACCGTGATCCACATTGATAGTGCCATCACGATCGAGAAAAATTGCGGGTACTGATTTTGCCACCGGTTTGCTCCTGAAAAAGGCATGTACAGCTAGTATCTCATGAATCGCAGCGCAATAAAGTGCTCATCGTACAGAGTTGGATTGATTTAGACGTCTGGATGCCTTAACATCCGTTTTGTTTACGGTCATCACCCGTATCTGGCAGAAGAAAATGCCACGGCTAACTTACATACGATAAAAATAATCTAATGATTAAACTTTCCAATATCACCAAAGTGTTCCAGCAGGGGAACCGAACCATTCAGGCGCTGAACAATGTCAGCCTGCATGTTCCTGCTGGTCAAATTTATGGCGTCATTGGCGCATCGGGTGCAGGTAAAAGTACGCTGATCCGTTGTGTTAACCTGCTTGAGCGCCCAACCCAGGGTCGTGTAGAAGTAGGCGGGCAGGAACTGACCGCCCTTTCAGAGAAAGAACTGACGAAAGCACGCCGCCAGATTGGCATGATCTTCCAGCACTTTAACCTGCTGGCCTCCCGTACGGTGTTTGGCAACGTTGCCTTGCCGCTGGAACTGGACAACACGCCAAAAGAAGAAGTTAAGCGTCGCGTAACCGAACTGCTGGATCTCGTCGGCCTAGGTGATAAACACGATAGCTACCCGGCAAACCTGTCCGGTGGACAAAAACAGCGTGTGGCCATTGCCCGCGCGCTGGCAAGTAACCCGAAAGTGCTGCTGTGCGATGAAGCCACCAGCGCATTAGATCCCGCCACTACGCGTTCCATTCTGGAGCTGCTGAAGGACATCAACCGTCGCCTCGGCCTGACCATTCTCCTTATTACACATGAAATGGACGTGGTGAAACGCATCTGTGATTGCGTCGCGGTAATCAGCAACGGTGAGTTGATTGAGCAAGACACGGTCAGCGAAGTGTTTTCCCATCCGAAAACCCCACTGGCACAACAGTTTATTCAGTCCACGCTGCACCTGGATATTCCGGAAGATTATCTGGAGCGTTTAAAAACAGAATCGACAGCGGACAGCGTCCCGATGCTGCGTATGGAGTTCACTGGCCAGTCCGTCGATGCGCCACTGCTGTCCGAAACCGCACGCCGCTTTAATGTGAATAACAACATCATCAGCGCGCAAATGGATTACGCCGGTGGCGTGAAGTTCGGCATCATGCTGACGGAAATGCACGGCACACAAGCAGAAACCCAGGCGGCCATTGCCTGGCTGCAAGAACATCACGTAAAAGTAGAGGTACTGGGTTATGTCTGAGCCGATGATGTGGCTGCTGGTTCGCGGCGTTTGGGAAACGCTGGCAATGACCTTTGTATCAGGCTTCTTTGGTTTTGTGATTGGTCTGCCGGTCGGCGTGCTGCTGTATGTGACGCGCCCGGGACAAATCATTGAGAATGCGAAGCTGTATCGCACCCTGTCTGCACTGGTGAATATCTTCCGTTCTATCCCGTTCATTATTCTGCTGGTGTGGATGATTCCATTTACCCGTGTGATCGTGGGAACGTCTATCGGTTTGCAGGCAGCCATCGTTCCGCTGACCGTGGGAGCTGCGCCGTTTATCGCCCGTATGGTGGAAAACGCCCTGCTGGAAATCCCGACCGGTTTGATCGAGGCTTCCCGCGCGATGGGGGCAACGCCAATGCAGATCGTGCGTAAAGTCCTGCTGCCTGAAGCGCTGCCCGGGCTGGTTAACGCGGCAACCATTACGTTGATTACTCTGGTGGGTTATTCCGCGATGGGCGGTGCCGTTGGCGCCGGCGGTTTAGGCCAGATTGGCTACCAGTACGGCTATATTGGTTATAACGCTACCGTAATGAATACCGTTCTGGTATTGCTGGTTGTGCTGGTTTACTTAATCCAGTTCTCTGGCGATCGCATCGTCCGGACTGTTACTCACAAATAACGTTACACACAACACAAACTCGACGAGTTAAGGATATAACATGGCGTTTAAATTAAAGACCTTTGCAGCGGTAGGCGCGCTGATCGGCTCTCTGGCACTGGTGGGTTGCGGTCAGGACGAAAAAGATCCAAACCACATCAAAGTGGGCGTTATCGTGGGTGCAGAACAGCAGGTTGCTGAAGTCGCGCAGAAAGTCGCGAAAGAGAAGTATGGTCTGGACGTTGAGCTGGTGACCTTTAACGATTACGTTCTGCCGAACGAAGCGCTGAGCAAAGGCGATATCGACGCCAACGCCTTCCAGCACAAACCTTACCTGGATCAGCAGATCAAGGACCGCGGCTATAAACTGGTGGGTGTGGGTAACACCTTTGTTTACCCTATTGCCGGTTACTCCAAGAAAATTAAATCTCTGGACGAACTACAGCCAGGCTCTCAGGTTGCCGTCCCTAACGACCCAACCAACCTTGGCCGTTCCCTGCTGCTGCTGCAGAAAGTGGGCCTGATTAAGCTGAAAGACGGTGTTGGCCTGCTGCCAACCGTTCTGGATGTCACCGAGAATCCGAAAAATCTGAAAATTGTTGAGCTGGAAGCCCCACAGCTGCCACGTTCTCTCGACGACGCGCAGATTGCCCTGGCCGTTATCAACACCACGTACGCCAGCCAGATTGGCCTGACGCCAGCGAAAGACGGTATCTTCGTTGAAGACAAAGACTCCCCGTATGTAAACCTGATCGTGACTCGCGAAGACAACAAAGATGCGGAAAACGTGAAGAAGTTCGTACAGGCTTATCAGTCTGACGAAGTTTACCAGGAAGCCAACAAAGTGTTTAACGGCGGCGCTGTTAAGGGCTGGTAATCTCACCTCAGTGTAATATCATCAAGACGGGCTTATGCCCGTCTTGTCATTTGTGCAGTCAACTGATTCAATATCTGACGTTTTGATTATCCATTGAGGAATTATTATGCGTGCTTTACCGATCTGTCTTTTAGCACTCATGCTGAGCGGCTGTTCTATGCTAAGCAGATCTCCTGTTGAACCTGTCCAAAGCACGGCAACCCCGCCAAAAGCAGAACCCGTAAAACCGAAAGCGCCTCGCCCTGCGCCGGTTCGCATTATTACCAAAGCTGACGAACTCGTGGGTAAACCTTTCCGTGAACTGGGTGAAGTAAGCGGCGAATCCTGTCAGGCTACCAATCAGGACTCTCCACCGAATATCCCAACAGCGCGTAAACGCATGCAGATCAACGCGGCAAAAATGAAAGCCAACGCGGTTCTGCTGCATAGCTGCGAAGTGACCAGTGGAACACCGGGTTGCTACCGTCAGGCGGTTTGCATCGGCTCGGCGCTGAACATTACGGCGAAATGAGTTCATTTCAGTTCGAACAGATAGGCGTTATTCGCTCTCCCTATAAAGAGAAGTTCGCCGTGCCACGCCAGCCAGGTCTGGTCACCAGCGGTGGCGAGCTTCACTTGATCGCGCCCTACAATCAGGCCGATGCCGTACGCGGGCTCGAAGCATTCAGCCACTTATGGGTTGTGTTTGTGTTTCACCAGACGATGGAAGGTGGCTGGCGTCCGACCGTACGCCCTCCTCGCCTGGGAGGCAACGCCAGGATGGGCGTGTTTGCGACGCGCTCAACCTTCCGTCCAAACCCTGTCGGGATGTCGCTGGTCGAACTGAAAGGTATACGCTGTCAGAAGGATCAGGTCATACTGGAGTTAGGCAGCCTTGACCTGGTTGATGGCACGCCGGTTATCGATATCAAGCCGTATCTCCCCTTTGCCGAAGCGTTACCCGACGCCCGCGCAAGCTATGCACAGGAAGCACCGCAGGCAGATATGCCTGTTCACTTCACGGCTGAGATAACCACGCAGCTTCAGCAGCTGGAAACACGCTATCCCCGCCTTCGTGACTTTATCACCGAAGTGCTGGCTCAGGACCCCCGTCCGGCCTATCGTAAAGAAGAGGACGCCGGGAAAACCTACGCCGTCTGGCTGCTGGATTTTAACGTTCGCTGGCGCGTGACCGGGGCAGGTTTTGAAGTGTTTGCCCTTGAACCCAGGTAATTTTGTCCTCCTCTCTTTTGGCATCTTTGCCACACTGGTAAACTAAACCACTTTTTTTGTCTCAGGCTGGTGTTTCAGCCTGTTCCAATCGTCGAAATGGAACCGTAACAACATGCGTACTAGCCAATATCTGCTCTCCACTCTGAAGGAGACGCCTGCCGACGCCGAAGTGATCAGCCATCAGCTGATGCTGCGCGCCGGGATGATCCGCAAGCTGGCCTCCGGGTTATATACCTGGCTGCCGACCGGCGTGCGCGTCCTGAAAAAAGTCGAAAACATCGTGCGTGAAGAGATGAACAACGCCGGTGCTATCGAGGTGTCCATGCCTGTGGTTCAGCCCGCTGACCTGTGGCAGGAGAGCGGCCGTTGGGAGCAATATGGCCCTGAGCTGCTGCGTTTCGTTGATCGTGGCGAGCGTCCATTCGTCCTCGGCCCAACGCATGAAGAAGTCATTACCGACCTGATTCGTAATGAGCTGAGCTCTTACAAACAGCTGCCGCTAAACTTCTTCCAGATCCAGACCAAGTTCCGTGATGAAGTTCGCCCACGTTTCGGCGTCATGCGCTCACGCGAATTCCTGATGAAAGATGCTTACTCTTTCCATACGTCTCAGGAATCGCTGCAAGAGACCTACGACAAAATGTACGAGGCTTACAGCAAAATCTTCTCCCGTATGGGTCTGGATTTCCGTGCTGTGCAGGCTGATACCGGTTCTATCGGCGGAAGCGCGTCTCATGAGTTCCAGGTTCTGGCTCAGAGCGGCGAAGACGATGTGATCTTCTCTGACTCTTCTGATTACGCCGCGAACATCGAGTTTGCAGAAGCGCTGGCCCCTAAAGCGCCACGTGCTGCTGCAACCGAAGAGATGACGCTGGTTGATACACCTCACGCAAAAACCATTGCCGAGCTGGTTGAGCAGTTCAACCTGCCCGTCGAAAAAACGGTAAAAACCCTGCTGGTGAAATCCACCGAAGGTAGCGCGTACCCGCTGGTTGCCCTGCTGGTGCGTGGCGATCACGAACTGAACGAAGTGAAAGCTGAGAAGCTGCCTCAGGTTGCCAGCCCGCTGACGTTCGCAACGGAAGCGGAAATCCGTGCCGTCGTGAACGCAGGTCCTGGCTCTCTGGGCCCGGTGAATATGCCGGTTCCGGTGGTTATTGACCGTACGGTAGCCGCAATGAGCGACTTCGCCGCTGGCGCTAACATCGACGGTAAACATTACTTCGGTATCAACTGGGATCGCGATGTCGCGACACCGGAAGTGGCTGATATCCGTAACGTGGTGGCAGGCGATCCGAGCCCGGACGGTCAGGGCACCCTGATGATCAAACGCGGTATCGAAGTGGGCCACATCTTCCAACTGGGGGATAAATATTCCCGCGCACTGAATGCCGCCGTTCAGGGGGAAGATGGCCGCAACCAGATCCTGACCATGGGTTGCTACGGTATCGGTGTGACGCGTGTGGTTGCAGCAGCCATTGAACAGAACTACGACGAACGTGGCATCGTCTGGCCAGACAATATCGCCCCGTTCCAGGTGGCTATTCTGCCAATGAACATGCACAAGTCTTACCGCGTGCAGGAGTTGGCCGAAAAACTTTACTCCGAGCTGCGCGCTCAGGGTATCGAAGTGCTGATGGATGACCGTAAAGAGCGTCCAGGCGTGATGTTTGCCGATATGGAACTGATCGGTATCCCGCACACCGTAGTCATCGGCGACCGTAACCTCGACAGCGACGACATTGAATACAAATACCGTCGCAGTGGTGAAAAGCAGATGATCAAGACTGGCGACATTCTTGATTACCTGGTGAAAGCCATCAAAGGTTAACGTTCAACAAAAAACCCCGCTCAGGCGGGGTTTTTTAATGGGTCGATATCGGCTTATTTGCTGTTACAGTCTTTGCCCGCAACAAACTTCGCGTCTTTATCTGCCACCAGCGTTTTCACCAGCTCTCCGCTATCCGGGTTCGGCTCCAGCGTAAAGTGACCATCTACCGTCAGCAGGACAGGCTTGCTGTCATTGCCACGCGCAACAGCGTAATCACGCTCCAGCTGCGCATTGTTCGCCACGCTGGTTTTCTTGCCGGTGGCGCAGTCGGTAAAGATCGCCGCATCCGCCATATAGAAATACATCCCACGCATTGGCATTGGCGTTGCAGGCAGGGCCGCTTTCACCGGGGCCAGCGTATAGTTGAATTGGGACTCAATCGGATTGCCTTCGCGGTCGAGCATCTCCATCCCTTCACCTTTGGCGCGGAAATAGGTTTTCTCACCGGTGGTATCCGTCAGTACCAGCTTCTCAGCCGTACGCGCCCATGTCCCGTAGCTCGCAAAGGAAGATGGTTCTTTCGCGCCCTGATAACGCTGGTTCATAACCCAGGTACCATCTTTCTGCAGGAACAGTGACGTTTCAATGCCCTCGCAGTCGGCACACGGTAAAACGCCGCGCCAGCTCTGCTGCATTGGTTTTAACTCTTCATTCTGCGCAGGCTGCACGACCTGCGTTTCAGAACGGTTGTTACACCCGAAAAGCGCAAACAGCGTACTCACTGCCAGCGCTGACAATAATGCTTTTTTCACAATGAATTCCTTATGAAATTGTGTTCCTTTTCGTCACTCCGTAGGGCGACGAACTTTACCGCGTAGTGCTTTCACTGTGGATTTTTGGGCCTTCGACGATAGCCGACGCTCTTTCGATGCGCGGGTCGGTCGCGTTGCCCGACGGCTTTTTTGCACTGCCGTTAATTCTTTAATCATCGACACCAGTCTGGCAATCGCCGCTTCGCGGTTCAACTCCTGGCTGCGGTACTCCTGCGCTTTAATCACAATCACGCCATCACTGGTGATCAGATGATGGCTGGCAGCGAGCAGGCTTTCTTTGTAATACTCTGGCAGGCTGGAGGCCCGAATGTCAAAGCGCAAATGGATAGCCGTTGAAGCCTTGTTAACGTGCTGTCCACCCGCCCCCTGAGCACGGATGGCGGTGATCTCCAGCTCATTGTCAGGGATACTAACGTTTCGGGACAAGACAATCATGGCGCTGGCTGCCACGCCGTCAAATGAATTTCCAGATTATTCTGAGAATCAGAAAGCCAGATAGCACCGTCCTGAATTGTGGCCTGCAGGACCATCGTCCGGCTGGCAAACTCGCTCAGCTTCGCCAGCTGCTCATCGTCCAGATACCAGACGGTAAGATTGGCAAACTGCCCGCACTTGCTCTTGCTTTGCTGCCACCAGATTTCCGCAGCACGTTGATTATACGCGAATAACGCCACGTTAGCGGACTGCGTGCAGGCCTTTTTAATGCGGCGCTCATCCGGCAGACCGAGTTCAATCCATAAATCGATACCCAGATGATCGTTGTGCAGCCAGGCCTCTGGCTCGTCCTCAGCGCTTAAGCCACGGCTAAATTGCAGACGCTCGTCAGCATACTTTATCCACGCCAGCAGGCGCAGCATCATGCGCTCCAGGGTTTCAGAAGGGTGGCGTGCCAGAGTGAGTGACGCATCCAGGAACTGGTTGCGGTCAAGATCTGCCACATTGACCACAGCTTTATAAATTGTCGCTTTCAGCGCCATGAGAGAACTCCTTTCGAATCAGGCGCACATTGTAGCGAAAAAGGAATAAAAAGGCTGTTCCCGGGTGAACATTCACCGGCTATCAAGGCGCTGATATTGCTTAAATGAGTATGGTATAGTCACCTTGCTAAACCGAGTTTATCTTCGTAGGCTTAATGATATCTCACAGTAAGTCAGTGCGCTGGCGGGAGGGGATGTGAATAATTATTGTGAGTTAATTCGCAAACGGTATGCGGAAATCGCCAGCGGAGATCTGGGGTATGTCCCGGACGCGTTGGGCTGTGTATTGAAAGTGCTTAATGAAGTGGCCTCTGATGAGGGCCTTTCAGAATCGGTCAGGGAAAAAGCAGCGTATGCTGCGGCGAATTTACTGGTGAGCGATTATGTCAATGAATGAAACTTATCAACCCATCAATTGTGATGACTATGACAACCTCGAACTCGCCTGCCAGCATCATTTAATACTGACGCTGGAGCTAAAAGATGGCGAAGTGTTGAAGGCAAAAGCCAGCGACCTGGTTTCGCGAAAGAATGTGGAATATCTGATAGTGGAAGATGCCGGGGCGACGCGTGAGCTACGTCTGGACAAAATTGCCAGCTTCAGCCACCCGCAAATCGGCACCGTTGTGGTGAGCGAATCCTGATGACACTAACGGGCAGCCCGGCTGCCCGTTACGCTTTCCACTCAAACTGCACGCCCGTGTCTGCCCACCCCTCTTGCGTAATGAATCCCCCTGCTGCTGCAATCAGCGTTTCACCGTAGAAAAGTAGCGGCGTGGTATCGCGTCGCCAGGGCGGCACATTGCTCTCCTGCCAGATTTTCTTCAGCTTCCGCCCTCCGTTGCGCCCGACAATATGCAGCAGTCCGCCCGCCTTAAAGCGCACGGTGACCGGCTCCCCGGGTTCAGGCAGACGCACATGGCCGGTTGGCACCAGAGACACACGACCGGCATCACAGGGCAACAGCAGCGGTTCCGCAAGCGACGGCCAGTCGAGCACCCTGTCGGCGAGCGAGGGGGATGATTTAACCCACCAGAGCGCCCCTTTATAGCGTCTGACGTCAAAACCGTTCAGGTGCACACACGGCGTAGCATCTTCCCGTGCCAGGGCGACTTCATCCCAGAGACGAGCCAGCATTGCCCGCGACGGCATAGCGGCACCGTGAGAGGCCAGCCAGCGTCGTAACAATGCGGCCCGACGCACCGGGCTCATCGCTTCCAGCGGTGCGATGGTAAGCGATCCCTGCTCGGTAATCAGTTCCGCCAGCACTTCGCTCAGCAGCTCATCCAGCAGACTCTCCTGTTCAGCGCACAGCATGGCGCTGCGTGCTGCCGCTTCTGCAAAGTGCGGCCAGCGCTCGCTCAGAAGCGGTACGACACGCAGACGCAGGAAGTTACGGTCATAGCGGTCATCCTGGTTGCTTTCATCTTCAATCCAGCTCAGCCCGTGTTCCCGTGCCCACGTTTCCAGCGAGGCTCGCGTCTCGCCAAGCAGTGGGCGAAGGAGGTGCGATCCGGCGAAATCAGCCCGTTCTGGCATCGCGGATAATCCCGCCGGGCCGCTTCCTCGTTTGAGGGCCAGTAATAACGTCTCGCACTGGTCATCGAGATGCTGCGCCGTGACCAGCGCTTCGTCAGGCTGTAATTCAGCGGCAAAAGCGGCATAGCGTGCTTTACGCGCCTGCGCCTCAATGCCCAGCCCCTCATCCTGGAGATGTACACGTTCAACAGTCAGCGGGATCGCCCATGCCGCACACACCGCCTCGCAGTGTGCCACCCACGCATCCGCGTGCGGGCTTAACCCGTGATGAATGTGCATCGCCCGAAGCTGAATATCAGGCTCGTTGTCACGCCAGAGTTTGAGACGGTGGAGCAGAACGGTGGAATCCAGGCCACCGCTAAACCCCACCAGCAGCTGGCGGTACGGTGAAATGGCTTGAGCAATCGCGGGTAGGGTCATAGAAAATCACACATAAAAATGCCCGAACTGAGCGGGCATTATCACACAGGGTGGAAATTACTGCTGGTAAAGCTCCAGCGGAAGGCCATCCGGATCGTTGAAAAAGGTAAAACGCTTGTCGGTGAACGGGTCGATACGAATCGCTTCGCACTTCACGCCGTGGGTCTCCAGATGTTTTACGGCGCGATCAATGTCGTCGACGCTAAAGGCAAGGTGGCGCAGGCCGCAGGCTTCCGGGCGGGACGGACGTGCTGGCGGAAAAGGAAAAGAGAACAGCTCAATCACATATTGCCCGTTTAAAGCGAGATCGCCTTTCCAGGAGTCACGCTCCTCACGGTAAGCCTCGCTTAACAACGTAAAGCCCAGAATATCGCAGTAGAAGGCCTTACTTTTTGCGTAATCGGTGGCAATGATCGCAATATGGTGAACTTGTTTTAAACCCAGCATAGCTTCTCCTTTTTATGATGCCTGAACGTTACAACCGACAACCCGGGCCTGGCAAGCTGTCGCCCTTATTTTAGGACTCGCACCCAGTAAACCCCTTGCTCATCGCGCTTCGCCCCGTGAATATCAGTCTCAAAGCCCGGATAGTGGCGCCCCACTGAGCAGAGCATCAGCAGAAAATCGAGCACCGCCCGACTCTCTTCGGTGATCATCTCCCCCGGCATCAACAACGGTACGCCCGGCGGATAAGGCAGGATCATGTTAGCCGACACGCGCCCGACCAGATTTTCCAGCTCAACGGTTTCAACCTCCCCTTTCACCTGACGTTGCCAGGCCTTGTGTGGGGTCAACTTCATCTCCGGCAGCACGTCAAACGCCTGCAGCATCAGGCGCGGCAGATCGTGCTGACGGATCAGCCGATGGATCCCCTGGGCCAGATCCTGAATGCGCATATTGCGGTAGAAGTCAGGATCTTCAGCATAAAGATCCGGCAGCATATTTTTCACCCGCAGGTTGAGATCGTAAGCGCGCTTAAACTCCATCAGTCCGCGCAATAAGCCCATCGCACGGGTTTTATCAATCCCAATACTGAACAGGAACAAGAGGTTATACGGGCCGGTTTTCTCCACCACTACGCCACGTTCATCAAGGAATTTTGCCACCAGAGCAGCAGGAATGCCTTCGTCACTCATCGTGCCCTGTTCGTCCATCCCCGGCGTCAGGATCGTTACCTTCACCGGGTCGAGGAACATATGGTCGGCGTCGGCATCGCGAAAACCGTGCCAGCTTTCGCCGGGTGAGACAGGCCAGCACTCGGCCTCATCAATCTCTTCGGGTTGCCAGATATCGAAGAACCAGCCGTCCGCTTCATCTTTCAGCCGCTGAACTTCTTTACGGAAATGCAGCGCCCGCTCTACAGACCGATTGATCAGACGCTTGCCCGGATTCCCGCGCAGCATTGCCGCCGCCGTTTCAATAGAGGCCACCAGCGGATAGCTTGGCGAGGTGGTGGTGTGCATCATAAAGGCTTCGTTAAACGTCTCTTCGTCGTACTCGCCTTTGATGTGAATAAGCGAGGCCTGAGAAAACGCGGCCAGCATTTTGTGCGTCGACTGTGTTTCGAAAAACACTTTGCCCGGCACGCGCTCACCGCTCATGCCGCTTTTTCCCGCGTAAATCGGATGAAAGTTGGTGTATGGCACCCACGCGGAGTCAAAGTGGATCGACGGCACATCCAGCGTCTGCTTAATCCAGTTGGTGTTATAGAGCAGACCGTCATAGGTGGAGTTAGTGATGACCGCATGGATCGGCCAGCTTGCCCCCGGGATCGCCGCGACCTTATGTTCAATCGCGGCGTGGCTAAATTCACGACGCGGGATCCCGCCGAGGATCCCAAGCGCGTTTCGCGTCGGGGAGAGCCATAACGGCACGACATCGCTCATCATCAGCAGATGAGCCAGCGACTTGTGGCAGTTACGGTCAATCAGCAAGGTGCTGCCGGCGGGTGCGGCGTACATTCCGACGATTTTGTTTGATGTCGAGGTGCCGTTGGTCACCATATAACTCTGCTCGGCCCCAAAAGTCCGGGCAATGTATTCTTCAGCTTCCAGGTGCGGTCCGGTGTGATCGAGCAGCGATCCGAGTTCAGTGACGGAAATCGACACGTCCGCTTTAAGCGTGTTGCCCCCGAAGAAATCATAGAACAAACAACCCACCGGGCTTTTTTGATAGGCCGTCCCTGCCATATGGCCTGGCGTGCAGAAGGTGTATTTGCCTTCTTTGACGTAAGTAAACAGCGCGCGGGTAAACGGTGGCGTGATGTTATCGAGATATTCACCGGTGTACTGCTGAATACGGGTCGCAATATCTTCCGCGACACCGAGTGAGTATTCAAAGAACCACAGCGCCATTCGCATATCATGAGCGCTCACGTCCATCGTCGAGTGGGTATTAATAAAAGCGTACAGCGGGAGATATTCGTTCAGCTTATTGATATCGCTGCACAACTCCATGTCGTACTCGTCCCAGTCGAAGATCACGCCACAGATGCGAGGGTTGTGCTCGATAAATTTCAGCAGGTCGGCGCTATTGTGCGGCCAAATCAGTTGGTACCCGCGAGACTGAAGGGCGTGCTCCAGCTCCTTAATGGGCTCGTCTTTATAAAAGACGCCGTGCGGCCCCATAATGGCGATGATGTTCACGGTTTACCTCCTTGAAAAACATTAACTAAGCATAGTTAAGGTAAACGGCAGGCATAAAAAAAGCCGCAACAATGTGCGGCTTTTAAGATAATTGTGAAGCTTACGCGTAACCGTAGGTCATCAGACGCTGGTAACGACGGTTGAGCAGATCTTCTGTGCTCAGGACATCCAGGTCCGCCAGGTCTGCCAGCAGTTGCGCTTTCAGGGAAGCCGCCATCACTTCCGGCTTACGATGCGCGCCACCCAGAGGTTCAGGGATCACGGAGTCGATCAGCTTCAGCTCTTTCAGACGTGGGGCAATGATGCCCATCGCTTCTGCAGCCAGAGGCGCTTTATCGGCGCTCTTCCACAGAATAGAGGCACAACCTTCCGGGGAGATAACGGAATAGGTGCTGTACTGCAGCATATTCACTTTATCGCCCACGCCAATCGCCAGCGCACCACCGGAACCCCCTTCACCGATAACGGTACAGATGACCGGCACCTTCAGGCGAGACATCTCGCGAAGGTTACGCGCGATGGCTTCTGACTGGCCACGCTCTTCCGCGCCCACGCCAGGATACGCACCCGGGGTGTCGATGAAGGTGATGATTGGCATCTTGAAACGCTCAGCCATCTCCATCAGACGCAGGGCTTTACGGTAGCCTTCTGGTGCCGGCATACCAAAGTTACGACGAATTTTCTCTTTGGTTTCACGGCCTTTCTGATGACCAATGATCATCACCGGGCGCCCGTCCAGACGTGCGATGCCGCCGACGATAGCTTTGTCGTCAGCGTAAGCGCGATCGCCTGCCAGTTCGTCAAATTCGTCAAACGCCAGGCGGACATAATCCAGGGTGTACGGACGCTGTGGATGACGCGCCAGCTGGGCGATCTGCCATGCGCCGAGATCGGCAAAGATTTTGCGCGTCAGTTCTACGCTTTTCTCACGCAGACGATGCACTTCTTCATCGATGTTAATATCCAGTTTTTCATCCTGACGGCTTACCGCTGTCAGAGAATCGATTTTCGCTTCCAGCTCAGCAATCGGCTGTTCGAAATCAAGGAAATTCAGACTCATAGTATTCCTGTATTAGTCAAACTCCAGTTCCACCTGCTCCGAACCAATGAGGCCACGGAGATCGTTAAGTAAACGATCGCTCGGAGAGACACGCCACGTTGCACCAAAGCGCAACCGCGCACGTGCATCCGCCCTCTGATAGTAGAGATGTACTGGAATTGTCCCCGAGCGGTGGGGTTCCAGAGACTGACGGAGTCGGTTTAAAAGCTGGTCATCAATTTGCCTGTCCGTCAGCGAGATAGCAAGCCCGCGAGCATATTTTTCCCGGGCTTCGTCAATGTCCATCACTTCGCGGGCGGTCATTTTAAGCCCCCCACTGAAGTCATCAAAGCTGACCTGTCCGCTGACGATAAGTATGCGGTCTTTTTCCAGCAAATGCTGGTATTTATCCAGCGCGTCGGTGAACAACATCACCTCCAGACGCCCGGAACGGTCATCCAACGTACAGATGCCGATACGATTGCCGCGCTTGGTGACCATAACCCTTGCAGCAATCACGAGCCCCGCAGCCGTGGTGATTTTACCACGTTCTGTCGGATGCATGTCTTTCAGCCTGTAGCCTCCGACATAGCGCTCAATTTCTTTGATGTACTGGGTGATGGGGTGCCCCGTCAGGTATAAGCCTAACGTTTCACGCTCTCCATCCAGCACCACCTGTTCTGGCCACGGCTGGCAGCTGGCATAAGACTGCTCTATCTGCTCTGGCTCTTCCGCCAGTACGCCAAACATATCCGCCTGACCGATCGCTTCCGCTTTGGCGTGCTGATCCGCCGCTTTCAGCGCATCGCCGAGAGAGTTCATCAGCGCGGCACGATGCGGCCCCAGCCTGTCGAACGCGCCGGACATGATCAGTTTTTCGAGCACGCGGCGGTTCAGTTTTTTGGTGTCCGTACGGGCGCAAAGATCGAACAACTCGCGGAAATAACCGCCGTTGTTACGCGCTTCGAGAATCGCCTCAATCGGGCCTTCACCCACGCCTTTGATCGCGCCAATCCCGTAAACAATTTCCCCGTGCTCGTTGACGTGGAAATGATAGAGACCGGAGTTGATATCCGGCGGCAGGATCTTAAGCCCCATGCGCCAGCACTCATCGACCAGGCCAACCACCTTCTCGGTGTTGTCCATATCGGCAGTCATAACCGCTGCCATAAATTCAGCAGGATAGTGCGCTTTCAGCCACAGCGTCTGGTAAGAGACCAAAGCATAGGCAGCAGAGTGGGATTTGTTAAATCCGTACCCGGCGAATTTCTCTACCAGGTCAAAGATTTTGATCGCCAGCTCGCCATCAATACCGTTTTTTCTTGCGCCTTCTTCGAAAGTGCCGCGCTGCTTGGCCATCTCTTCCGGCTTTTTCTTACCCATCGCACGACGCAGCATGTCCGCGCCGCCAAGGGTGTAGCCAGAGAGCACCTGGGCAATCTGCATAACCTGTTCCTGGTACAGGATAATGCCGTAGGTTGGCTCCAGAACGGGCTTCAGGCACTCGTGCTGCCACTGCACATCCGGATAGGAAATCTCTTCACGCCCGTGCTTACGGTCGATAAAGTTATCTACCATCCCTGACTGTAGCGGGCCCGGACGGAACAGGGCCACCAGTGCGATCATATCTTCGAAGCAGTCAGGCTGCAGGCGCTTAATCAAATCTTTCATGCCGCGGGATTCAAGCTGGAAGACGGCGGTGGTCTCCGAGCGCTGCAGCATGTCGAAACTTTTCTTATCATCAAGCGGGATGGCCGCGATATCCAGCGGCGGCTCGCCATTCTTCTCGCGACGGGCGTTGATCATCTCCAGCGCCCAGTTGATGATGGTGAGCGTACGCAGACCGAGGAAGTCAAACTTCACCAGCCCGGCGTATTCGACGTCGTTCTTGTCAAACTGGGTGACCGGATGCTGGCCCGCTTCATCGCAGTATAGCGGCGCAAAATCGGTGATTTTGGTCGGCGCGATAACCACCCCACCCGCATGCTTACCGGCGTTACGCGTGACGCCTTCCAGCTTACGGGCCATGTCGATCAGCGCTTTAACTTCTTCATCGGCTTCGTAGATTTCTGGCAGCTGTGGTTCTGCTTCAAACGCTTTTGCCAGCGTCATACCTGGGTCAGGCGGCACCAGTTTAGAGATACGATCGACAAAACCGTACGGATGCCCCAGTACACGGCCAACGTCGCGAATAACCGCTTTCGCTGCCATCGTACCGAAGGTAATAATCTGCGATACCGCGTCGCGGCCGTACATGTCCGCCACGTGTTCAATAACCTGGTCGCGTTTCTCCATGCAGAAGTCGACGTCGAAGTCGGGCATCGAGACACGTTCCGGGTTAAGGAAACGTTCGAACAGCAGGTCAAATTCCAGCGGGTCGAGGTCGGTAATTTTGAGTGCATAGGCCACCAGCGAGCCCGCACCGGAGCCACGCCCCGGTCCAACCGGTACGCCGTTATCCTTCGACCACTGGATAAACTCCATAACGATCAGGAAGTAGCCCGGGAAACCCATCTGGTTGATCACCTGGAGTTCAATATCCAGGCGCTCGTCATATTCTGGACGACGCTTTTTACGCTCTTCTTCATCCGGGAAGAGGAATTCCAGACGCTCTTCGAGGCCTTCTTTTGACTTCATGACCAGGAAGTCTTCCGTGGTCATGTCCCCGGTCGGGAACTGCGGCAGGAAGTATTCGCCAAGGCGCACGGTGACGTTACAGCGTTTGGCTATCTCAACGCTGTTCTCCAGCGCTTCCGGGATATCGGAGAAGAGTTCACACATCTCCTCTTCATTGCGCATATACTGCTGCGTCGAGTAGTTACGCGGACGTTTCGGATCGTCAAGCGTGAAGCCATCATGGATCGCGACGCGAATCTCATGCGCGTCAAAATCGCCAGGCTCAAGGAAACGCACGTCATTGGTTGCCACCACGGGCAGGCCGCGTTCTTCAGCCAGCGCAACCGCGGCGTGCAGGTAACTCTCTTCGTCCTGCCGACCGGTGCGGATCAGCTCAAGGTAGTAACGATCCGGGAAATGTTCTTCATAGAACGACACGCACTGATCCACCAGCGCACTGTTGCCACGCAGCAGACATTTGCCGACATCACCCATACGGCCGCCGGAGATCAGCAGCAGCCCGTCGTTCAGCTCAGCCAGCCAGTCCCGGTCGATCCACGGCCCCAGTGCGCCATAGCCGCGCTGATAGGCTTTGGAGATAAGCAGAGTAAGGTTTTGATACCCTACGTTATTCATCGCTAACACGGAGATTTGCGTCAATTCATCGCCGATAAGATCGCTTTGGACGTGAAAATCCGCGCCAACGATGGGTTTCATCCCCGCGCCATGTGCCGCTCCGTAGAACTTCACCAGGCCGCACAGGTTGGTAAAATCGGTGATCGCCAGCGCAGGCATGCCAAGCGAGGCCGCCTTTTTTACCAGCGGCCCGGTCTTCGCCAGCCCATCGATCATGGAGTAGTCGCTATGCACCCGCAGGTGTACGAAACGTGGTTCAGCCATCTTCAGATTCCGCGTTACTTAATTGCTTGCGTATTGATTCAGGACACCAGTCCCAGCGCGCGTTTCACCGGGCCAAAGCTGCGTCGGTGATGTTCAGTTGCGCCATGTTCAGCCAGCCTTTCCAGATGAAAGGCCGTTGGATAACCCTTATGCTGGGCGAAGCCATACTGAGGGTAAGTGAGGTCCAGCGCGGCCATTTCGGCATCACGCGTCACTTTGGCAATGATAGAAGCCGCACTGATTTCTGCGACCCGGCTATCGCCTTTCACCACCGCCATTGACGGCATCGGCAACGCAGGGCAGCGGTTTCCGTCAATCAGGACATACTCCGGGGTAATTTTCAGACCCGCCACCGCACGCTGCATCGCCAGCATAGTGGCATGCAAAATATTGAGTTCGTCGATCTCATGCGGCTCTGCACGCCCCAGGCTCCAGGCCAGCGCCTTTTCCTGAATCTCACTAAACAGCGCCAGACGGCGCTTTTCAGACAATTTTTTAGAGTCGTTTAACCCGATAATCGGGCGAGCAGGATCGAGGATCACCGCAGCGGTCACCACTGCACCCACTAACGGGCCACGACCGACTTCGTCCACACCCGCCACAAGGTGGGTATGAGGATAAATAAATTCCATCATTTTGCTAACTCCAGCACCGCTTCAGCCGCTTGTTCATCGGCATTACAGCGGATCTGCTGATGCAGTTCGCGGAACGTATCATGCATCTGGTGGCTGGTTTTGCCGTCGGCCAGTAGCGGTAACAACGCATCGGCTAGCGCCTGCGGCTCGCACTCATCCTGCAGAAGCTCTTTTACCAGCTCGCGCCCGGCAAGCAGATTTGGCAGAGAGACATAGTCCGTTTTCACCAGACGTTTCGCCAGCCAGAAGGTGAACGGCTTCATGCGATAGCCTACCACCATCGGGCATTTCGCCAGCATACACTCCAGCGCAGCGGTGCCCGAGGCCAGCAGTGCGGCGTCGCTTGCGACCATCGCTTCACGGCCCTTCCCGTCCAGCAGATGAACATGGAGATCCGGAGCAACGTCCGCCTTGATGCGCTCAAACTGCTCGCGACGTTTTGCATTTACCAGCGGCACAACCACTTCGAGGTCAGGATAGGTCTTGCGAAGGATTTGCGCCGTTTTCAGGAAGTCCGCGCTGAGCATCTCGACTTCTGCACCACGGCTACCGGGCAGCAGTGCCAGACAGTGCGCATCATGAGGAATACCCAGCACATCGCGCGCCGCGTTTTTATCCGGATCCAGCGGCATTGCATCCGCCATGGTATGACCGATAAAACGGCACGGGACATTAAATTTGTCGTAAAACGCTTTTTCGAAAGGCAGAAAAGCCAGCACCAGGTTGGTTGACCGTCCGATTTTGAAAACGCGTTTCTGTCGCCACGCCCAGACGGACGGACTGACATAATGAATGGTTTTGATGCCCTTCTGCTTCAGATTCCCTTCGAGGGTAATGTTGAAATCCGGTGCATCGATACCGACAAACACATCGGGTTTGAGTTCGGTAAAGCGACGGGTGAGATCGGCACGAATGTGCAGCAGACGACGCAGGCGACCCAGCACCTCAACGATGCCCATCACAGCCAGCTCTTCCATTTCATACCAGGCTTCACAGCCTTCGGCCTGCATCAGCGGGCCAGCAACGCCTACAAAGCGTGCATTGGGTACCCGGGCCTTAAGTGCGCGGATAAGACCTGCACCAAGAATATCGCCGGAGGTTTCTCCGGCGACCAGGGCTATCGTAAGCGGACGACTGTCGACCATTAACGAATCAGACCCCTTGTGGAACGGTCAAAGAACGTCATGAACTCGTTCACTTCAGGGTGCTTCTCCGCCAGCTCGGCAATTTCCGGCTTCGCCTCTTCCAGCGTTTTACCGCTACGGTACAACAGTTTGTACGCGTTGCGGATTGCAGTAATAGCTTCGCGGCTAAAGCCACGACGCTTGAGGCCTTCGATGTTCACGCCAAACGGCGTGGCATGGTTACCCTGCGCAATGACGAACGGTGGGACATCCTGCGCCACACCGGAGCATCCGCCGACCATCACGTGTGCACCAATGATGCAGAACTGATGGACTGCGGTCATGCCGCCAATAATTGCGAAATCATCTACCGATACGTGTCCTGCCAGCGTTGCGTTGTTGGCAAGAATACAGCGGTTACCTACCGTACAGTCGTGCGCGATATGCGCATTAACCATAAACAGGTTGTCGCTGCCCACCTTCGTCAATCCACCACCCTGTACTGTTCCACGATGAATGGTGACGCTTTCGCGAATGCGGTTACGATCGCCGATTTCCAGACGGGTCGACTCACCAGCATATTTAAGATCCTGGTTTACTTCGCCGATGGAAGCGAACTGATAGATCTCGTTATTGCAGCCAATAGTCGTATGACCATTCACGACAACGTGAGATTTCAGTACTGTACCATCACCAATTTCGACATGGGGTCCAACAATACAAAATGGGCCAATATGGACGTTAGCACCAATAATGGCACCGACTTCCACAATGGCGGTAGGATGAATAAAGGCGGATTTATCAATCACGTATCAAGACTCCCGGCTACGAGCACACATCATAGTCGCTTCGCAAACAACTTTGCCGTCAACCAGAGCTACGCCTTTGAAGCGAGTCAGGCCGCGACGCGTTTTTTCAAAAGTGACTTCCATGATCATCTGATCACCAGGCACGACAGGACGCTTGAAGCGCGCTTCATCGATACCCGCGAAGTAGTACAGCTCACCCGGCTCCAGTTTGCCCACGCTTTTAAACGCAAGAATACCGGTAGCCTGTGCCATCGCTTCCAGAATCAACACACCCGGGAAGATAGGTTTACCCGGGAAGTGTCCCTGGAAGAACGGCTCGTTCACGGAAACATTTTTCACTGCGCGCAGAAAACGACCTTCTTCAAAATCCAGCACACGGTCTACCAGCAAAAACGGGTAGCGGTGCGGCAGAAGTTCTAAAATCTCTTCAATATGCAGAGTATGAGTGTCAGTAGTCAAAATACTCTTCCTGTCAAAATGTACTGATAAAAATAATAACACGGCCTGCCGGTTTATAAGAAAGCCGACAGGCCGGGGAATATAGCATTAAACGGATGAACGCTTAGTCTTGTTGATCGATTTTGCGCTCAAGAGACTTGAGTCGCTTGCTCATATCATCAATATTCATCACCAGAGCAGCTGTTTTACGCCATACCTTGTTGGGTTGCAGCGGGATGCCAGAGGAATAGACGCCAGGTTCGGTGATAGGACGCATTACCATGCCCATTCCTGTCACGGTCACCTTGTCGCATATTTCCATATGGCCATTAATCACGCTCGCACCGCCGATCATGCAGTAACGGCCAATTTTCAGGCTGCCCGCCATGATAACGCCACCCGCAACCGCGGTATTGTCGCCAATCACAACGTTATGCGCAATCTGGCACTGATTATCGATGATAACACCATTGCCAATAATCGTATCGTCAAGTGCACCACGGTCAATGGTGGTACAAGCACCGATCTCAACACGATCGCCGATAATCACGCGACCAAGCTGTGGGATCTTAACCCAATTACCACGATCGTTAGCGTAGCCAAAGCCATCAGAACCAATCACTGTGCTGGACTGAATGAGGCAATTTTCGCCAATTTCTACTTCATGGTAAACAGACACGTTGGCCCATAAACGGGTCCCGGCGCCGATTTTCGTATTTTTCCCAATGAAGCAACCTGGGCCAATGACAACGTTATCGCCCAGCACCACGCCAGATTCGATAACGGCATTTGCGCCAACTGCCACGTTGCGACCAAGCTGAGCCGTCGGATCAATCGCTGCACTGGCAGCAATGTCCTGCGCCGGCTGCGGCGTGGAATCAAGAATTTGTGCCATGCGTGCATACGTCAGGTAGGGATTTTTCACTACCAACGCGCTTCCAGTGGCAAACGGAAGATCGTCCTGCGTCAGAACAACAGCTGACGCCTGGCATTGAGCCAGTTGCTCACGGTACTTAGGGCTTACCATGAAGGTAATAGTGCCGGCTTTAGCAGATTGCATGGACGCAACAGCGGTGATGACGAGATCGCCATCACCGTGTAATTCTGCATCCAACTGCTGAGCTAAATCAGCCAGTCGAATTGAAGGCATTACTTATTTAACCTGTTTCAGAACATCAGCGGTGATGTCTTTAACATCGCTGCTGTTGAAAGCAACGGCATTCGCATCAACAACCAGATCGATGCTCTGATCGGCAGCAACTGCTTTAACAGCAGTCTGAATGCGAGTCACCAGCTTGCCACGCTCTTCGTTAGAACGACGCTGACGATCCTGCTCGAAAGCCTGCGCTTTCTGGGAGAACGTCTGACGCTGAGCCATTACGTCTTTTTCCAGCTTGCTACGGTCGCTCGCTTTCATGGTAGAACCATCACGCTGCAGACGCTGCATTTTGGACTGAAGATCGTTTTCCATACCCTGCAGTTCGCTTGCACGGCCTTTGAATTCGTTTTCCAGCGTCGCAGAAACACCTGTTTTCTGTGCAACCTGCTGGAACAAATTACCCATGTTGACGATTGCAATTTTGTCTGCTGCCTGAGCAGAGGTTGCCATCGCTAAACCGAGACCTGCAGCTAATAACCACTTTTTCACAATTAACTCCTTACCATCCCATTGGCACCAGAAGGTACCGTTCTTTGCGTGGCAAGGCGATCGTGTTACCGATCGCCAGTTGTCAGCGCTACACTGCCAACGCATTCCATTGCAGCGGATTATTACCAGGTTTTACCAATGTTAAACTGGAATTGCTCCGCTTTGTCTCCATCGTATTTCTTAAACGGCTGGGCGTAAGAGAAGACCAACGGCCCCAGCGGTGACATCCATTGTAATGCGATACCTGCAGACATGCGAATATTGCTCGGATCACTGTAGTCTGGTACGCCTGCCGCACGCATCTGGGCAGTATTCTCCCAGTTGGTATCCCATACAGTACCGGCATCCCAGAAGATGGATGTACGGACTGAGTTTGCGTATTTATCACTGATGAACGGCGTTGGTGTGATGAACTCCAGGCTGGCAACGGCCATGGCGTTACCGCCCACCGCATCATCAGAGCTACAGACTTCAGAAGACGACGATTTATTACAGTTATCGGTGTCGTTACCGCCGTAATAGACCGCTTTCGGACCAATGTTGTTGGACTGGAAGCCACGGACGGTGCTGGAACCACCGGCGTAGAAGTTCTCATAGAATGGCAGTTCTTTGCCACCTAAACCATCGCCATAGCCCCAACGGGTACGACCCAGGACTACCCACTTGTGGTCGTCATCAATTGGGAAGTAGGACGCGGTGTCCAGCGTTACCTTGTAGAACTCGTTATCAGAACCCGGAACGGTCACTTTACCGTTCAGGTTGACACGAGAACCTTCCGTCGGGAAGTAACCGCGGTCGAGACGGTTATAGGTCCAGCCATAGTTGAAGGTGAAGTCATCAGCAGCAAAGCCGTTGTTGTCCCCATTTTTACTGGTTGACTGGCCAATAGAGTCCAGATAACGCCACATCGCCACCTGCGGTTGCATGTTGGACAGGTCGTTATGCACGTAACCTAAACCAGCGCGCAGCGAGTTATATTCGTTAACCGGGAAGCCGAGCGTACCATCTACACCGTAGCTCTTGTTGGTGTAAGAAGACAGATCCGCGTCATCTGCTTTAAAGTCGTTATAGAAGATACGACCGCCCAGGCTAACACCATCTACGGTGAAGTATGGGTTGGTAACAGAGAACTCAGAGTAGGTCTGGTAGTCGTTTTTGGTACCATTGATACCCACGGAGTAACCCGTACCCAGCCAGTTATCCTGCTGTACGCCGACCTGGAAGCTGACGCCACTTTCAGTACCGTAGCCCACACCGAAGTTAAAGCTACCGGTGTTACGCTCTTTGACTTTATAAACGACATCAACCTGATCCGGGCTGCCCGGAACACGCTGGGTATCGGTATCAACCGTTTCGAAATAGCCCAGACGGTTCAGACGCTCTTTACCCTGGTCAACAAGGTCGCTACCTAACCATGCGCCTTCCATCTGACGCATCTCGCGACGCAGGACAGAATCTTTAGAGGTGTCGTTACCTTCGAAGCGGATCTTACGCACGTAGAAACGGTTACCCGCATCAACGTTAACGTGAAGCTTCACAGTTTTATCCGCGTCGTTGATTTCAGGCTGAGTTTGTACACGCGGATAAGCATAACCATAGCGGCCGAGCAGCTTCTTAATGCTGTCTTCCATTTTAGTCACTTTAGACCCGCTATACAGCTCGCCCGGCTGAATTTTGGTCAGCGATTCGATCTCAGCAGAATGGCCTGCCAGGTTACCACTCACGTCAACACCAGAAAGCTTGTACTGATCGCCTTCTGTGATGTTAATCGTAATGTAGATGCCTTTCTTGTCTGGCGTCAGACTGACCTGAGTCGAGTCGATGTTGAAACGGGCATAACCGCGATCCAGATAGTAGCTGCGCAGGGTTTCAAGGTCGCCCGCCAGTTTCTGCTTCTGGTATTTACGATCGCCCACCACGTTCCACCATGGCACTTCGTCGCGCAGCTGGAACGTAGAGATCAGTTCATCGGTGCTGAACGCGTGGTTACCCACGATGTTGATCTGCTGGATCTTCGCAGAAACACCTTCCTGGAAGACCAGTTTCAGGTCAACACGGTTACGTGGCAACGGCGTCACAACCGCTTTCACGCTGGCACTGTATTTACCCACGCTGTAATAGAAGTCTTCCAGACCTTTTTCTATGTCTGAAAGGGTTGTGCGGTCCAGGGATTCCCCCACACGTACGCCAGATGCTTCAAGGTTCTGCTTGAGCATGTCATCTTTCACCGACTTGTTACCGGAGAAGGTGATACTGGCGATCGTCGGACGTTCTTTTACCTGAACCAGAAGCGTATCACCATCGCGCAGGACGCGGACATCCTCGAAGTTGCCAGTGGCAAACAGAGCACGGATGGTGTTACTGATGTCATCATCATTAACCGTATCGCCGGGGCGCACAGGCATACTGAGGAGGGCCGCACCAACGGCGACACGCTGAAGGCCTTCGAAATGAATGTCTTTCACTACGAACCCGTCAGCACCGTATACGGTGGCGCTGCTAAACAGCAGCGACGCTATGAGCAACTTTTTCATCGCCATCGTTATTATGCGTTCTTCCTAACTAACTCTCTTACAACCGAGAGAAATCATTGAAAAGTGCAAGCCCCATTAACAGCACCAGCAAAATCGAGCCAATGCGATAACTAAAGTCTTGAACTCGCTCGGATACCGGCCCGCCTTTTAGCTTTTCAATCGCCAAAAACAGCAGATGACCCCCGTCTAAAACGGGAAGCGGGAACAGGTTGATTATCCCAAGGTTCACGCTAATGAGCGCAAGAAACATGAGATAGTAAATCACCCCGAACTCCGCTGACATCCCAGCCCCCTGAGCTATTGAAATTGGCCCACTGAGGTTGTTCAGTTTCACATCACCGGTTATCAATTTCCCCAACATGTTTACCGTCAGCTTCATCAGTTGCCATGTTTTATCCGTGGCTTCAAGGATGGCGCTGAACGGCCCATACTGGCGTATTGTCTTGTACTCATCTGGCAGCGGGATGACTTTCGGCACAACGCCTGCAAACCCTTCTGCCTTTTTGCCGACCGACTTCGTATCCGGAGTCAGCGTCAGCGAAAGCGGACTGCCCTGCCTTTCAACTTCCAGCGCGAGCGACGTGCCCGGATTATCGCGCACCAGAGTAACAAAGGTCATCCACTCTGTTAATGGTTGACCATCGACTTTAACGATCCTGTCGCCCGCTTGCAAACCTGCTTTGCTGGCAGCCGAGTTTGCCTGTACTTCGGCTAATACCGGCTCAATCTGCGCACCGCGTGGACGAATGCCCAGCGCAGAGACGGGATCTTCTTTGTCTGGCTCGAAACGCCAGTGACGTAAATCGAGCACTTTGTCCTGCCGCTGGTCAGAACCAAACGGCGACACGCTGAATGTTGTCTGCCGATCGCCAATTTTGGCTACCAGCTGCAGACGCACGGCATCCCAATCAGGGGTTTCGATGCCATCAATCGCTTTAAGTTCCATCCCCGGCGTAATTTGCGCACTCGCCGCGATGGAATCAGGCGCAATTTCACCCACAACCGGACGCACACCAGGCACGCCGATGATAAACACCAGCCAGTAGGCGAAAACAGCAAAGATGAAGTTGGCTACCGGCCCGGCAGCGATGATGGCGGCGCGTTGTCCAACGGTTTTGTTGTTGAATGCGCTGTGTCGTAGCTCAGGGGCGACAGGCTCAACGCGTTCGTCGAGCATCTTAACGTAGCCGCCAAGCGGGATAAGAGCGATGACAAATTCTGTGCCGTGGCGGTCAGTGCGCGTCCAGAGTGATTTACCAAAACCGATGGAAAACCGCTCTACCCGCACACCGCAACGGCGAGCAACCCAGAAATGGCCAAATTCATGCACGGTAATCAGTACACCCAGTGCAACAATGAACGCCGCCAGATTCCAGAGAATGCTCAGCATAAAACCTTCCGTTAAATCGTCCCGAATACCAGTAAAAGCAAGCACGCAAACACTGGAACAGCCGCTGTCAGGCTATCAATGCGATCCAGTATACCGCCATGTCCTGGAATCAGGTGTCCGCTGTCCTTAATCCCTGCTTCACGCTTAAACATACTTTCGGTTAAATCACCGAGTACCGAGGCCAGCGCAGCAAAAATAGAGCACACCAGCAGTATTGACGGTGCCACTTCCAGATTCGCCCAGACGCCATAGCCCCAGGAAATGATTGCTGCCGTAAACAGGCCGCCGATGAATCCTTGCCAGGTTTTGCCGGGAGACACTTTTGGCGCCAGTTTATGTTTGCCAAACAGTTTACCAAACATATAGGCCCCAGAGTCAGCCCCCCAGACGAGAATCATCACATAAAGCAGCCAGATCGCGCCGCTGTAGTGGTTTTCGTCATAGTGCCAGGCGCGCAGTGCGACCATACCCCAGAAAAAAGGAACAATTGTGAGCAGGCCAAAAATAAGACGCAACACTTTTGAATTACGCCAGAATGCCGCGGAACCTGGGTAAAAAAGCACCAACAGCAGCGCGGCAACCCACCAGCCCAGCGATACCCAAAGGGAACCGGCAACCAGCGGTTGGTGAATATCATGGTGATATTCAGGCAAGGTAAACAGCATCAGGGCCAGGATAAAGCCACAGAGTACCGCCAGCCATACCCGCTGAGTGCGCGAGGTAAAGCCGCTAAACTGACCCCATTCCCACGCGGCGAGCATGCAGACCACCAGCGTCAAAATAGCGAATCCCACCGGGGGCAGTAAAAACAGCGCCGCAATGACAATGGGTATTAATACAAAAGCGGAAATCAGGCGATACTTCAGCAAAAGCTACCCCCATCAGGCTTTGTCGCCACCTGGCTCGGTGCCGCCGAAACGACGCTCTCGATTGGCAAAGGCATGCAGCGCACCTTCAAAGTCTTGTTCATCAAAATCGGGCCAAAGAACATCAGTAAAGTAAAGTTCGGCGTAGGCAATTTGCCACAGCAAAAAGTTACTGATGCGATGTTCTCCCCCTGTCCTAATTACCAAATCCACAGGTGCCAGTTCATTCATGCAGATTTGCTTACTCAGCGCCTCTTCATCAATTTGGTCGGGTCTCAACAGCCCTTCCTGAACCTGTTCGGCCAGATGCCGAACGCCCTGGATAATATCCCAGCGTCCACCGTAATTCGCCGCGATATTGAGCGTCAGACCGGTATTATTTTCAGTCAGCGCTTCTGCTTTACGAATCCGTTCCTGCAAACGTGAGTTAAAACGACTGGTTTCGCCGATAATACGCAGACGGACGTTGTGGCGGTGCAGGCTTTTTACTTCGCTATCGAGCGCCCACACAAACAATTCCATCAACGCGGTCACTTCCTGCGGCGGTCGATTCCAGTTTTCACTGCTAAAAGCATAGAGCGTTAACGCATCAATGCCGTTATTGGCGGCAAAAGAAACGGCGCGGCGAACAGATTTCGCCCCAGCTTTATGCCCAAAGGCTCGTATCTTCCCTTGTCTTTTCGCCCAGCGGCCGTTGCCATCCATAATGATTGCTACATGACGGCAGCCATGAGCTGGCAAGTTTTCGCTTATTGGTTGATTCGCAGACAACATAACGCGTTTTTGGTCCCTGAAAAGGATTTAACGGTACTCAGGAATACTGAAGCCTATACGTAAAAAAGCCGTGTCAAACCACGGCTTACCTGACCACGTAAAGTCAAATACCTGCGATCAGGTGGCGCAGACTATATCACTGAAGCCCAACGCTAACAAATAGCACAACCACTAGTGCTTGCTTTATCACCAGCTTGCGAGGCGTGTCACCTGCTTACGTGCAATAACGCGAGCCTGTGCATCCACCGCCAGCACCTCTTCCACGCTTTGTGGTTCGCGCAAATCCATCATTTCCAGTACCGATAAATTCAACGTCGCAATATCGGTAAAGTGGATCTGCTGATTCAGAAATGCCTCAACGGTAATTTCATTAGCTGCATTAAGTGCCGTCGTCGCCGCCTGCCCCTGGTCAAAGGCTTTCATCGCAAGCTTCAGACACGGATAACGATCGTAGTCCGGTTCGCTAAAGGTCAGTGAACTCAGCTTGCAAAAATCGAGCGGTTTCGCCCCGGACTTCACCCGATTCGGCCACGCCATGGCATGCGCGATAGGCGTGCGCATGTCCGGTTCGCCCAGTTGCGCAAGGACGCTGCCATCCTGATAGCGCACCATCGAGTGAATCACCGATTGCGGGTGGATCAGCACTTCCATCTGTTTCGCCGACGCATTGAACAGCCAGCGCGCTTCAATGTATTCCAGACCTTTGTTCATCATGGTGGCGGAGTCAACGGAGATTTTACGCCCCATTGACCAGTTCGGATGACGGCACGCCTGCTCAGGCGTCATTGCGCTCAGTTCAGACAGTGGCGTTTCACGGAACGGGCCACCTGACCCGGTAAGCAAAATCGATACTACGCCATTCTGCTCCAGGTCAGCGTACCCCAGGTTCTGTTGAAAAGGTTGCGGTAAACTCTGAAAAATCGCGTTGTGCTCGCTGTCGACCGGTAAAAGACGCGCCCCGCGCTGCTTCACCGCCTCCATAAAGAGACGTCCGCAGGTCACCAGCGACTCTTTGTTAGCCAGCAGAACCTCTTTACCGGCATCAATAGCGGCAAGCGTCGGTAGCAGCCCTGCAGCCCCGACGATTGCCGCCATGACCTGATCAACCTCATCCAGCGCAGCCATGTCGCAGGCCGCCTGCTGGCCGCTCAGGACCTCGGTACGACAGCCTTTCTCACGCAACTGCGCGGTGAGCAGGCGGGCGCTCTCTTCGTCATCCATAACCGCATAGCGAGGCGTAAACTCCAGGCACTGTTCGATCATACGCTGCACATTCTTACCGGCCACCAGCGCGGTCACGGTGTAATGTTCAGGATTATGGCGAACAACGTCGAGAGTGCTGCAACCGATAGAGCCGGTTGAGCCAAGGAGTGTTAAATGCTTCATGAGATGCCCGAAAAAAGTTAGACCAGATAAAAGCAAAACGCCGCCAGCAAGACCCGAAGTCCTTCTGAACGGCGTTTATCAGTGTACGACAGAAATCAGAACTGCATCAGTTCCGCTTCTTTATCTGCCAGCGCCGCATCAATTTTCTTGATCGCAGCATCCGTCATCTTCTGAATGTCGTCCTGAGAACGACGATCGTCATCTTCACTGATCTCTTTTTCTTTCAGCAGCGCTTTGAGTTTATCGTTCGCATCACGACGTACGTTACGCACGGATACGCGACCCTGCTCAGCTTCACCACGAACAACTTTGATCAGGTCTTTACGACGTTCTTCAGTCAGTGGAGGCAGTGGAACGCGAATGTCAGCGCCCGCAGAGCTTGGGTTCAGACCCAGGTCAGACGCCATGATCGCTTTCTCAACCGCTGGGCTCATAGAACGATCGAAGACGTTGATTTTCAGCGTACGGGTATCTTCAACGGTAACACTCGCCAGCTGACGCAGTGGCGTTGGCGTGCCGTAGTATTCTACGATGATGCCATCCAGCAGGCTTGGGGAAGCACGGCCAGTACGGATTTTGCTGATTTGGGTTTTGAACGCTTCTACGCATTTTTCCATGCGTACTTCAGCATCTTTTCTGATTTCGTTAATCACGTTACGAATCCTTGAAAACTTGTCTCAGGCAGACTATCCGCCAGCACAGCGCTACAGGTGTGCTAAGTATAGTCGCGTTTAATTCTGACAACGCCAAAGGCGCGCCCAGGTAAGATACCACTACAAAATAAAGCGGAATCTTACCTGTATTTATCGCCGACGGAAATTATTCCGTGATCAAAGTGCCTTCTTTTTCACCCATGACCACGCGACGCAGTGCGCCAGGTTTGTTCATGTTGAAGACACGGATCGGCAGTTTGTGGTCACGAGCCAGCGTAAAGGCGGCAAGATCCATCACTTTCAGCTCTTTTTCCAGCACTTCGCTGTAGCTCAGCTGATCGTACATGGTGGCAGACGGATCTTTTGCCGGGTCGGCAGTAAACACGCCATCCACTTTGGTCGCTTTCAGAACCACATCGGCTTCGATCTCGATACCGCGCAGGCAGGCAGCGGAATCGGTAGTAAAGAACGGGTTACCCGTACCGGCGGAGAGGATCACCACGCGGTTGTTGCGCAGCAGGCTAATCGCCTCTGCCCAGCTGTAGTTATCGCAGACGCCATTCAATGGGATTGCGGACATCAGGCGGGCGTTCACATAGGCGCGATGAAGCGCATCACGCATTGCCAGGCCATTCATCACGGTTGCCAGCATACCCATGTGGTCGCCCACAACGCGGTTCATCCCCGCTTTCGCCAGACCAGCACCACGGAAAAGGTTGCCACCGCCAATGACCACGCCAACCTGAATACCCAGTTCGACCAGTTCTTTGATTTCCTGTGCCATGCGGTCAAGGATGCTTGCGTCAATACCGAAGCCTTCCGATCCCTGCAGCGCTTCGCCACTCAGCTTAAGCAGAATGCGTTTGTACACGGGTTTTGCATTGGTAGCCATGTTTCTTTCCTGAGACTGTCAACGATTAAGATGGGGGTTAATTCTGGCGACATGATATGTCGCATATCAGCACAGGGATACTGGAGCCTGTCTGATTTCGTGTGACGGGTGACAAAAAGAAGCCGCCCTCAGGCGGCTCCTTTTCAATCATTAAGACTGCTTGGACATTGCAGCAACTTCTGCTGCGAAGTCAGTCTCAACTTTCTCGATGCCTTCGCCCACTTCGAAGCGGATGAAGCCAGTCACGTCAGCGTTGTGCTCTTTCAGCAGCTGAGCAACAGACTTGCTTGGATCCATAACGAATGGCTGGCCAGTCAGAGAAACTTCGCCGGTGAATTTCTTCATGCGGCCTTCAACCATTTTCTCTGCGATTTCTTTTGGCTTACCAGACTGCATCGCGATGTCCAGCTGAACCTGGTACTCTTTTTCTACCACTTCAGCAGACACGTCTTCTGGCTTAACGAATTCTGGTTTGCTTGCAGCGATGTGCATAGCCAGCTGTTTAACCAGCTCTTCATCAGCGCCTTTAGCCGCAACCAGAACACCGATACGTGCACCGTGCTGGTATGAACCCAGAACGTCGCCTTCCAGAGAAGCAACACGACGGATGTTGATGTTCTCACCGATTTTAGCAACCAGAGCAACACGTTCTTCTTCGAACTGTGCTTTCAGAACTTCAACGTCAGTGATTTTGCCCGCAACAGCTGCGTCCAGAACTTTGTTAGCAAATGCCTGGAAACCACCATCTTTAGCAACGAAGTCAGTCTGGCAGTTAACTTCCAGGATGATGCCGTAGTTGCCGTCGATCTTAGTGATGATCACGCCGTCAGCAGCAACGTTGCCTGCTTTTTTAGCTGCTTTGATCGCACCGGATTTACGCATGTTTTCGATTGCCAGCTCGATGTCGCCGTTCGCTTCAGTCAGCGCTTTTTTGCAATCCATCATGCCTGCGCCAGTACGCTCGCGCAGCTCTTTTACCAGGGATGCGGTAATTTCAGCCATTCTTAAATCCTCGGGAGATGTGAACTGCCCGGCCTGAGGCCAAACAGTGTAAATTGAAAAAAGGGGCCGATAATTGGCCCCTATTCATACACGGTACTAATAAGGGGTGAAACCTTATTATTCAGCTTCTACGAAGCTTTCTTCCGCCTGAGAAGCCAGATCCTGGGAACGGCCTTCACGAACGGTAGCAGCTACAGCGCTCAGGTACAGGCTAACAGCACGGATTGCGTCGTCGTTACCCGGGATAACGAAGTCAACACCGTCCGGATCGGAGTTGGTATCAACGATAGCGAATACCGGGATACCCAGGTTGTTAGCTTCTTTGATTGCGATGTGCTCGTGGTCTGCATCGATTACGAACAGCGCGTCTGGCAGGCCGCCCATATCTTTGATACCGCCCAGGCTGTTTTCCAGCTTGTCCAGTTCACGAGTGCGCATCAGCGCTTCTTTCTTAGTCAGCTTGTCGAAAGTACCGTCCTGAGACTGGGTTTCCAGATCTTTCAGGCGCTTGATGGACTGACGAACGGTTTTCCAGTTAGTCAGCATGCCGCCCAACCAGCGATGGTTCACGAAGAACTGATCGCAGCTGTTAGCAGCATCTTTCACAGCTTCGCTTGCAGCGCGCTTAGTACCAACGAACAGAATCTTACCTTTACGGGAAGAGATCTTGTTCAGCTCAGCCAGGGCTTCGTTGAACATTGGTACAGTTTTCTCAAGGTTGATGATGTGAACTTTGTTACGTGCGCCGAAGATGAAAGGCTTCATTTTCGGGTTCCAGTAACGGGTCTGGTGACCGAAGTGAACACCAGCCTTGAGCATGTCGCGCATGGAAACAGTTGCCATGTTTAAAACCTCTATATTAAAAGTTGGGGTTATGCCTCCACGTATCCCATATTACCGACCCCGAAGGGCACCCCGGAATATGTGCCGATACGTGTGTGTTGTTACACAAAGTGAGATTTGTCGCTTCCGTCCAGCCTGTGTATCTGAAATGGATCGGAAGTCCGGCGCGCTTTATACCACAAAACACGACCAGAAACCAACAGTTGTTGGCCGAGTGTGCTGTTAATGATTCTCAATTTGGCACGGGGTGCGCCTGACTGATACCATTAACGACACTTAGACTAGTATTGTCGAAAAAATCGACACTGATGGACAGATTACATGGCTATCTCTATTAAGACACCTGAAGAAATTGAAAAGATGCGCGTCGCCGGTCGTCTGGCCGCAGACGTGCTGGAAATGATCGAGCCGTACGTGAAGCCGGGCGTGAGCACGGGTGAACTGGACCGCATTTGTAACGACTATATCGTCAATGAGCAGCACGCGGTCTCCGCCTGCCTTGGCTACCATGGTTTCCCGAAATCCGTCTGCATTTCGATTAACGAAGTGGTTTGTCACGGTATTCCGGACAACGAAAAACTGCTCAAAGATGGCGACATCGTCAACATCGACGTGACGGTCATTAAAGATGACTACCATGGTGACACCTCTAAGATGTTCATCGTGGGCAAGCCGACGATTCTGGGCGAGCGTCTGTGCAAAGTGACGCAAGAAAGCCTCTACCTGGCGCTGAAAATGGTTAAACCCGGCATTCGCCTGCGCACCATTGGGGCCGCTATCCAGAAATTCGTTGAAGCGGAAGGTTTCTCCGTTGTGCGTGAATACTGCGGCCACGGCATTGGCCGTGTCTTCCACGAAGAGCCACAGGTTCTGCACTATGATGCGGATGACGGCGGCGTGGTACTGCAAAAAGGCATGACCTTCACCATCGAGCCGATGGTCAATGCCGGTGATTACCGCATCCGCACCATGAAAGATGGCTGGACGGTGAAAACCAAAGACAGAAGCTTGTCTGCGCAGTACGAGCATACTATTGTGGTAACAGACAACGGCTGCGAAATTATGACGTTGCGCAAGGATGACACCATCCCGGCGATACTCACGCACGATGAATGATAAAAAAGCCGGCAGATGCCGGCTTTTTTAATGGCTATAGCTTTTTCTTATGGGTGGCGCACGATGAGTAATCTTTTACCCGAACAGTATGCTAACACAGCACTTCCCACCCTACCCGACCAGCCCGATAACCCGGGCGTCTGGCCCCAGCAGGATCTGACCTGCGCCGGTATCAAGGCGCATATGGATGTCTTCCAGCGCTGGCTCGGAAGCGCATTTGATGCCGGCATCTCCGCGGAGCAGCTCATTGAAGCTCGCACCGAGTTTATCGACCAGCTCCTGCAGCGTCTGTGGATTGATTACGGGTTTGGGCAGATCAGTGACGTGGCACTGGTCGCTGTCGGGGGCTATGGCCGCGGTGAGCTTCATCCGCTTTCCGATATCGACTTACTGATTTTAAGTCGCAAAAAGCTGCCGGATGAACAGGCGCAGAAAATTGGCGAACTGCTGACGCTGCTGTGGGATGTAAAGCTTGAAGTGGGCCACAGCGTGCGCACGCTGGAAGAGTGCCTGCTCGAAGGATTATCTGACCTGACCGTCGCCACCAACCTGATTGAAACCCGCCTGTTGATTGGCGACGTTGCGTTGTTCCTGGAGCTGCAAAAACACATTTTCAGCGACGGCTTCTGGCCTTCAGAAAAATTCTTCGCCGCGAAGGTCGAGGAGCAGAATCAGCGTCACCAGCGCTACCACGGCACCAGCTATAACCTGGAGCCGGATATAAAAAGCAGTCCGGGCGGACTGCGCGACATTCACACGCTGCAGTGGGTGGCCCGCCGCCACTTTGGCGCTACCTCAATGGACGAGATGGTTGGCTTCGGCTTTTTAACCGAGGCTGAGCGAAACGAGCTGAATGAGTGTCTGCACCTGCTCTGGCGGATCCGTTTTGCCCTGCATCTCGAGCTTAGCCGCTACGATAACCGTCTGCTGTTTGACCGTCAGCTCAGCGTGGCGCAGCGCCTCAACTACCGCGGTGAAGGTAACGAGCCGGTTGAGCACATGATGAAGGATTTCTTCCGCGTTACCCGTCGCGTCACTGAACTGAACCAGATGCTGCTGCAGCTGTTCGACGAAGCGATCCTGGCCCTGACGGCGGACGAAAAACCGCGGCCGATCGATGATGAATTCCAGCTGCGCGGCACGCTTATCGATCTGCGCGACGAAACGCTGTTTATCCGTGAGCCGGAAGCGATCCTGCGGATGTTCTACACCATGGTTCGCAACAGCACGATCACCGGGATCTACTCCACAACGCTGCGTCATCTGCGCCATGCGCGCCGTCATCTGACGCAGCCACTGTGCTATATCCCGGAAGCCCGATCCCTTTTTCTCAGTATGTTGCGCCATCCGGGGGCCGTCAGCCGTGGGCTTCTGCCGATGCATCGCCACAGCGTGCTGTGGGCCTATATGCCGCAGTGGTCACATATCGTCGGGCAGATGCAGTTCGATCTGTTCCACGCCTATACGGTGGATGAACACACGATCCGCGTCATGCTCAAGCTGGAGAGCTTTGCCAGAGAAGAGACACGCTCACGTCACCCACTGTGCGTCGAACTGTGGCCACGTCTTACCCACCCGGAACTGATCCTGATTGCCGCCCTGTTCCACGACATCGCCAAAGGTCGCGGCGGTGACCACTCGGTGCTCGGCGCGCAGGACGTGCTGAAATTTGCCGAACTGCATGGACTGAACTCTCGCGAGACGCAGCTGGTTGCCTGGCTGGTACGCCATCACCTGCTGATGTCCGTCACCGCGCAGCGTCGTGACATTCAGGATCCGGAGGTCATCAAGCAGTTTGCAGAAGAGGTTCAGACGGAAAACCGCCTGCGCTATCTGGTCTGCCTGACGGTAGCCGATATTTGTGCCACCAACGAAACGCTGTGGAACAGCTGGAAGCAAAGCCTGTTGCGCGAGTTGTACTTTGCCACCGAAAAACAGCTGCGCCGCGGGATGCAAAACACCCCGGACATGCGCGAGCGTGTACGCCATCATCAGCTGCAGGCGCTGGCGCTGTTGCGGATGGATAACATTGATGAAGAGGCGCTGCATCAGATTTGGGCGCGCTGTCGTGCCAACTATTTTGTCCGCCACAGCCCAAACCAGCTTGCCTGGCATGCGCGACATCTGCTTCAGCATGATTTATCGCAGCCGATGATCCTCCTCAGTCCGCAGGCCACGCGCGGCGGTACCGAGATCTTTATCTGGAGCCCGGATCGGCCTTATCTGTTTGCTGCGGTTTGTGCCGAACTGGACAGGCGTAACCTGAGCGTTCACGACGCGCAGATTTTCACCACCCGGGACGGCATGGCGATGGACACCTTTATTGTGCTGGAGCCAGACGGAAGCCCGCTGTCGTCGGACCGCCATGAAGGGATACGTTTTGGCCTGGAACAGGCGATCACCCAGCGCAGCTGGCAGCCACCGCAGCCGCGTCGTCAGCCGTCGAAATTACGCCACTTTACCGTCGATACCGAGGTCAATTTCCTGCCGACCCACACCGATCGTAAATCGTTCCTGGAGCTGATCGCGCTCGACCAGCCTGGGCTGCTCGCCCGCGTCGGCCAGGTTTTTGCCGATCTGGGAATTTCGCTTCACGGGGCCAGAATTACAACCATTGGCGAACGAGTAGAAGATTTATTTATAATCGCCACCGCCGACCGGCGTGCCCTTAATAATGACCTGCAACTTGAAGTGCAACAACGGTTGACAGCAGCCCTCAATCCAAACGATAAAGGGTGACGTGTTTTTTAGTGAAATGGAAAGAGTAAACAATGCAGCAGTTACAGAACGTTATTGAGTCCGCTTTTGAGCGTCGCGCCGAGATTACTCCGGCAAATGTGGATACCGTTACCCGTGAAGCGGTTAATCAGGTTATTTCTCTGCTGGATTCCGGCGCGCTACGTGTAGCAGAAAAAATCGACGGTCAGTGGGTAACTCATCAATGGCTGAAGAAAGCCGTGCTGCTCTCTTTCCGTATCAATGATAACCAGGTTATCGACGGAGCAGAAAGCCGCTACTTCGATAAAGTCCCCATGAAATTCGCTGACTACGACGAAGCTCGCTTCCAGAAAGAAGGCTTCCGCGTAGTACCGCCAGCGGCCGTACGTCAGGGTGCGTTCATCGCGCGTAACACTGTGCTGATGCCCTCCTACGTTAACATCGGTGCTTACGTAGACGAAGGCTCCATGGTGGATACCTGGGCAACCGTCGGCTCCTGCGCGCAGATCGGTAAAAACGTTCACCTGTCCGGCGGCGTGGGTATCGGTGGTGTACTGGAGCCACTGCAGGCTAACCCAACCATCATCGAAGATAACTGCTTCATCGGCGCGCGCTCTGAAGTGGTGGAAGGCGTGATCGTTGAGGAAGGCTCCGTTATCTCGATGGGCGTTTACATCGGTCAGAGCACCCGTATTTACGATCGTGAGACCGGTGAAATTCACTACGGTCGCGTGCCGGCCGGTTCCGTTGTGGTCTCCGGCAACCTGCCGTCAAAAGATGGCAAGTACAGCCTGTACTGTGCGGTTATCGTGAAGAAAGTTGATGCGAAAACCCGCGGTAAGGTGGGCATCAATGAGTTGCTGCGCACCATCGATTAATCGGATATAACAAAAAGCGGGGGCCACCCCGCTTTTTTCATATCTGAGGGTGGCGAAAATAGATTTTTTCGTTAATTATTCAAAGGTTATGTTGAGATCAAGGGTACCGCTATGTACGATAATCTGAAAAGTCTGGGCATTACCAATCCTGATGAAATTGATCGTTACAGCCTTCGCCAGGAAGCTAATAACGACATTCTGAAAATCTATTTTCACAAGGACAAAGGAGAGTTTTTCGCCAAGAGCGTGAAGTTTAAATATCCACGCCAGCGTAAGACCGTCGTCGCTGACGGTGTAGGACAGGGATACAAAGAAGTTCAGGAAATCAGCCCTAATCTGCGCTATGTGATCGATGAACTCGATCAGATCTGTCAGCGCGACCGCACTGAAGTCGATCTCAAACGTAAGATCCTCGACGATCTGCGTCACCTTGAAAGCGTTGTCACCAACAAGATTAGCGAAATCGAAGCGGATCTTGAAAAGCTTACCCGGAAATAAACGCAAAACGGCAATCTTTGATTGCCGTTTTAGTGTTTGCGCCCTCTCCCGTGGAAAGGGATGGCGTAAGGGCATCAGGCCGTATTCCACTCATCTCTGCTCATCGAGCTGTAACGCCACATAGAGCAGCAGCCTGTCGTCAAAGCTCCCCAGATCCAGCCCTGTCAGCTCCGAAATCCGGTTCAGTCGATATTCCAGCGTATTACGATGTATAAACAGCGCTTTCGACGTTGCCAGCGGCTGTACGTTATGACGGAACCACGCCTGCAGCGTCCGACGCAGCAGACCGTTATTGTCCATCGCCTTGAGGCGCGCTAACGGACGTGCCAGCTCATTGGCCTGCCAGCCACCGCGCAGGCTGTCGAGCAGCACCGGCAGCATCAGATCCTGGTAGAAATAACTGCGGCTTTCCGGCATCCGCTGCTTACCCACCATCATGGTGGTGCGGGCAGTACGCCAGGAGCGGGCAATACTGCCCGGACCAGTGAAGTAATTGCCCAGCGCGACGCGAAAACGAAGCTGACCATTCTCCTTCATACGGGCTATCAACTGCTCCACGCGACGACGATGATCTTCTGCATCCCAGCGCCCGAACGCGTTCAGCGCGGGCTTGAGCACCACCATTTCCGTCAGAGAGACAATCGCCACCAGGTTATCGCGTTCCGGCGTCGCCAGCGCATTTTGCAGCTGCTGCAGCTCAGCCATCGCACTGTCAACGCCAAGCTGGCCGCTGTCCACCTCAATTACCGCCACGACGCGCGGCTGATTCAGATCGATTCCCAGGCGCTGCGCCCATTCATTGAGTGCAGGGGTATGCTCATCCGCCTGAATCAGATTCATCACCAGCTCTTCACGCAGACGGCTGTCCTGGGCGAGCAGATGCATCAGGCGCGACTGCTCAAGCATCATCTCCGCCGTCATACAGACCAGTTCGCCATATTTTCGCAGCGACTCCGGCTCGCCGGTCAGGCCGATAACGCCAACAATTTCCCCCTCAAGACGCAGCGGTAAATTGATGCCCTGACGGACACCGTGCAGGTGTTTCACCACCGCATCGTCGATGTCCACCACCCGCCCCTGGGAGAGCACCAGCAGCGCCCCTTCGTGCAATTCCCCAATACGCTCACGATCGCCACTGCCAATAATGCGCCCACGGGCATCCATTACGTTGATATTGGTATCAATGATGCGCATGGTGCGTGCCACAATATCCTGCGCCATTTTGGTATCGAGATGCCAGCCAGCCATGTAACCCTCCTGTGAGCAGAGCTCAAGCATAGGGAAGTTCAGCTACCGCTGCATTGTGCGAATGCACAAAGTGAAAGGGAGAAGTATGGAGTTGTGGAAAAGGTCACAGAAAGGTGAAAAGCCCCTGCTCATCTGAAACAGGGGCCTGAGAGGATTACTGCATCAGCAGGTAAATTGAGGTATCACCACGCTGAATATTCAACGCCAGCACGGAAGGTTTGCTGTCCAGAATTTTGCGCAGTTCAGCAATGTTTTTCACTGGCTGCTGGTTCGCACCCATGATCACATCGCCTTTTTTCAGGCCAATGCGCGCAGCCGGGCTGTTCGCTTTAACGTTGTTTACCACAACGCCTTTGTCCTGACCTTTATTGCTCATCTCGGCGCCTTCAATGCCGCTGAAGATGGTGCTGGAATCAACCTGATTCTGGCTGCTCTGCTGCAGTTCCAGGCTCACGTTAACCGGTTTACCGTCACGCAGCAGGCCGAGGGTGACTTTGCTGCCAATCGGCATGGAGCCCACTTCAGCACGCAGCGCGGCAAAGCTGCTGATCGGTTTCCCGTTCAGGGAGGTGATGACATCACCTGCTTTAATGCCCGCTTTCGCCGCGGAGGAGTTCGGCATCACCTGGCTGACAAATGCGCCGCGCTGGGCGTCAACTTTCATCGCCTTAGCCAGTTCGGAATTCAGTTCGGTACCCAGAATCCCCAGTTCACCGCGTTTCACCTGGCCATACTGCACCATCTGCGCGGTCAGGTTTTTCACCATGTTACTTGGGATAGCAAAGCCGATCCCGATATTGCCGCCGTCCGGTGCAAGGATCGCGGTGTTGATACCAATCAGCTCACCGTTCAGGTTCACCAGCGCGCCGCCGGAGTTACCCCGGTTGATGGCGGCATCCGTCTGGATGAAGTTTTCATAGTTTTCAGCGTTGAGGCCGCTACGACCCAGCGCGGAAACAATCCCCGAGGTTACGGTTTCACCCAGACCGAACGGGTTACCGATAGCGACGGTATAATCACCGACACGCAGCGCATCGGAGTCGGCAATTTTAATCGCCGTCAGGTTTTTCGGATCCTGAATCTGGATCAACGCGATATCGGAGCGCGGGTCTTTCCCGACCACTTTGGCATCAAATTTACGCCCGTCGCTCAGTTGGACCTTAATGCTGTTGGCGTTATCAACAACGTGGTTGTTGGTCACGACATAGCCTTTCGCCGCATCGATAATCACACCCGAGCCAAGCGCCATGAATTTCTGCTGCTGGCCACCCCCCTGGGTGTCATCCCCTGCACCACCGCCCTGACAGAACGGGGAGCTCTGGAATGGCGAACCGTCCTGGCAGAAAGGTGAGTTATCACCAAAAAACTGCTGGAAGTTACGCGGCATACGCGGCGTATTGACGGTTGTGCTGCCCTCAACGTTAATACTCACCACCGATGGCATCACTTTTTCGAGCATCGGTGCCAGGCTTGGCATCTGCTGCGCGGTCGCTGCCGACGATGCGGTCTCAGCTGCAGTAGCAGTCAGAGGAGACAGCGCTAAACCTAAACTCAGAGCCAGTGCACTCATTGCTAATGTGTTTTTTTTCATGTGTCTTAATCTCGATTTACAGATAACGCAAAATTGCTGTGTAACTCAGATTCATTTTATACCGCTTAGTTCCGGCCATAAGTTTATGGAAAAGGTAAAAATTTATTGGCCGTCTTTACAAAACTCCGTACTTATTCCACCGCCATGAGCTTGCGGTATTCATCCCAGGCATACAAATCTGTCATCCCGCTGATATAGTCCTGGATAAGACGGCAGCGATAATAATATTCCAGCACCGGCCACTGGGGCGACTGCCGATCCAGCTTGCCGATGGCTTCGACATAAGCCAGACGGTGGCGGGTTGAAAGTTTCTGATAAAGCCGGGATTCAATCGGTATTCGCCGCACGCGCTCTTTTTCCACCAGCTCGCTGAACTCGTCGACGGATAACTGCAGCAGAGGCCGATAGATTTCGAGTAACCCACTGATAACCCTGTATCCCTGCAGCTCAAGCTGTTCAACATCCGGATGGCTGAAAACATGACGCACGGCCACGTTTTTATAGAGCTCAAGAAGCTGGCTAAAGCTGCTGTCATCTTCCAGCAACGCATGGTTGAATTCGCCGCTATAAATTAACGGCAGGTTGTCTATAAAGCGCGAGGCGGCATAAGGCACCAGTTTATTTAATGTATTGACCCGTAAATACATAAAGAACTGATCTTCCGTGCTGCGGCTTAATGTATTTGAACGCGATTTCTCCCAGGCATTTTCGACAACCTGAGCAAACAGCGAGCCTTTTTCATGCGTTCCCCAGGCCTCATAAAGATGCTGATAAAGTTCTTCGACGCTGAATATTCTTTTCTCAACGGCGTCTTCCAGGTCGGCAACACAATATGAAATGTCGTCGGCAGCTTCCATAATCCAGGTTAAGGGGAAGCGGCCGTTTGGTGTCAGAGAAAGTTCTTTACGCAGGCGCTCTATATAGGCTTCTTCAGAAAGATAATAGCCCGGCTTTTTCATCAAATAACTGTGCGACGCGGGCGTCTCGCCCATCCACCATGCCGGTCGCGTATATTTCAGGATGCACCCCACCTGTGCCCAGGTCAGGTTCATACGCATCAGGGAGTGGACCAGCCGGATCCCCTGCGCATTGCCTTCGAAGTGACAGAGGTCGTGACGGACTTTACTCCGCAGGTCGTTCAGCGCGTCTTCACCTTCGCGCAGGCGTAAATCCCGCACCAGGCAGCGGTCATCGCTCAGAGGCTGGCTTACCGCATCAGCAGGATAAAGCCGCTGTTTAAACCAGTCATTTATGGCGGCTTCGCCAAAATGACCAAAGGGCGGGTTACCGATGTCATGCATCAGGCAGGCCATCTCAACAATGCTCTCAAACGGCCCGGTCAGCTCATTCAGCCCATAGGTTTCGAGAAGCTGCTGCTCTTTGAGACGGCTTAAAATCTCTTTGGCAATGTAGCGGCCAACCTGCTGAACTTCCATAGAATGCGTTAAGCGCGTGCGCACCGCAGCGTTACGTTCAAGCGGAAACACCTGGGTTTTTTGCTGTAACCGACGGATTGCCGGCGAGTTTATGATCCGCCCACGATCGCTTTCGAAGATACGCAGGATCTCATGCTCGCTCTTGTCGCCCTGCGGCGAACGGAAACGTCGGTGCCAGTTAATTTTGGTGCGAAAATCGATTGGTGACATGTGCTCCCCCGCGTGAGAATGCGTTTCCTCTTAACCGCATGATAGACTATGCATCTTAACAAGGCACATCGCGAGTAAATCTATGAAAATCGGCATTATTGGTGCAATGGAAGAAGAAGTTACGCTGCTGCGTGACAAAATTGAGAACCGTCAGACTCTCTCCCTCGGTGGCTGTGAGATCTATACCGGCCAGTTGAATGGCGTTGACGTCGCTCTGCTGAAATCAGGCATCGGTAAGGTTGCTGCTGCGCTGGGCGCGACCCTGCTGCTCGAACGCTGCAAGCCGGACGTTATCATTAACACCGGTTCTGCAGGCGGCCTGGCGTCGACGCTGAAAGTGGGTGATATCGTTGTTTCCGATGAAGCGCGTTACCACGATGCAGACGTTACCGCATTCGGCTACGAATACGGTCAGCTTCCGGGTTGCCCGGCCGGGTTTAAAGCCGATGACAAACTGATTGCGGCGGCTGAAAGCTGCATCGCTGAGCTGAACCTCAACGCGGTACGCGGCCTGATCGTCAGCGGTGATGCGTTCATCAATGGCTCCGTCGGCCTGGCGAAAATTCGTCATAACTTCCCTCAGGCCGTTGCCGTTGAGATGGAAGCGACCGCCATTGCTCACGTTTGCCATAACTTCAACGTTCCGTTCGTGGTGGTTCGCGCCATCTCCGACGTGGCTGACCAGCAGTCTCATATCAGCTTCGACGAGTTCCTGACCGTTGCGGCAAAACAGTCCACCGTGATGGTGGAGCGCCTGGTGCAGAAACTGGCTCGTGGGTAACCCATACATCAGGGCGCTGGTCGCCCTGCTTTTTCTCGCACCGGCATGGCTATTTGCCGCGCCGCGTGTGATTACGCTCTCTCCGGCAAACACCGAACTGGCCTTTGCCGCCGGGATCACGCCTGTCGGCGTGAGCAGCTTTTCGGATTACCCTCCGCAAGCGGCCCATATTGAACAGGTGGCGACCTGGCAAGGGATGAACATTGAGCGCATCGTGGCGCTTAAACCCGATCTCGTGCTCGCCTGGCGCGGCGGTAACGCCGAGCGGCAGGTCAACCAGCTCTCCTCGCTTGGGATCAAGGTGATGTGGATTGATGCGGTGAGCATTGAGCAGGTCGCTCAGGCACTGCGTTCTCTGGCCCCCTACAGCCCTACCCCAGCAAAAGCCGAGAATGCCGCGAAACAGATGCTCAGCGACTATGCCGCGCTGAAATCCCGCTACGATACCCCCGTCAAAAAACGCATCTTCCTGCAGTTTGGCAGCCAGCCGCTGTTCACCACCGGGAAAGGATCCATTCAGAATCAGGTGCTGGAAATCTGCGGCGGTGAAAACATCTTTGCAGCCAGCCGGGTGCCATGGCCTCAGGTCAGCCGGGAACAGGTGCTCGCACGCCAGCCACAGGTCATCGTGGTGGTCGGAAATGCGAGCGAGATTCCTAAAATTGAACAATTCTGGCAACGTCAGCTAAAAATACCGGTGATCCCCCTCACCAGTGACTGGTTTGAACGCGCCAGCCCGCGTATTATCCTCGCCGCAAAACAGCTCTGCGCCGCGCTGGCAGAGAGTCACTAACAACATACCCCGCTCGAGGATTTAACGATGCTCGTTTATTGGCTGGATATTCTTGGCACAGCCGTTTTTGCTATCTCCGGCGTTTTACTCGCCGGAAAACTGCGCATGGATCCGTTTGGCGTGCTGGTGCTGGGCGTGGTCACCGCCGTGGGTGGCGGGACGATACGTGATATGGCCCTGGCGAATGGCCCGGTATTTTGGGTGAAAGATCCAACCGATCTGGTGGTGGCGATGGTCACCTGTCTGTTGACCATTGTGTTGGTTCGCCAACCCCGCCGGTTACCGAAATGGATACTCCCGGTGCTGGATGCCGTCGGTCTGGCCGTCTTTGTGGGCATCGGGGTCAATAAAGCCTTCAATGCGGGAACGGGCCCGATGGTGGCCATCTGCATGGGCGTGTTAACCGGGGTCGGCGGCGGGATTATTCGCGACATTCTGGCGCGTGAAGTTCCCATGATCCTGCGTACCGAAATCTATGCCACGGCGTGTATTATTGGTGGGATTGTTCACGCGACGGCGTATTACACCTTTGCGATGCCGCTAGAAAATGCAGCCATGCTGGGTATGGTGGTCACGCTGGGGATACGGTTAGCGGCGATACGCTGGCATCTGAAGCTGCCGACGTTTGCGCTGGATGATAATGCACGATAAGCGTTGTTTATAAGCCCGGTGGCGCTACGCTTACCGGGCTTACGACTGCATCCCTGTCAGATGCTGAACGAAGAGCCACATCCACAGGTACTTGTCGCGTTCGGGTTAGTCACAACGAAGCGCGAACCTTCCAGGCCTTCAGTGTAATCCACCGAACCACCCACCAGGTACTGCAGGCTCATCGGGTCAACCACCAGCGCAACGCCCTGCTTCTCGATAGTCATATCGCCGTCGTTGACCTGATCGTCAAAGGTAAAACCATACTGGAAGCCGCTGCAGCCGCCACCGGTAATATAGACACGCAGTTTCAGATCCGGATTGTCCTCGTCGGCAATCAGGGTTTTCACTTTGTTGGCTGCTGCTTCGGTAAATTCCAGCGGCAACGCTACGTCATCACTCATCTTATGCTCCCATGAATACTGCTACTGCTATTGGGTAAAATTCACCCAATTCTTTATGTCATTATCTAATACCCTGGTAATTCATTCAAGTATTCTGCGTCGGGGCCCGCTCGGCCTCTTGTTTTGCCAGGGTACGGGCAAGAATGGTGGAGTATAGCGGTTTTCCACCCAGGAATTGGGCTAATAGTGTCGCGCCGAGACAGGTAATGATCATTGGCAAAATGAGCTGGTAATTATCCGTCATCTCCAGAACCAGCACGATGCCGGTCAACGGCGCGCGCAGGGACGCCGCCAGCAGCGCGCCCATTCCGGCAATAGCAAAGGTCCCGGCGTCCAGATGATAGGCCGGGAATCCGGCAGCAGCGACCATGCCAAACGCGGTTCCCAGAAGCGTACCCAGCGCCAGCATCGGGGCAAAAATACCGCCAGGCGCACCAGAGGAGAAGCACAATACGGTGGTAATCACCCGCGAAATAAACATGAACAGCAACAGACCAATGCTGAAATTACCCGCCGCGGCAATCGGTATCAGCCCGAAGCCACCGCCTGCGGCATTGGGCTCAATGAAGCCGAGCACGCCGCAGGCGCCGCCCAGCAGTCCGCCGATCAATACCCAGCGGGTGGTATTCCCACCGTGAATGCGCTGGAACATATCCTGAGCGCGTAAGATAAGCGTGTTAAACAACGGGCCGACCACGCCAAAAATCATGCCGAGGATCAGGTACAGCCACAGCGTATTCACCGGCGCATTGGTCAGTTTTCCCACCTCAATCACCGCCCCTTCGCCATTAAAAATGCGAAAGACAATGCTCGACATAATGACGCCGGTGAATACCGCTTTTATCGAGATAAGGTTGTAGCGAAACTGTGCCCGCATCTCTTCAATAATGAACAGGATCCCCGCGAGCGGTGCGTTGAACGCCGCCGAAAGGCCGGCCGCCGCCCCCGTTGCCAGCAGCGTATGTCGCGCCTCCGCGCTGCGCATGCGAAACAGATCGCCGACCATGCGCCCAACGTTTCCGCCCAGCTGCACCGTTGGCCCTTCGCGCCCGAGCACCATGCCTGCCCCGAGCGTTCCCATGCCACCGATAAATTTTACCGGGATGACGCGCCACCAGCGAACCGGCCTCAGCTCTTCCAGTGCGCCTTCTATTTCAGGGATCCCGGAACCGCCCGCTTCCGGCGCAAATTTACGGACCAGGAAATAGCCCACCATGGCAAACAGCGCAGATAAGCCAAAGGCCCACACCCATACCCATCCACCGCTATAGGCAAAACCCGCCACGGTTCCAATTCGCCAGTTCATTATCGCGTTAACCGCTTTTTCGAAGGCGATACCCACCAGCCCGGCAACTGCGCCGACCACGGCAGCAGCCAGCAGGATAGCCAGCGGCGTTTTATCACGATTAAGCAAGCGCCGGATGCTGATACGGTGCTGCGCACGTCTGAACTGCTGTTCAGTATAAGAATGAGTGTCTGCTTTCATTACCGTTTCTTTTCGTCATACAAATAACCGCAGGGATTTTACCAGAGTGCGTAATATCATCCCGTGAAAAATACTTAACAATTGTTTGGGCATGAAAGGGGGCAAAAATTTCATTACCTTCCGAGGATCACTTAGAATAGTGTGCTTAATCATTTTATACGAACCAGGAACGACGCCATGAGCAAGTCTGAAAACCTCTACAGTGCAGCCCGCGAGCTTATCCCAGGTGGCGTGAATTCGCCTGTTCGCGCCTTTACCGGCGTAGGCGGTACGCCGCTGTTTATCGAACGTGCTGACGGCGCGTATCTGTATGATGTCGATGGCAAAGCCTATATCGATTATGTCGGCTCCTGGGGTCCGATGGTGCTGGGTCACAACCATCCTGCTATCCGCAATGCGGTGATCGAAGCCGCCCAGCGCGGCCTGAGCTTCGGCGCGCCAACCGAGATGGAAGTGAAAATGGCGGAACTGGTCACCGAACTGGTCCCGACAATGGACATGGTGCGTATGGTGAACTCCGGTACCGAGGCCACCATGAGCGCGATCCGCCTGGCACGTGGTTTTACCGGCCGTGACAAAATCATCAAATTTGAAGGCTGCTACCACGGTCATGCGGACTGCCTGCTGGTAAAAGCCGGCTCCGGCGCGCTGACCCTCGGTCAGCCGAACTCACCGGGCGTACCGGCTGACTTTGCGAAGCATACCCTGACCTGCACCTATAACGATCTGAACACCGTTCGGGCAGCCTTCGAGCAGTATCCGCAGGAGATTGCCTGCATCATCGTTGAACCTGTCGCAGGCAACATGAACTGCATTCCTCCGCAGCCGGAGTTCCTGCCGGGTCTGCGCGCCCTGTGCGATGAGTTTGGCGCTCTGCTGATCATCGACGAAGTGATGACCGGCTTCCGCGTCGCGCTGGCGGGGGCACAGTCTTACTACGACGTAGAGCCGGACCTGACGTGCCTTGGCAAAATCATCGGCGGCGGCATGCCTGTCGGTGCATTCGGGGGACGTAAAGAGGTGATGGAAGCGCTGGCGCCGACTGGCCCGGTCTACCAGGCGGGTACCCTTTCCGGCAACCCGATTGCAATGGCCGCAGGTTTCGCCTGTCTGACCGAAGTCGCGCAGCCGGGTATTCACGAAACCCTGACCGATCTGACAACGCAACTGGCCAACGGCCTGCTGGAGGCCGCGCAAGAAACCGGTATTCCTCTGGTGGTAAACCACGTTGGTGGGATGTTCGGGATTTTCTTCACCGATGCGAAAACCGTGACCTGCTATCAGGATGTGGTGAAGTGTGACGTTGAACGCTTCAAGCGCTTCTTCCATCTGATGCTGGAAGAAGGCGTCTACCTGGCACCATCCGCGTTTGAAGCAGGCTTTATGTCCGTCGCGCACAGCGAAGACGATATCAATAAGACTATCGATGCTGCACGCCGGGTCTTTGCGAAGTTGTAAGACAGAAACGATCTGCTGCCCTCTCCACCGGGAGAGGGCAATACCCCACCGCCCTTCTACCTGCTTTGCTTTCTCAACAAATAGATAAAGTACGGCGCCCCGATAAACGTCGACAGCAACCCGGCAGGTATCTGGTACGGGAACAGCACCATCCGCCCCAGCCAGTCAGCCACCACCAGTATTACGCCCCCCGTCAGCGCCGACATCACAATGTGCGGCATCGTGCGACGAAAGCCCATCATTCTGGCAATGTGCGGCGCCATTAAGCCGACAAAGCTCAGCGGGCCGATGGTCATGGTGGCCGTTGCCGTGAGGCATGCGGCCAGCAGCAATAACCCGATACGGGACGGCGCCAGGGCCATCCCCACCGCACGCGCGGTCTCGCCGCCCAGCGGCAGAATGGTCATCCAGCGACGACACAGCGGCACCATCGCCAGCAATACGATCATTGCAATCCCGGAATGCACGACCTGGCTGCCGGTGGCGCTGTACGTTGAACCGGAGATCCAGGTCAGGATCTTGGCCATACGCGGATCGCCACTCGCCTGCAGCATCATCAGCAGCATGGTAAATGCCGTGCTGAGCGCCATCCCGGCAAGCAGCATCCGGTGAGGGGAAAACCCGCCACGCCCGGAGGCAATGAGGATGATCAGCAGCGTCACCGCCGCGCCAACGCTCCCGGCAGGCATCAACCAGCCGAAGGCATTTCCTGGCACCAGGAACAGCATCAGAACCACGCCAAAGGCGGCACCAGAACTGATACCCAGAACCTCCGGGCTGGCCATCGGGTTACCGGTCAGACGCTGGATAATACAGCCCGCCACCGCCAGCATAACCCCGGCGATTAACGCCGAGAGAATGCGCGGCCAGCGCCACTGCATGAGTTCGTTAAGCAGATCCCCAGACGCCCAGTGCCAGCCCACCGCATCGCGTCCGAAAGCGAGCGCGGCAAATGAGATAACAATCAGCACTGCCAGCCCGGCAAGGCTGAACCCCAGCACTGACTGGCGCTCAGCATAGACCTTATCGCCAGCATCCATCGCTGGCGCGCTGATACTGCGCAGACGCGGCAGCAGCCACAGCAGCAGCGGTGCACCGATAAGCGCCGTCATCGAACCGGTAGACACTTCCATCCAGACGCGTGCCAGCCAGAGAATGATTTGATCGGAAAGCCAGAGGATCAACGCGCCAATCAGCGGGGCTAACATCAGGCGCGCCAGCAGGCGGCGCGCACCGAGCATTTTTGCCAGCAGCGGCGCAAACAGTCCGATAAACCCGATGATACCTACCGCATTAACCAGCAGGGCACTGAGCACAATCGCCAGCGTCAGCGCCCCCAGACGCGCCAGCGACAGCGCCAGCCCCAGATTACGCGCCACGCCATCGTCAAGACCCATCAACGTCAGCGGGCGCAAGAGCAGCAGCGTCAACACGACGCCACCGACGAGCTGCGGCCACAGACGCTGCACGACGCTCCAGTCGGTCTGGGTGAGCGTACCGGTGCTCCAGAGGAACATGCTTTGCAGCTGATCGTGATGGAACAGCACCAGCAGCTGATTAATCGCGCCGCAGTACAGGCTCACCACCAGCCCCGCAAGAATAAGCGTGACGGGGGAGAGACGTTTGCCCCAGGCGACGCCGAATACCAACGCGCCCACCACACACGCACCGGCGAGGGCAGCAAACTGCGAGGTCAATGCCCCTGGCAACGCCCAGAGTGTGGTAATCGTGATCCCAAGCTGTGCCCCGGTCGCCACGCCAAGCGTCGTCGGCTCGACCAGAGGGTTACGCAGTACCTGCTGGAATAAAACGCCCACCAGCCCTAATCCCGCACCGACCAGCAGCGAAATCGCAAGCCGCGGCAACAGACTGTAGTGGAACAGCATTTGCTGAATATTATCGATATCTGGCGTCACCAGCGCCGCACGCCACTGGTCGCGCGGTAAGGCCGTCGACAGATTGAACCAGGTCAATGCCAGCGCGCACAGGAAAAGGAGGCAAAGCAACAGTGCCGGGAAACGGGCAATACGCGTACTCATGCCTGGCCTCCCAGCGCATTGTCCAGCACGCGGGCAAAGTGCATGGCAGAAAGCGTCGCGCCGTAGAACCATACCGCAGGTGCGCGCAGGAACCGTTTTTCACGCACAAACGGCATTGCCTGCCAGAGCGGCGTCGCCATCAGGGTTTGCATCTCCCGCTCGTTGCCGTGGTCAAAGCACAACACATCCACATCGCGAAATGCCGCAAGACGATCAATCCCCACGGCTGTGCTGCCCCAGAAGGTCATCTCCCCTTCCCAGGCATTACGAATACCAAAACTGTCGAGCACGTCCTGGAACAGGCAGTTTTTCCCAAAGACCAGCATATGGCGGGCATCCAGCAGCGTCACCATCAGCAGCGGGCGATCGCCCCGGTGAGCAAAACGCGGCTTCAGGGCGTTAATCAGTGCATCAAAATCGTCGAGATGTTTTTTGGCCTCAACCTCACGGTTAAGGAACTGTGCCATCTCGTGGAGGGAGTTTTTCGCCATCGCCAGCGGATTTTTACCGTCGCTGAAGGAGAAACCACGGCCGGGCGCAATCCGTGCCATTGTCTCTTCTGACGGGCCGTAACCTGCAGACCAGAACAGGAATGACGGCTTCATCTGGGTGAGCAGTTCGAGGTTTGGCTCGGTGCGCAGGCCGATGTCGATTACCGAGTCCGGTAGCCTCGGCTCATTCACCCATAGCCTGTAGTTGGGAATATCCGCCACGCCATAGGGCGTAACGCCCAGCGCCATCATCAGCTCTACCGGCAACCATTCCAGCGCCACAATGCGGTGTGGATCGACCGCAGCCGCACGCGCGGTATTCATTTTTAACAGCAGCGGTGAAAGCGCCAGTGCCGTCAGCAGACGACGGCGACTCATCAACATAGAATCCAGCATCAGTACACAAAGCTCACCGGTGCAGCCCCGGCAGGGTGAGGCAAAATCCCCATTGGAATACCGTAAATGTGTTCCAGCGTTTCACTGCGCATCAGTTCAGACGGCGTCCCCTGGGCGATCATCTCACCGCCGCGCAGGGCAACGAGGTAATCGCAGTAACGCGCGGCCATGTTGATATCATGCAGGACCGCGATAACCGTCAGACCGCGCTGCTGGCTTAAACGATGCACCAGCGCAAGCACGTCGACCTGATGGGCAATGTCCAGCGCAGAGGTCGGTTCGTCGAGCAGCAGGCAGCGGCTGTCCTGGGCCACCAGCATTGCTATCCACGCGCGCTGACGTTCCCCTCCTGACAGGCTGTCTACCAGACGGTGGGCCAGCGGTTTTAGCCCCACCAGCGCAATCGCCTCTTCCACTTTCTCTCTGTCGGCCACGCCGAAACGGCCAAGCGCGCCGTGCCACGGATAACGCCCAATCGCCACCAGTTCACGCACGGTCATCCCCTCCGCCTGCGGCAACTGCTGCGGCAGATACGCCACTTTGCGGGCAAAGGCTTTACTGCTCCAGCTCTCCAGCGGCTGACCGTCCAGCAGGATATCGCCTTCTGACGGCGGCTGATGGCGGCCAAGCATTTTGAGCAGCGTTGATTTACCAGAGCCGTTGTGACCAATCAGGCCTGTCACTTTACCTGCCGGGAAGGTCAAAGAGAGCGGATGCAGCAGGGTGCGTCCGGGCACGCGAAAGGAGAGATTATTGAGCGTGAAGGTGGTGTCGGATTGCGTTTGATTATCCTGCATATCGGCCAACTTAAATAAAAAGGGCACGGCGAACCGTGCCCGAAGAGAGATTAGAAGCGGAAGGTCGCGGTGGCGACAACCTGACGTTCAGCACCCCAGTAGCATGCATAATCCTTGTAGCAGCTGGAGACATATTCCCGATCGAACAGGTTATTCACGTTCACCGCCACAGATGACCCCGGCAGACCCAGACGGGCCAGATCGTATTTCACCATCGCATCGGCAAGGGTGTAGCTCGCGACGTTAAACGGCTGATCTTTTTTGTCGCCGCTTGAGTAGTAGCTCACCGTGTTACCGATGTAACGGGTACCGGCACCAATCGTCAGGCCGCTTAAGGCCGTGTCGGTGAAGGTGTAATCTGCCCACAATGACGCCTGATTACGCGGCACTTCCGCCGGACGTTTACCTTCAAAGGTGCTGTCATGGGTGTACTCAGCATCAATAAAGCTGTACGCCGCGGTCACATTGATATTGGCGTTAACCGCTGCCTTCGCTTCCAGTTCGAAACCGCGAGAACGGATCTCACCGGTCTGGATACTGTGAGTATTCGTTGGATCGTTCGGATCCGCCGTCAGGTTCTTATCTTTCGTCAGCTGGAACAGCGATGCGGTGACCACAACCGGCAGGTCTTTCGGCGCGTATTTCACACCCGTTTCATACTGCTTACCGCGGGAAGGGTCGAACGGTGTGCCGTTACGATCGGCGCCCGATACCGGCTCAAACGACTCGCTGTAGCTGAAGTAAGGGGAGATACCGTTATCAAAGAGATAGTTAATCCCCCCGCGCCAGGTGAAAGCCTGGTCGTGGTTTTCAGCCAGCGAATCGGCCGTACCGCGCGTCAGCGTTGAGGCCATCACGTAGTCGTAGCGTCCGCCCAGCGTCAGCACCCACTTATCCCACTCCGCCTGATCCTGAGCATAGAGCCCGGTCTGTTCATTACGGTTAACGACGGAATAGTTAGACCATGGCAGGTTGGTGTTGATGTTCGCGTTGCCGTAATCCGGGTTCTGGATATCAATAGGGTCGGCGGAACCGTACAGCGCATTGATATCATTACGCATACGCGAGTAATCAACGCCCGTCAGCAGCGTGTGGTCTACGGCGCCCGTCGCGAATGTCGACTGCAGCTGAGTATCCACGGTAAACATATTCAGATCTTCATCTGAACGCACGTAAGCGCGGTTAATCTTGCCAGACTCAGCGTAGCCATTGCCGTAAACAGAGCGGTAGAGCGTATGCACTTTTGCGTAACGCAGATTCTGACGCACGGTGAACGTGTCATCAAACTGATGCGAGAAGCTGTAACCAATCAACTGCTGGCGACGAGCCATCTTATTATCCGCTTCACCTTCGTTGAAATCGGTTGGGATCTTATGCTCATTGCCGTTTGCGTCACGGTATGGCACCACGGTCCCTTCCCGTGGCAACCAGCCGTAGTAGCCCGCTTCCGGATCGTTCTGGAAATTGCTCAGGAAGGTGAAATCGGTTTTGTCATCCGGACGCCAGCTAAAGGAGGGCGCAATCGCATAGCGGGTTGATTTTGACATCTCCTGCTGTGCGTTCTGACTACTGCCAAGACCGGTCAGGCGGTACGACCACACGCCATCTTCATCGATTGCATCACTGAAATCGAAGCCCGTTTGCCACAGGTTATTGGTCCCCATTTTAAACTGGACTTCTTTCAGCGGCTCGGTCAGTGGGCGTTTGCTCACCATACTGACGATACCGCCTGGATTGCTGTTGCCGTAGAGCACAGACGTAGGTCCGCGCATCACTTCTACGCGCTCAAGGAAGTAAGGATCCATGGAAGCTTCGGAGTAGTTATTCCCCATCAGCTTCATGCCATCGAGATACTGGTTGGTGTTCACCGTCGAAGGCGCGGTAAAACCACGAATTGAGACCACATCATAGGTGGTGGAGCTGCCGCGGGTCGCAAACACGCTCGGCGTATAGCCCAGCGCCTCTTTTACGGTCGCTGGCTGGCGGCGTTCCATTTCATCACGCGTTACCACGGAAATAGACTGCGGGGTCTTTTCAATCGCGGTATCGGTTTTGGTCGCCGTTGCCGTGCGTTTTGCTGCGATCGTTGGCGCAGGCCCCCACGGACTTTCCTGGGCGGCAGGCGCGGCGGTGACGGTGATGGTTTCTTCTTTTTTCTGAGTTTCAGCCGCATGTGCATACGTAGACATGCCGGCAACCGCTGTGGCTACGACGACCGCGATTTTTCGCAGCGACGTGTGGATTGGCTGAGCAGTATTGGAAAGCGCCATGTTTATCTCTGATGGAAAAGTGAATGATAACGTAAACGAGAATTATTATTATGACCGCAGAATAATATGCGAAACGCTGGCTGCATAGCAAGCAGTAAGCGGCCCTACGAGAATTAAGGGTTTAAGAAATAAACAAGAGAAAACGAAGGGTTAATCAGAATGAAAACGAGGGTTAAGGAAATGGAAAGTACAGGTAAAAAAATCCCCCCTTTCGGGGGGATGTGAGGCGTTAGTTACCGCCGAACATATCTTTAATCCAGCCCGCGACACCGTCGCTGTCTTTTTTCTCATTCTGCTGCTGCGGCTGTTGTTGCGGCTGCTGCTGAGGCTGAGAAGACTGCTCGAACGGGTTACCCGTCGGTTGCTCTGGCTGGCTTTGCTGGCACAGCGAATCCGGGTTGGTGGTCCAGACAGGCAAGGTACGCATACCGCCGCCACAGACAAAGTTACCGGAACCGTCCACGCCCATATCGACAATATCTTCCGGCGCCACCAGATTCAGCGGTACCGGAGACTGATTCGCCAGATAGCGCTGGTAAATCGACATCGCCCCGCTCGCACCGTACAGTTTGGTTGGCTGGTTGTTATCGCGGCCTACCCAGGTGATCACCACTTCACGGCCATCGATACCGGCGAACCAGGTATCCACGTTGTTGTTAGTGGTCCCGGTTTTACCTGCCAGATGCAGGCCCGGATACTTCGCACCCAGTTGACGTCCGGTCCCCCGCTGCACAACCTGCTGCATCGTCCACAACGTCATATAGGCCGCCTGCGCTGGCACGGCACGTTCCGCTTGCGGGAAGCTCTGATACAACACGGAGCCATCCTCGGCAATCACCGAACGCAGAGCAGAGAGCGGTGCACGGTTACCCCCGCTGGCAATGGTCTGGAACGCCTGAGCCACTTCGATCGGCGTCAGGTTAAGCGCCCCCAGGATCATCGCCGGAACAGGATGGAGCTGATCTTTCGGCACACCCAGTTTCTGCCAGGTGTCGACAATCGCCGGCAGACCGAGCGCCATACCCAGGTTCACCGTTGGCACGTTCATCGAGCGGGTCAACGCATCCACCAGCATGACCTGGCCGCTGAACTGTTTATCGTCGTTCTGCGGAGACCATACCTGGCCGTTAGGCTGGCGCAGGGAAATCGGCGCATCGGCAATCCAGGTATTCAGGCGATACTGGTTAGGCTGACTCAGGGCGGTAAGATAGGTTGCCGGTTTTGCCAGTGAACCAATCGAACGTCGCGCCTGCATTGCACGGTTGTAGCCTGCGAACTGCGGCTCAGCACCGCCCACCATGGCGCGAACTTCGCCGGTGTTACGGTCAACCACCACCATCGCGGTTTCAAGATCGCTCAGCTTACGCTGTTTCTTCAGCGCCGGGATGCCTTCCACCGCGGCTTTTTCAGCGGCTTCCTGCGCCACGGAATCGAAGGTGGTAAAGATCTTCACGCCGGAGAGATCTTTCACCTTATCACCGAGCTTGCTTTGCAGCTCCTGACGCACCAGCTGCATAAACGCAGGCTGAGGGGAGATCACGCCACCGCGCGGCTGAACGCCGAGTGGTCGTGCGCTCAGCATGTCGTACAGCTCCTGGTCAATCACCTGCTGCTGTTGCAGCAGACGCAGCACCAGGTTACGACGTTCCAGCGCCAGTTTCGGGTTACGCCACGGGTTATAAATGGACGCCCCTTTCACCATGCCCACCAGCAGCGCCTGCTGGTCAAGGCTCAGCTCTTCCACCGGACGACCAAAGTAGTACAGACTTGCCAGCGGGAAGCCGCGGATTTCGTTATCCCCGCTCTGACCGAGGTACACCTCGTTCATGTACAGCTCAAGGATACGATCCTTGCTGTAACGCGCATCCATCAGTACGGCCATGTACGCTTCGTTGGCTTTACGCCAGTAAGAGCGTTCACTGGAGAGGAACAAGTTCTTCACCAGCTGCTGGGTCAGCGTACTCGCCCCCTGCACCGTCCGTCCGGCGGTCAGGTTAGCCAGCACCGCACGGCCAATCGAGTAAAGGCTGATGCCATCATGCTCATAGAAGTGACGGTCTTCGGTTGCCAGCAGGGTATCAACCAGCAGGTCCGGGAAGCCGTTACGGGCAACAAACAGACGTTGTTCGCCGTTCGCCGACGAGAGCATGGTGATCAGACGCGGATCGAGACGGAAGAAACCGAACTGACGGTTGTTATCCATGTTCTCGATGGTGTCCAGACGATCGCCGTCAAAGGTCAGACGCGCACGCACCTGGCCCTCTTTGCTGTCTGGGAAATCAAACGGACGGCGGATCATCTCAATGCTTTTCGCCTGCACGGTAAATTCGCCAGGACGCGTCATTTTCGACACCTGACGATACTGGGTGGCTTCCAGCAGTTTCACCATCTCGTTCTTGCTGATGGACATATCTGGCTCAAGGTTCACCATGCGGCCATACACCGCCGCAGGCAGTTGCCAGACTTTTCCGTCGATACGGCTACGGATCTTCTGATCCAGATAGACGCCGTAAATCGCCATCAGCACAACAAATACAATGAACAGCTTCAGCAGCAGCCAGAACCAGCCGCGCTTGCCCCGAGGCTTACGCCCTTTGCCTTTCCCTTTACGCGGCATCGGTTCTTCATCCTCATAATCGTCTTCATAGTCATCGTCATAGTCCTCATCTCTGAGGCGACGACGGCTTACCTTTTCTTTCGCCGGACGCGTTGGTTTTCCCTTACGTCCTATTGGCTCGCGGTCATTCCCCGCCATGCTTTTTCTCCGCAACTTTCAGGCGCAAGGGCCCGATTCTCTTTTCTTCCACTGGCCTGTGAAAGAAGAAATCTCTCAAAGTAAACAGCAAGACCTTCCTGACAGGAACGTCTTTAGTATTTTCTCCCGCACCCTGCGGGTGAGGGCATCAAGCCGCACGTTCCCAGCCACACCCGTCACGAATATTTCTTCGTCCGTCGTGTCGGTGCCGTATTTGCCGGATCGTCCGGCCAGACATGTTTGGGATACCGCCCCTTCATCTCTTTTTGCACGTCACGGTAGCTCCCCGCCCAGAATGCCCCCAGGTCGCGGGTAATCTGTAACGGGCGATGGGCTGGCGACAACAGCTCCAGCACCAGAGAGACGCGCCCTTGCGCCACAGAAGGCGTGGTGGCCTCTCCAAACATTTCCTGCATACGTACCGCCAGCGCCGGAGGATTATCCTCGTGATAACGAATGGCAATCCGGCTTCCGGTCGGCACAGTGTAATGCCCTGGCAGTTCACTATCCAGACGTTGACGTAATGACCAGTCCAGTAAATTCTGTAACGCGACCTTAACATCAAGCGCTTTTAGCGCACGCAGCGAGTGTACACCGTGCATTTGCGGCAGCAGCCAGCGTTCAAGCGAGGCCAGCAATGTCTCATCATCGACCGCGGGCCAGTCATACTCCGGTAGCCAGCGCGCAGCACAGTGCAGACGAATACGGTACTGTTCCGCCTCTGGCGTCCAGTTCAGCACCCCTAACCCTTTGTCCCGGATGCCGTTCAGCATGGCCAGATGCAGCACCTCTTCCGACGGTTTTGCCAGCGGCGTGGTGCCGAGGATCAGTTTACCTGTCTGGCTGCGACGAAACGCCTTCAGCGTGCCCTGAGCCTCATCCCATTCCACGGTATCGGATTGCTGGACCAACTGCGGACAGGCACGCGTCAGGGCATCTATATCCACCGCGATAGCCTGTAAAATACGCGCGTCCGGGGAGTGGCTACCCTGTAACAGTAACGGCGCAATCAGCCATTCGTGACGCGTCATGGCGTCATCGCTGTCCAGCATCGCACCCATGCCATTGGCCAGTTGATATCGCCCGTCCAGACCGCGACGACGCGCGATCCTGTCGGGAAACGCCTGCGCTAACAGAGGCGCGATAGCCGCGCTGTCTGGCGACCCGGCTTTGCCGTTGAGTCGCCGGCAAAGCTGCTGCGCCCGCTGCTGCCAGTTCCCCTGATTGCGGGAAAAGGCCTGCGCCAGATCGCTGCTGCCACCGCGCGGTGGCTCCTCAAGAATAGCCGCCAGTTTCGCCGCCGTAGCAATTTCATCTTCCCCCTGCGCGGCCACCAGCATCGCCGCCAGGCGAGGGTCATTGCCCAGCGCGGCCATTTTTTGCCCGCGGGATGACAATCGCTCACCATCAAGCGCCCCCAGGCGGTTCAGTAAGGCCCGGGCAGCAGCAAGGTTCGCGGCGGGTGGAGGATTAAGCCAGGTCAGCTGTGCCGGATCCGGGCATCCCCACTGCAGAAGATCCATCACCAGCCCCGCCAGATCGCTGTGTAAAATTTCCGGCGTGCTTTGCTGTGCAGCGCGCTCAGCCTGCTCTGCGCTGGTCAAATGCAGGCAGATACCGGGCTCAAGACGTCCCGCACGGCCTGCTCGCTGGACCATCGACGCCTGGCTTATGCGCTGCGTCAACAGTTTAGTCAGCCCGGTGCGCGCGTCAAAGCTCGCCCCCCTCTCCTGCGCACTGTCCACCACCAGGCGAATGCCTTCAATGGTTAAACTGGTTTCGGCAATATTGGTTGCCAGCACCACCTTACGCTGCCCCGCGGGCGCGGGCAGGATTGCTTTACGTTGATCCGCCAGCGACAGCGCGCCGTAGAGCGGGCAAAGCAGCACCTCACTTCCCACCCGGGAAGCCAGTTGGTCCTGCACGCGCTGGATCTCGCCTACGCCTGGCAAAAACAGCAGTAGCGATCCCGATTCCTGGCGGAGCAATTCGGCGGTTGCGATGGCTACCGCGTCGTCAAAACGCTGATGGGCAGGCAATGGTTGATAGCGACGCTCAACGGGAAATGCTCTGCCTTCGGAGGCGATAACCGGCGCGTCGGGCAACGTCTGCTGCAGTCGCTCGTTATCCAGCGTAGCGGACATGATAAGCAACCGGAGGTCGTCGCGTAGCCCTTGCTGAACATCAAGTAACAGCGCCAGTGCCAGATCTGCCTGCAGGCTACGTTCGTGGAATTCATCCAGAATCACCAGTCCGACGCCGTTTAACTCCGGATCGTTTTGCAGCATGCGGGTCAGGATCCCTTCGGTCACCACCTCAAGGCGCGTGGACGGGCCAACACAGGTTTCGGCGCGCATACGGTAACCCACCGTCTCGCCCGGCTTTTCACCAAGCAGTTCCGCCAGGCGCTGCGCCACGTTCCGTGCGGCCAGCCTGCGCGGCTCCAGCAGGATAATTTTCCCGCGGACAGTGCCCTCTTTGAGGATCTGCAGCGGCAGCCAGGTGGATTTACCTGCGCCCGTCGGGGCGTTAAGTAAAACCTGCGGGGCATGGTGTAAGGCAGCAAGAAGCTCAGGAAGGACGACGGCGACCGGCAATGAGGACACTAACAACTCCAGAGGGTTAACATTAGTCGGCGTACATTGTAGCATCGGCGCATACCATTACCGAGTCCCCTGTATGTCTGAGTCGAAACGGCTGTTTTTTGCCATAGAATTGCCCTCCACGCTGCAGCGAAAAATCGTTCGCTGGCGAGCCAGCCATTTTCCCCAGGACGCAGGCCGTCCGATCGCGGCGGCAAACCTGCACCTCACGCTGGCCTTTCTGGGCGATGTCAGCGCCGAAAAACAGCGCGCGCTGGCAGCAATGGCTGGCCGCATTTCTCAGCCGGCGTTTACGCTGCACCTCGACGACGCGGGCCAGTGGCTGCGCTCACGCGTGGTCTGGCTGGGTACGCGCCAGCCGCCCCGCGGGCTTTTACAGCTTGCGAGTATGTTGCGCGCCCAGGCGGCTCGCAGCGGGTGTTACCAGAGTCCGCAGCCGTTTCATCCGCATATCACCCTGCTGCGCGATGCCGGTCAGGCCGTTGCCATTCCGCCACCCGGTTTTCACTGGGACGTTGAGGTCAATACCTTCGCGCTTTACGAATCGGTCTTTACCCAAGGACGCACCCGTTACACGCCGCTACAGCGCTGGTCGTTGGGCGATACCCTAAGGAATTCTGATGAAGTTTAGTCCTGCCCTGCAGCACGCCACGCTGGTTCAACGCTACAAACGCTTTCTCGCTGATGTGATCACCCCCGAAGGTGAACAGCTCACGCTGCACTGCCCGAACACCGGTGCCATGACCGGCTGTGCGACGCCGGGTGACACGGTCTGGTATTCCACTTCAGAAAATACTAAACGCAAATATGCCCATACCTGGGAAATGACCGAGACGCAAAACGGGGCATTTATTTGCGTGAATACCCTGCGCGCCAATCAATTAGTTAAGGAAGCATTGACCCTTGGCACCCTGCCCGAACTGGTGGGGTATGGCACGCATAAAAGTGAAGTTAAATATGGCGATGAAAGCAGCAGAATTGACTTCATGTTACAGGCGGAAGACCGGCCCGAGTGCTATATTGAAGTAAAATCAGTGACGTTAGCGGAACAGGAAAACGGCTACTTCCCGGATGCGGTCACGCTACGGGGGCAGAAGCATCTGCGGGAGCTGATGAGTGTTGCGGCGGCGGGCAAACGCGCCGTATTGCTGTTTGCGGTTTTACATTCAGCCATTGAACGATTTTCTCCAGCCCGCCATATTGATCTCAAATACGCGCAATTGTTGAATGAGGCACAAAAGCAGGGGGTGGAGGTTTTGGCTTATAAAGCGGAACTTTCTGCCGATAATATGACTCTGAGATCCTCTCTTCCCATTGTCTTATAAGGGATTAGACGATTGACTATTAAGTGTTCTGGCCGCGTGCGCAAATACGCTTTTCCTCACAGGCTTGTCAAGTGTTACGTTTAGATAATTGCCATACGGAAAAGCATCTGCTATTTATAGCGACCTGATTTTTCCCCCAACACGGGGATCGATAGTGCGTGTTAAGGAGAAGCAACATGCAAGAAGGGCAAAACCGTAAAACATCGTCCCTGAGTATTCTCGCCATCGCTGGGGTGGAGCCGTATCAAGAGAAGCCGGGCGAAGAGTATATGAACGAAGCCCAGCTGTCGCACTTCAAGCGTATTCTTGAAGCATGGCGTAATCAACTCAGGGATGAAGTCGATCGCACCGTTACTCATATGCAGGATGAAGCTGCTAACTTCCCGGACCCGGTAGACCGTGCCGCTCAGGAAGAAGAGTTCAGCCTCGAACTGCGTAACCGTGACCGCGAACGCAAACTGATCAAAAAGATCGAAAAAACGCTGAAAAAAGTCGAAGACGAAGATTTTGGCTACTGCGAATCCTGCGGTGTTGAAATCGGAATTCGTCGCCTGGAAGCGCGTCCAACCGCCGATCTGTGCATCGACTGTAAAACGCTGGCAGAAATCCGCGAAAAACAGATGGCCGGTTAATACCAGCGCTGTTTACACACTCTAAAGGCGGGAGTTTCTCCCGCCTTGTTACTGTTGATATGTCTGAATCACACTATATTGGGCGCTTCGCGCCATCCCCTTCTGGTGAATTACACTTCGGCTCATTAATTGCCGCCCTCGGCAGCTACCTGCAGGCTCGCGCCCGTCACGGTAAATGGCTGGTCCGCATTGAAGATATTGATCCTCCGCGTGAAGTTCCCGGTGCAGCAGATACCATTCTGCGTCAGCTGGAACATTACGGTCTTCACTGGGACGGTGACGTCCTCTGGCAGTCAAGGCGACATGATGCCTACCGGGAACGCCTGGCGTGGCTCCACGCACAAGGGCTCTCCTACTACTGCACCTGCACCCGCGCGCGTATTCAGAGCGTGGGTGGCGTCTATGACGGCCACTGCCGCACGCGCAATAACGGTCCAGAACTGGCCGCCGTGCGCATAAAGCAGCATGCCCCGGTGACGCACTTTACTGATTTACTCTCCGGCGAGATCCATGCGGATGAACGTCTTGCACGCGAAGATTTTATTATCCACCGCCGTGACGGCCTGTTCGCCTATAACCTGGCGGTTGTGGTTGATGACCATTTCCAGGGCGTGACGGAAATTGTGCGCGGGGCTGACCTGGTGGAACCTACCGTGCGACAAATATCGCTCTATCACCAGTTTGGCTGGAACGCGCCGGATTACATTCATCTGCCGCTGGCGGTCAATGAACAGGGCTTTAAACTGTCAAAACAAAATCATGCGCCCGCCCTGCCAGACGGCGATCCGCGCCCTGTTTTGATCGACGCGCTGCGATTTCTCAACCAGAATGTAACCAACGAATGGCAGGATTTGCGAATTGACGAACTGCTGAAAATGGCGATCGCCAACTGGACGCTGACGACCGTGCCAAAAATCCAGCATTCTCAAATGCGTTGCGCTGAGCTATGATTAGCCGCTTTTTTCATAACAAAACACACTACGAGGTGTACTATTTTTACCCGAGTCGCTAATTTTTGCCGTAAAGTGCTAAGCCGCGAAGAGAGCATGGCGAACGACGCTATTGCGCAAAACCGCATGTCGGTTATTCCACGTGAGCAGCACAATATTTCCCGCAAAGATATCAGTGAAAATGCCCTCAAGGTGCTCTATCGTCTGAATAAAGCAGGCTACGAGGCCTATCTCGTTGGCGGTGGGGTGCGTGATTTACTGCTGGGCAAAAAACCAAAAGATTTCGACGTGACGACCAGCGCCACGCCAGAGCAGGTGCGCAAATTATTCCGTAACTGCCGCCTTGTTGGCCGTCGTTTTCGTCTTGCTCACGTCATGTTTGGGCCGGAAATTATTGAAGTGGCGACCTTCCGCGGTCACCACGAAGCGGGCGAATCCGATCGCACCACCTCCCAGCGCGGCCAGAACGGCATGCTGCTGCGGGACAATATCTTCGGCTCTATCGAAGAAGATGCCCAGCGTCGCGATTTCACGATCAACAGCCTTTACTACAGCGTGGCAGATTTCACCGTCCGTGATTACGTCGGCGGCATGCAGGACCTGAAAGACGGTCTGATTCGCCTGATCGGCACGCCGGAAACGCGTTATCGTGAAGACCCGGTGCGTATGCTGCGCGCCGTACGTTTCGCCGCCAAACTCTCAATGCGCATCAGCCCGGAAACCGCAGAGCCGATACCGCGTCTGGCGACGCTGATTAACGACGTGCCGCCAGCCCGTCTGTTTGAAGAGGCGCTGAAGCTGCTGCAGGCCGGTTACGGCTACGAAACCTACAAGCTGCTACGCGAATACAGCCTTTTCCAGCCCCTGTTCCCGACCATTACGCGCTGCTTTACCGAAAACGGTGACAGCCCAATGGAACGCATGATTGCGCAGGTGCTGAAGAATACCGATACCCGCATTCACAACGATATGCGTGTGAACCCGGCGTTCCTGTTTGCCGCGATGTTCTGGTATCCGCTGCTGGAAGCAGCGCAGAGAATTGCGCAGGAAAGCGGTCTGGCCTACTACGATGCGTTTGCGCTGGCCGCAAATGACGTGCTGGATGAAGCCTGCCGCACGCTCGCCATTCCAAAACGTATTACGACGCTGGTGCGTGATATCTGGCAGCTTCAGCTGCGCATGTCTCGTCGTCAGGGTAAACGCGCCTGGAAGCTGATGGAGCATCCTAAATTCCGCGCTGCGTTCGATTTACTGTCGCTGCGTGCTGAAATTGAACGGAACCAGGAACTGCAGCGTCTGGCGCAGTGGTGGGGAGAATTCCAGGTTTCAGCACCGCCAGAGCAGAAAGATATGCTCGTCGACCTCGATGACGAACCGACGCCGCGTCGTCGCCACCGTCGTCCGCGCAAACGTGCGCCGCGCCGTGAAGGTACGGCATGACCCTGGCGTACATTGCCATCGGCAGCAATCTGGCCTCTCCGCTGGAGCAGGTTAATGCTGCCGTTCAGGCGCTGGGTGAAATCCCACAAAGCCGTATTGTGGCGGTCTCTTCTTTCTACCGGACACCGCCGCTGGGGCCACAGGATCAGCCTGATTACCTGAATGCCGCCGTGGTGCTGGACACTGCGCTGGATGCCGACACGCTGCTGGATAATACTCAGCGAATCGAACTGCAGCAGGGCCGCGTACGCAAAGCCGAACGCTGGGGGCCGCGCACTCTCGATCTCGACATTATGCTGTTTGGCCACGAGGTGATTAACACCCCCCGTCTCACCGTTCCGCACTACGACATGAAAAATCGCGGCTTTATGCTCTGGCCGCTGTTCGACGTTGCCCCTGACCTCACCTTCCCTGACGGCCTCTCGCTGAAGGCAGTGCTGGATAGCCTCGACGCAGAAAAACCAGCCCGCTGGTGATCCGCATTTTTACCGGTTAACCCTCACTGAATTGTGGTTAATCGGTTGCCTAAAATCATTGTTCCCTCAAATGTTACTGTTAGAATGCGCAAAGATTCGCTTTTGGGCTATCAGGAAACAGTATGAAACCAACCACCATCTCCTTACTGCAGAAATGCAAACAGGAAAAGAGACGCTTCGCCACCATTACTGCGTATGACTACAGCTTCGCTAAGCTTTTTGCCGAAGAGGGTATCACTGTCATGCTGGTCGGAGATTCGTTAGGGATGACGGTACAAGGCCATGATTCCACCCTGCCGGTGACGGTCGAAGATATTGCCTACCATACCCGTGCCGTGCGCCGCGGAGCACCTGCCTGTCTGCTGCTTTCCGATCTGCCTTTTATGGCCTACGCGACCCCAGAGCAAGCGTTCGAGAATGCGGCAACCGTCATGCGTGCCGGGGCCAATATGGTCAAAATCGAAGGCGGAGCCTGGCTTGCAGAGACCGTGAAAATGCTCACCGAACGTGCCGTGCCGGTCTGCGGCCACCTGGGTCTGACGCCGCAATCCGTCAATATTTTTGGCGGCTATAAGGTGCAGGGCCGCGGTGACGCGGCACAGACACTGTTTGAGGATGCCCTGGCGCTGGAAGCCGCTGGCGCACAGCTGCTGGTGCTGGAGTGTGTGCCGGTTGAACTGGCAAAACGCATCACCGAGGCGCTGTCGATTCCGGTGATTGGCATTGGCGCAGGCAATGTTACCGACGGTCAGATTTTAGTGATGCACGACGCCTTTGGTATTACCGGCGGTCATATCCCTAAATTCGCCAAAAATTTCCTGGCAGAAGCAGGCGACATGCGTGCTGCTGTGCGGCAGTATATTGCCGACGTTGAATCCGGTGTTTACCCGGGTGAAGAACACAATTTCCATTAAGGAGTCTTGTTGTGCTAATCATTGAAACCCTGCCGCTGCTTCGCCAGCATATCCGTCGTGCACGTCAGGAAGGTAAACGTATCGCACTGGTTCCCACGATGGGTAACCTGCATGACGGCCATATGAAGCTTGTTGATGAAGCCAGAGCGCGTGCAGATATCGTGGTGGTCAGTATCTTCGTGAACCCCATGCAGTTTGACCGTGCCGACGACCTGGCGCGCTATCCGCGCACCCTGCAGGAAGATTGCGAAAAACTCAAAAAACGCCACGCGGACATTGTCTTCTCTCCGGCACCTGCAGACGTCTACCCGCAGGGGACCGAGGACGCGACCTACGTGGACGTGCCGGGCATTTCAACCATGCTGGAAGGCGCCAGCCGTCCGGGCCATTTCCGCGGCGTTTCAACCATCGTCAGCAAGCTGTTTAACCTGGTGCAGCCCGACGTTGCCTGCTTCGGTGAGAAGGACTTCCAGCAGCTGGCGTTGATCCGTAAGATGGTCGCCGACATGGGTTATGATATTGAGATCGTGGGCGTGCCGATTGTGCGTGCCAAAGACGGTCTGGCGCTCAGTTCCCGTAACGGGTACCTTACCGCGGATGAGCGTAAAATCGCGCCGGGATTGAGCAAGGTCATGAATACCATGGCGGAACAGCTTGTGGCTAAAGAGCTGAGCGCAGAAGAGATCGTTGCCCTCGCCGAACAGGCGCTGAACGACAAAGGCTTCCGCGCTGACGATATCCAAATCCGTGATGCCGATACGCTGCTTGAGCTGACCGATACCAGCAAGCGCGCGGTGCTTCTGGTGGCTGCATGGCTCGGTCAGGCACGCCTTATCGACAATAAAGTGGTTGAGCTGGCATAACTCTCTACCTCCCCTCGTTCGCGGGGGGTTAACGCATGATGATTAAAGGTAAACGTAATGATTCGCAAAATGCTGCAAGGTAAGCTTCACCGTGTGAAAGTCACTCAGGCCGACCTGCACTATGAAGGCTCCTGCGCCATTGATCAGGATTTTCTTGATGCAGCGGGCATCCTTGAAAACGAAGCCATTGATATCTGGAACGTGAATAACGGTAAGCGCTTCTCTACCTATGCGATCGCGGCGGAACGCGGCTCCAGAATTATCTCCGTGAATGGCGCTGCCGCTCACTGTGCCGACGTCGGTGATATCGTCATCATCGCCAGCTTCGTGATGATGTCTGACGAAGAAGCCCGTCGCTGGCAGCCAAAAGTGGCGTACTTCGAAGGCGACAACGAAATGAAACGCACCGCGAAAGCCATTCCGGTCCAGGTTGCCTGATATCCTGAAGGCTGTGAACCGTTCACAGCCTTCTCTCACCTCATCCCTGCGGCTGATTACTGATAAGCCGCGACATCGTCTCCAGCGAATCCGTCCTTAGAATATACAGTCGCTTAAGCAGGAACGGATTGTCCCCGGGCTTCACTTTGCCTTTTACCGTTGTCACCGCCAGGTGGAACCCTGCGTCATTCGCCGCTTTTACCGCTTTGTCGTCATAGGCGCCAAACGGATAAGAGAGATAGAGCACGTGCGGGTTAAATTGCGCCAGCGCCCGGCGTGAACGCGCGAAATCGAACAAAATCACGTGATGGCTACGGCTCAGTAAGATCGGGTGTTTATTGCCGTCCACCCGATGCAAGAAGTGGGTATGAGACTGGATATCAAACACATCCTGGATCTGCTCAAGCTCAGAGACACTCATAAACTGCAGGTATTTCGGCGCCCACTTCTGCGGATGACGTTTTATACGCGACGAGATGATAAACGCCGTCGCCTTGAATCCATACGCTTTGAGGACGGGATACGCATAGCGGCTCACCGACTTCAGCCCGTCATCAAAGGTGATCACCACAGACTTCGCCGGCAGGTTCATTTTGTTACGCACATACCCTTCAAGCTGAGCCATCGTCAGCGTGGTATAGCCCTGATCGCGAAGCCAGGTCATCTGGTTGCTGAACGCACGCACGCTGGTGGTCGTGGAGGTATGTCGGAAACGGGTGTTCTCTTCATCACGCAGGATATGGTGATAGGTCAGGACCGGGATGCCGTTATCTTCCTGCGCATCCAGGCTGCTGATCCACGCCAGACGATTGCCGATGCGGATCTGATACCAGGTCTGGTTCAGACGGTCTTTAAGTTTATTCAGAATGGGGTAGCGAAGGTTAGCGCTCATCGTGCCGAAAGGGGCGCTTCCGCTGCTGGGGGCGTTAAAGACAGGCGTGTCTTTCCAGGTTATCAGGTTCTGGTTACTCAGCGGTTTATTTAAATCGCCAAGGCTGTCTTCCACGCGCTGTTTGCCCTGCACGTCTTCCAGGTGCTCTTTATCAATAAAGCCCGTGCCGAAGCCAAAACGAAACTCGTAGTAATCAGCGGATGTGGGGACGACGGCCAGGATTTGCCCGGCACGAATATTGCCGACATTGACCACATTGTTACCTACTTGCGCCCAGATAGCCGCATCTTCGGTAGTTTGCATATATCGGGCGGGAAGCCCTTGCTGAGCGATCAGGCTGGCAGATGCGCCGCCGGAAACCAGCAGCAACAGAAGGAACACAACGCGCATGAACATGGAATATTAATCGACACGAAAAATCAGCCACCATTGTAACAAAAGCAGCATCAATACCAATGTTTAATTCTTATACAAATCATGGAGCAAGACAAAGGGAGGATTTTTTTGCTGCTGATGCCACAGGCTGCTGACGCCGGCCACTTTTTTGTCGACGATCGCATGACGGAATTCAGCGCTGCTTAAGGTTTCCCGGAAGGGATACATGGATTCCAGCAGCAAAAAGTTAATGCCTGATATCACTTCACAGTTGTCGTGCTTGTGGCTCAACAATGCCGCAGAGCGATAAGGTGCCGCGCCGGATTTATCGGTCAGGAAGATGACGCCGTCACCGGTGTCGGTTTCATGCAGGGCATCGCACATCATGCGGCTGAGCATGTTGGTGCTCAATCCACGCCAGTAGTTAACCGCACGGCATTGCGCCAGCGGACCAAATCTGGCCTCCAGTTTATCCAGCATATCCTGCGCCTGTTCATCATGGCAGGCGATCACCCATCCCAGCATCACTCTCTCCTTAGCAGGCAAGTAGTTTAGCGGAGTGAAGGTTAGCGTACGGTGATAACAATCAAAGAAAAGCGCCCGGCAAACAGAATGTCGCCGGGCGGGAGATTAGCTGCGCAGACCGCGTCCACGCTGAATGAGAGACCAGCACAGCAGGTAGAAGGCGATAATAAACACCACCAGCACCGCAACCGTGGTAATCAGTGGCACATCCGTAATGCCGAGGAAACCAAAGCGGAAGCCGCTGATCATATAAACAATCGGGTTCAGGTGTGACAGCGCCTGCCAGAACGGCGGCAGCAGCGTCAGGGAGTAGAACACCCCGCCAAGATAGGTCAGTGGCGTCAGCACAAAGGTCGGGATCAGGCTGATATCATCAAACGTTTTAGCAAACACCGCGTTCAGCAGACCGGCCAGCGAGAACAAGATGGCCGTCAACAGTAACGTGAGCGCCACGAACAGCCATGAATGCACCTGGAACGGCACAAAGAACAGGGAGATCGCCGTCACCAGAATCCCCACGCAGAGACCGCGCGCCACGCCGCCGCCCACATAACCCGCAATGATCACATGCGTTGGTACCGGCGCGACCAGCAGCTCTTCAATGTTACGCTGGAACTTGGCGCTAAAGAATGACGATGCCACGTTAGCATAGGCGTTGGTGATCACCGCCATCATGATCAGGCCCGGCACAATAAACTGCATATAGGTAAAGCCGTGCATTTCACCAATGCGGGAACCGATGAGGTTACCGAAGATGATGAAGTAGAGCGTCATGGTGATCACCGGCGGTACCAGGGTTTGCACCCAGATACGCATAAAGCGGTTAATCTCTTTCGCCCAGATGCTTTTCAGCGCGACCCAGTAAAGATGCGTCATGCCTTGTCTCCTTGTTTATCCTGCACCAGAGAGACAAACAGCTCTTCCAGTCGGTTCGCTTTGTTACGCATACTTAATACCTGAACACCCTGCGCGCTCAGCTGTGAGAACACGCTGTTAATGCCCTGCTCGCGCAGCACTTCCACTTCCAGCGTTGAGGTATCCACCAGACGATAGTTATAGCCTTCCAGCGTCGGCAGCGGGCTTTTCGCCGCCAGGTCGAGAATGAAGGTTTCGGATTTCAGCTTGGCGAGCAGGCTCTTCATCGAGGTGTTTTCCACCAGCTCACCGTTCTGAATGATGCCGATATTGCGACAGAGCATCTCCGCCTCTTCGAGGTAGTGCGTGGTCAAAATAATGGTCGTGCCTTTGTCGTTGAGGTCCTTCAGGAAGCCCCACATTGAACGACGCAGTTCGATATCCACGCCTGCGGTGGGCTCATCAAGGATCAGCAGCTTTGGCTCATGCATCAGCGCACGGGCAATCATCAGACGGCGCTTCATCCCGCCAGACAACATGCGCGCACGTTCATTGCGTTTTTCCCACAGATCGAGCTGTTTGAGGTACTTTTCGCTGCGCTCCACCGCTTCTTTGCGCTCAACACCGTAGTAACCCGCCTGATTAACCACGATTTGCTGCACTGTCTCGAACGGGTTGAAGTTGAACTCCTGCGGTACCAGTCCGAGCTGGCGCTTGGCATTCACCACATCTTTTTGCAGGTCGTAGCCAAACACGCTCACCCGGCCGGACGTTTTGTTGACCAGCGAACTGATAATGCCAATGGTGGTGGATTTCCCCGCCCCATTCGGCCCCAGAAGCGCGTAGAAATCCCCCGCTTCCACTTTGAGATCTATCCCACGCAGCGCCTGAACGCCGCCTGGATAGGTTTTTTTGAGCTGCTCAAGCTCCAGTGCAATCGCCATGAATTAAACTTACCTTAGGTTCTGACACACGTTGTGTGGTTTCATTAAAAGTCGAGTTACCCTATATTAGCGCAACGCAATCACTCGGTTACAGGTCGCTAACCTCCATGAACGACATAGATACACTCATCAGCAACAATGCACTATGGTCAAAAATGCTGGTGGAGGAAGACCCCGGATTTTTTGGAAAGCTCGCGCAGGCGCAAAACCCACGCTTTCTCTGGATTGGATGTTCCGACAGCCGCGTTCCGGCAGAGCGCCTGACAGGTCTCGAGCCTGGCGAACTGTTTGTGCACCGTAATGTTGCCAACCTGGTGATCCATACCGACCTCAACTGCCTTTCGGTTGTTCAGTACGCCGTTGACGTTCTGGAGGTCGAGCACATCATTATTTGTGGCCACTATGGCTGCGGCGGTGTGCAGGCCGCGATTGAAAATACCGAACTCGGGTTAATCGATAACTGGCTGCTGCATATCCGCGATATCTGGTTCAAACATAGCTCACTGTTGGGTGAAATGCCGCAGGAGCGTCGTCTCGATACCCTTTGCGAGCTGAACGTGATGGAGCAGGTTTATAACCTTGGCCATTCCACCATCATGCAATCGGCGTGGAAACGCGGGCAAAAAGTCTCGATCCACGGCTGGGCGTACGGTATTCACGATGGTCTGCTTCGTAACCTGGAAGTGACCGCCACCAACCGTGAAACGCTGGAGCAGCGCTATCGTTCCGGGATAGCTAACCTGAAGCTTAAGCACGTCAACCATAAATAGCTGCCTGTAAGCGGTTCAGATAAAAACAAAACGGCAACCCGGGTTGCCGTTTTTACTGTGTGTTCCCTCGTCAGAGGGCAACAGACCGCACGTCACAAACCTTACTCGTCGAGCAGGATCACTTTACCCACATACGGCAGATGACGGTAACGCTGCGCGTAGTCAATGCCATAGCCCACGACGAACTCGTCAGGGATAGAGAAGCCGACAAACTCTACCGGCACCTGCACTTCACGGCGGCTGGGTTTATCCAGCAGGGTGCAGATCGCCAGGGATTTTGGCTCACGCAGGCTCAGGATCTCGCGCACTTTAGAGAGCGTGTTGCCGGAGTCGATGATGTCCTCAACGATCAACACATCTTTGCCACGAATATCTTCATCCAGATCTTTCAGGATTTTCACATCACGGGTTGTGGACATGCCGCTGCCGTAGCTGGAGGCGGTCATAAAATCGACCTCATGGGACACCTGCACTTCACGGCACAGGTCTGCCATGAACATGAAAGAGCCACGTAAAAGACCGACCAGCACCATTTCGCTGCCGCTGTCCTTGTAATGTTCGGTGATTTGACGACCCAGTTCGGCGATACGCGCTTTGATCTCGACTTCCGGGATCATCACTTCAACAGTATGTTTCATATTACTAACCATATGATTTTAATGAAAATCTCTCAATGCGGATGAATGTTACTCCGGCATCGATACGCAAGCCAGCCATTATATCAGTAAATGGATACACCTGGCGCATGAGTTATAAAAAGCAAATATTGTGATTCCGATCACACTTGTTAATACCTATAATTAGTTGCTAGCAAATAATTAACAAAACTGACGAGTACACTTTCTATGGCTGAAATAAAAACTCAACAGCCACGTCTACTGGTGACATTAACAGCGCTATTCGCCGCCTTCTGCGGCCTGTATCTGTTAATCGGTGGCGTCTGGCTGGCCGCAATTGGCGGCTCCTGGTACTACCCTATTGCGGGTCTGGTTATGCTTGGCGTAACCGTCCTGTTGTGGCGTAGAAAACAATCCGCGCTATGGCTTTATGCTGTTTTACTCCTCGCAACCATGATCTGGGGCGTCTGGGAAGTCGGTTTCGACTTCTGGGCACTGACGCCGCGCAGTGACATCCTGGTCTTCTTTGGTATCTGGCTGATCCTGCCGTTCGTGTGGCGTCGCCTGATTGTTCCTTCAAGCGGTGCCGTTGCGGCGCTGGTGGTTGCCCTGCTGATCAGCGGTGGCATTCTCACCTGGGCCGGTTTTAACGATCCGCAGGAGATTAACGGTACGCTGAATGCCGAATCCACCCCAGCTGCGGCTATCTCGCAGGTCGCGGATGGCGACTGGCCAGCTTATGGCCGTAATCAGGAAGGTCAGCGCTACTCCCCGCTCAAGCAGATCAACGCGGACAACGTTAAGAACCTGAAAGAAGCCTGGGTATTCCGTACCGGCGACCTGAAGATGCCAAACGATCCGGGTGAACTGACCAACGAAGTGACGCCGATTAAAGTCGGTAACATGCTTTATCTGTGCACCGCGCACCAGCGTCTGTTCGCGCTTGACGCGGCCACCGGTAAAGAGAAATGGCACTTCGATCCGCAGCTGAACTCCAACCCGTCGTTCCAGCACATCACCTGCCGTGGCGTCTCTTACCACGAAGCGCGTGCTGATAATGCGAGCCCTGAAGTCATTGCCGACTGTCCTCGCCGCATCATGCTGCCGGTAAACGATGGCCGCCTGTTCGCGATCAATGCCGAAACCGGTAAGCTGTGTGAGACCTTTGCCAACAAAGGTATCCTGAATCTGCAGACCAACATGCCGGACACCACGCCGGGTCTGTATGAGCCAACCTCACCGCCGATCATCACTGATAAAACTATCGTGATTGCCGGCTCGGTAACCGATAACTTCTCCACCCGCGAAACCTCTGGCGTTATCCGTGGTTTTGACGTGAACACCGGTAAACTGCTGTGGGCCTTCGACCCGGGCGCGAAAGATCCAAACGCGATCCCATCGGACGAACACACCTTTACCTTTAACTCACCTAACTCCTGGGCACCGGCGGCGTATGACGCGAAGCTGGACCTGGTCTACCTGCCGATGGGCGTCACCACGCCAGATATCTGGGGGGGTAACCGTACGCCTGAGCAAGAGCGTTATGCCAGCTCTATCGTGGCGCTGAACGCGACCACCGGTAAACTGGCCTGGAGCTACCAGACTGTTCACCACGACCTGTGGGATATGGACATGCCGTCCCAGCCGACGCTGGCTGACATTACCGTTAACGGCAAAACCGTTCCGGTGATTTATGCACCCGCGAAAACGGGCAACATCTTTGTGCTGGATCGCAGCAACGGTAAGCTGGTTGTCCCGGCACCCGAAAAACCCGTTCCGCAGGGCGCTGCTAAAGGCGACTATGTCACCAAAACACAGCCGTTCTCTGACCTGAGCTTCCGTCCGAAGAAAGATCTCAGCGGTGCAGACATGTGGGGTGCCACAATGTTTGACCAGCTGGTGTGCCGCGTGATGTTCCATCAGCTGCGCTATGAAGGTATCTTCACGCCACCTTCTGAGCAGGGCACGCTGGTCTTCCCGGGTAACCTGGGCATGTTCGAATGGGGTGGGATCTCCGTTGACCCTAACCGTCAGGTGGCGATTGCCAACCCGATGGCCCTGCCGTTTGTTTCTAAGCTCATTCCACGCGGTCCAGGCAACCCAATGGAGCAGCCTAAAGATGCTAAAGGCAGCGGTACTGAAGCGGGTATTCAGCCGCAGTATGGCGTGCCATACGGTGTCACGCTGAACCCGTTCCTGTCGCCGTTTGGTCTGCCGTGTAAACAGCCTGCCTGGGGTTATATCTCCGGCCTGGATCTGAAAACTAACCAGATCGTCTGGAAAAAACGTATTGGTACGCCTCAGGACAGCATGCCGTTCCCGATGCCGGTTCCTGTCCCGTTCAATATGGGTATGCCAATGCTGGGTGGTCCAATTTCTACCGCCGGTAACGTGCTGTTCATCGCGGCAACCGCCGATAACTACCTGCGCGCGTACAACATGACCAACGGTGAAAAACTGTGGCAAGGCCGTCTGCCAGCAGGTGGACAGGCAACGCCGATGACCTATGAAGTGAATGGCAAGCAGTACGTTGTCATCTCTGCGGGTGGTCATGGTTCGTTTGGTACGAAGATGGGCGACTATATTGTGGCTTATGCTTTACCCGACGACGCTAAATAATTAACACCGCCAACGGTAAAAAAAACGGCAACTTCGGTTGCCGTTTTTATTGTTTATCCCCTCTGGACCGGGGTCTGGGCATCAGGGCACACGATATTAAACCGTGAACCCCAGCATCATGCCCGTATCTTCATGCTCCAGCAGATGGCAGTGCGCCATATAGGCAAACGCCTTCGGTGCCTCGTGGTCAAATTTCACCAGCACCTCACTGACGCCACCTTCAACCCTGACGGTGTCTTTCCATCCCGCGCGGTGCGCCTGTGGCGCGTTACCGTTTTCAGAAAGGATGCGGAACTGGGTGCCGTGAATATGGAACGGATGCAGCATCATGTCGCCTTCGCCTGAAATCACCCAGCGTTCAAACTGCCCTTTTGTGGCAGCAAACATTGGCGTGTTCATGTCGAACGCTTTGCCGTTGATCATGTTGGCATTGTGGAAATCGAAATCATGGCCACCGTGCCCCATGCCGCCCATTTTACCGTGGTCCATATTCATATGGCCCATCATCTCTCCGTGGTGCATACCCGCCATCGCCTGATTGCCATATTTCGCCATCAGTGCCTGCATGCCCATCATATCGAGCATCGGGTTCATGGACAGTTGCAGCTTGCGTTGGGTCAGGCCCTCGAGAGAAGGTAGCGCCGGGAGCGTGGTCAGGGTATCCGGCAGCATGCCCGAGGCCGTGACCTGCAGCGGCTGGATCTGCAGCACCGGGTGCGGCTTATCAAAGGGTGCAACCGCCATTCCCATCTGACTGACCGGAAGCGTGACCAGGTCAAACGGTTTGCCGTCGCTGATATCCACCAGCACCTCAAAACGCTCCCCCATCAGCATCGGTAGCGTATCCACCTTCACCGGTTCAGGCAGCAGCCCCCCGTCGCTTGCGACCACGTACAGAGGGCGTTTATCGCTGGTGGCGAAATTCAGTGAGCGGGCGTTACAGCCGTTGAGCAGGCGTAAGCGCAGCCAGCCTTTCGGTGCCGCATGCTGCGGATAAATGGCACCGTTGGTCAGCAGGGTGTCGCCAAACCAGCCTACCGCCGCGCTCATGACGTCCAGCTGGTAATCAATTTGCCCGTCAGCGGTGAATTTTTTGTCCTGCACAATGACCGGCACATCGTCGATGCCCCACTGTTTGGGCAGGCGCAGCAAACGGCTTTCGTCATCTTCAATCAGCACCAGCCCCGCCAGCCCCATCGCCACCTGATGGCCTGTTTTGCCATGCTGATGGGGGTGGAACCAGCAGGTCGCGGCGCGCTGGTCCGGGGTAAAAGTCACGCTTCGCTTACCGCCCGGTTTTATGATGCCCTGCGGCCCCCCATCCACCTCGCCCGGCACTTCCAGTCCGTGCCAGTGCAACGTGGTCTCCTCTGCCAGCGTGTTATGGATATCCACCGTTACCGCTTTCCCTTTACGTAACTGAAGTGCCGGGCCGAGAAGATTGCCGTTATAACCCCACGTTGTCGCACTGTGTGCGCCAAAGGTCGTTTTACCGGACTGGACAACAAGCTGGATGCGGCTACGGGCATCCGCGGTGAGTAAATCAGGGATCGGTAAGGCAGGTCTGTCGGCCGCAAAAGCCGCGCGGCTCCACAGCGGTAAAGCGCTGGCTACGCCAAGCGCAACGGAATATTTTAAAAAATCACGGCGTTGCATGTTCATTTCCTTATTTCCAGCAGGCGATCTTTTGAGCATAAACCCTCCCCTTACCGGAAGGTCAAGTGAAGCGGCAATAATAAAGATCGTCGGCCTGGCATCAAGTATGCTAACGTTAATTTTCCGTGATGCAGTGGTAGAAGCAATGAAGACGTTTTTCAGAACAATTTTGTTCGGTAGCCTGATGGCGATGTGTGCGAACAGTTACGCGCTGAGTGAAAATGAAGCGGAAGATATGGCCGATCTGACGGCAGTTTTTGTCTTTCTGAAAAACGATTGTGGTTACCAGAATTTGCCCAACGGGCAGATTCGTCGCGCACTGGTCTTTTTTGCCCAGCAAAACCAATGGGATCTCAGCAACTACGATAGCTTCGACATGAAGGCGCTCGGCGAAGACAGCTACCGCGATTTAAGCGGTATTGGTATCCCTACCGCCAAAAAATGCAAAGCGCTGGCTCGCGATTCACTCAGCCTGCTCGCCTACGTGAAATAACCTTCCCGACGCCCCCTTGTTGAGCCTATAGCCGTGCAACCACGGTTATAGTTAGCTATCATGTTTCGCTCATTTTTTGTGAGCGTAACGGATGTTAACAAAGGAGGAGTCCGCGTATGGCCGACCACACGTTGTGGCATGAAACACTGCATGACCAGTTTGGTCAGTACTTTGCCGTTGATAACGTGCTCTATCATGAGAAAACCGATCACCAGGATCTGATCATCTTCGAGAATACCGCCTTTGGCCGCGTGATGGCGCTGGACGGTGTCGTGCAAACGACCGAGCGTGACGAGTTTATCTATCATGAGATGATGACCCACGTTCCGCTGCTGGCACACGGGCATGCGAAGCATGTTCTGATTATCGGTGGTGGTGATGGCGCAATGCTGCGTGAAGTCTCCCGCCATCAATCCATCGAAACCATTACGATGGTGGAAATTGATGCCGGCGTGGTCTCTTTCTGTCGTCAGTACCTGCCGAACCATAACGCCGGTAGCTATGACGATCCGCGCTTCAGTCTGGTCATTGATGATGGGGTTAACTTCGTTAATCAGACGACCCAGACCTTCGACGTTATTATCTCCGACTGTACCGACCCGATCGGTCCCGGCGCGTCGCTGTTTACCTCCGATTTCTACGAAGGCTGCAAGCGCTGCCTGAAGCCGGGCGGGATTTTCGTGGCACAAAACGGCGTCTGCTTCCTGCAGCAGGATGAAGCCCTCGACAGCCATCGCAAGCTGAGCACCTATTTTGGCGATGTCAGCTTCTATCAGGCCGCTATTCCGACGTACTACGGCGGGATCATGACCTTTGCCTGGGCGACAGATAACGACGTACTGCGCCATCTTTCCACCGAAATTATTCAGGCCCGCTTCCACCAGGCCGGTCTTACGTGCCGTTACTACAATCCGGCAGTTCATACCGCAGCGTTTGCCTTACCGCAGTACCTGCAAGACGCATTATCCACTAAGGGGGTGAGCTAATTGAAAAAGCTTAAACTGCATGGCTTTAACAACCTGACCAAAAGCCTGAGTTTTTGTATTTACGATATCTGCTATGCCAAAACAGCGGAAGAACGCGATGGTTACATCGCCTATATCGATGAACTCTACAATGCCAACCGTCTGACCGAGATCCTGTCAGAAACCTGTTCGATTATCGGCGCGAATATCCTGAATATCGCCCGTCAGGATTATGAACCTCAGGGTGCCAGCGTCACGATTCTGGTCAGCGAAGAGCCGGTCGACCCTCAACTTATCGATAAAACAGAACATCCGGGCCCGCTGCCGGAAGTGGTCGTCGCCCATCTCGATAAAAGCCACATTTGCGTGCACACCTACCCGGAAAGCCATCCTGAAGGCGGTCTGTGTACCTTCCGTGCCGATATCGAAGTGTCGACCTGCGGCGTGATCTCCCCGCTGAACGCGCTGAACTATTTAATCCACCAGCTGGAATCCGATATCGTGACGATTGATTATCGCGTGCGAGGCTTTACCCGTGACATTAACGGCATGAAGCACTTTATCGATCACGAGATCAATTCCATTCAGAACTTTATGTCCGACGACATGAAGTCGCTGTATGACATGATGGATGTGAACGTGTATCAGGAAAATATCTTCCATACCAAGATGTTACTTAAGGAGTTCGACCTTAAGCACTACATGTTCCATACCCGACCAGAAGATTTAAGCGAAGAAGAGCGCAAGGCCATTACTGACCTGCTCTGGAAAGAGATGCGCGAAATCTACTACGGCCGCAATATTCCGACCGTGTAAACCGCGCTGGGAGCAAGGACGCTCCGGTGTGCTATTTCTGTTTCATGAACGCCCGGTACGCCGTTACGACTTGTAAAAAGTCTTCTACGCCGCACAGCGACAGACTCTCTTCATCGTAGTAGCTCATCCCCTCTTCCATCTCATCACCGGAGAATTCAAGCTGGTTGGCACGCACCATCACCTCTTCGCCATCCATCCACAGCGTGTATTCGTGCCCGGCACGTTGCCAGGAGCGTTCACTGCCTTTCACCGTATTTGCCGCCTGTTCAACTTCGTCCAGAAGGGCGAGATTCTCTTTCACCTCTTCGTTGAACCAGTGTCCAACAGCTTCGTGGCCCATCGACATACGCACTTTCACCACTCCGGTGATGTCGCGCAGAAATTCGTAATCCATAGTATTTTCCTCTGCAAAGCCATTACGCTAATTATCGCAGCAGAGAGGAAGAAAAAAAGCGTGGGAGGCAGGAGGAATGAAAATAAAAAGGTGAGAGCAAGACCTTGCGGTCTGATGCCCTCACCCTGTCCCTCTCCAGGGGAGAGGGTGCAAACACAAAACCGCCTCCGTGAAGACGGTTTAGCTGTTTATACTGCCGTCTGGAAGATAACCCCGTCAGCCTTCTCGGTGTACTGAGAGAGCTGGTCGAAGTTCAGATAGCGATAGGTATCTACCGCCGTCTTATCCACCTGAGCCACAAAGGTCTGGTACTCTTCCGGCGTTGGCAGTTTACCAATCAGTGCCGCAACCGCCGCCAGCTCCGCAGAGGCCAGGTAGACGTTAGCACCGGTACCTAAACGGTTCGGGAAGTTACGGGTAGAGGTGGAAACCACCGTCGCACCGTCAGCCACACGCGCCTGGTTACCCATACACAGGGAACAGCCAGGAATTTCGATACGCGCACCGCTCTTACCGAACACGCTGTAGTAGCCCTCTTCGGTCAGCTGAGCCGCATCCATACGGGTTGGCGGAGCCACCCACAGACGCGTTGGCAGCTGGCCTTTGTGAGTATCCAGCAGCTTACCGGCAGCACGGAAGTGGCCGATGTTGGTCATACAGGATCCGATGAACACTTCGTCGATCTTGTCGCCCTGAACGTCTGAAAGCAGACGCGCATCGTCCGGATCGTTTGGTGCACACAGGATCGGCTCTTTGATATCCGCCAGATCGATGTCGATCACTGCCGCGTATTCTGCGTCAGCATCGGCTTCCAGCAGCTGTGGATCCGCCAGCCATTTTTCCATGCCCTGGATACGGCGCTCCAGCGTACGACGGTCGCCGTAGCCTTCTGCAATCATCCACTTCAGCAGCACGATGTTAGAGGTCAGATACTCAATAATCGGTTCTTTGTTCAGCTTGATGGTACAGCCAGCAGCAGAACGCTCCGCGGACGCATCGGTCAGTTCGAATGCCTGCTCGACTTTCAGATCCGGCAGACCTTCAATTTCCAGAATACGGCCAGAGAAGATGTTTTTCTTCCCTTTCTTCTCAACGGTCAGCAGACCCTGTTTGATGGCATACAGAGGGATAGCATGCACGAGGTCACGCAGGGTGATACCCGGCTGCATTTTGCCTTTGAAGCGCACCAGAACCGATTCTGGCATATCCAGCGGCATCACGCCGGTCGCAGCAGCAAACGCCACCAGCCCCGAGCCCGCCGGGAACGAGATACCGATTGGGAAACGGGTATGGGAATCACCACCGGTACCGACGGTATCAGGCAGCAGCATACGGTTCAGCCAGGAGTGAATAACACCGTCACCCGGACGCAGCGACACACCGCCACGGTTCATGATGAAGTCAGGCAGCGTGTGGTGCGTGGTCACGTCAACCGGCTTCGGATACGCGGCAGTGTGACAGAAGCTCTGCATCACCAGGTCAGAAGAGAAGCCCAGGCACGCCAGGTCTTTCAGTTCATCACGGGTCATTGGGCCAGTGGTGTCCTGAGACCCCACGGAGGTCATCTTCGGTTCGCAGTACGCGCCAGGACGGACACCGGCGACGCCGCAGGCGCGACCCACCATTTTCTGCGCCAGGGAGTAACCACGATTGCTTTCCGCCACATCTTTCGCATGACGGAACACGTCGCTGTGCGGCAGACCCAGCGCTTCACGCGCTTTAGTCGTCAGGCCACGACCGATGATCAGCGGAATACGGCCACCGGCACGCACTTCGTCAATCAGCACGTCGGTTTTCAGCTCAAAACTCGCCAGCAGTTCGTTGGTTTCGTGGTTGCGCACTTCACCTTTGAACGGGTAAACGTCAATCACGTCGCCCATATTCAGGTTAGAGACATCCACTTCGATCGGCAGTGCGCCCGCATCTTCCATGGTGTTGAAGAAGATTGGCGCAATTTTGCCGCCCAGCACCAGGCCGCCGCCACGTTTGTTAGGCACATGAGGGATGTCATCGCCCATGAACCACAGTACGGAGTTGGTCGCGGACTTACGGGACGAACCGGTACCCACTACGTCACCGACGTATGCCAGCGGGAAACCTTTTTCCTGCAGAGCTTCGATCTGTTTGATCGGGCCAACGCTGCCCGGCTGATCCGGCTCAATACCTTCACGGGCATTTTTCAGCATCGCCAGCGCGTGCAGAGGAATATCAGGACGAGACCACGCATCCGGTGCCGGAGAGAGGTCATCGGTGTTAGTTTCACCGGTCACTTTGAAGACGGTAACGGTGATTTTTTCAGCCAGTGCAGGACGGTTCAGGAACCATTCGGCATCGGCCCAGGATTGCATAACCTGTTTCGCGTAGGCGTTGCCGGCTTTGGCTTTTTCTTCCACATCGTAGAAGTTATCGAACATCAGCAGCGTTGAGGAGAGCGCTTTGGCGGCAATCGGTGCCAGCGTGTCGTTATCCAGTGCGTCAATCAGCGGATGAATGTTGTAGCCACCCTGCATGGTACCGAGCAGTTCAATAGCTTTTTCAGGAGTAACCAGTGGGGAGGTTGCTTCGCCTTTGGCGACGGCGGCAAGGAATCCGGCTTTTACGTAGGCAGCTTCATCTACGCCAGGCGGTACACGGTTGATCAACAGATCTAACAGGAATTCTTCTTCGCCCTTAGGCGGGTTCTTCAGCAGCTCGACGAGCGCGGCCATTTGGGTTGCATCTAAAGGTTTGGGTACAATTCCCTCGGCGGCACGTTCTGCTACGTGCTTACGGTATTCTTCTAGCACGACGGTTCTCCTCGCTCTCATTGTCATATGCGGCGGGCGTTCTCTTCACGCTCCTGTGAGACAGCAGTTTGTAGGGTAAATGCCCGATACCGCGTCGGGCAGCATAGCAGGATTTCTGCACAGTGTTAATCCGTTTACAAAAAAGCAACATTAAAAAATTTGCTGAATCGTTAAGCATGGTGTAGCGGGCAGGTGCAACGAATTCTGACTGCAAAAACCGTGAGTGCGACCTTCTGAATATTCCGGCGGCATTTCAGCCATCCGATATAATTGTGTAATAAATACTCACACTCTTTATCCGGACGTACCGGATGATTCCCCACAAAAGTCAAAACAGTAAAAGACGGGTGATTGATACTCACGCCAACCGTAACGCCTCACGGCACAGCGCTTGTCTCGTTGGAGTCATTTTATGAAGTTGCCCTTTAAGCCACAACTGCTTGTCCTTCTGTGCAGTGCCGGGCTGTTTGCCGCCTCAGGCGTCATGTTCGTTAAAAGCCGCGCAACGGAGCCTGTGGCTCCTGCCCCCGTCGCACAACAACCGGCTGCGCCGCCTGCCGCTCAGCCAGCACCGGTCGTCGCGCCAGCCTACACGACCGCGCAAATTGATCAGTGGGTTGCCCCCATCGCGCTCTACCCGGATGCCCTGCTATCGCAAATTTTGATGGCTTCGACTTACCCGGCCAACGTCATCCAGGCGGCACAGTGGTCAAAAGACAACCCTAAACTGCAGGGCGATGCCGCCATTCAGGCCGTGGCGAATCAACCCTGGGATCCGAGCGTGAAATCACTGGTGGCGTTTCCTCAGTTGATGTCCCTGATGGGCGAAAATCCACCCTGGGTGCAGAGCCTGGGCGACGCGTTTCTCGCGCAGCCGAAAGATGTGATGGATTCCGTGCAACGTCTGCGTTTGCTGGCGCAGCAAACCGGTGCATTGCAATCAACACCGCAGCAAACGGTCACCACCGAGACAAAACCGGCCCCGGCGAAAACGGCTACCGGCCAGACAACAAGCACCGCCACGACGTCAGCCCCGACGGTCATTAAAATTGAGTCCGCCGACCCGCAGGTGGTTTACGTTCCCACCTACAACCCGAATACCGTGTATGGCACCTGGCCGAACACCGCTTATCCGCCCGTCTATTTACCGCCCTCCCCGGGAGAGCAGTTTACGGACAGCCTGGTCAAAGGCTTAGGGTTCAGCCTGGGCGTGGCGACCACCTACGCTATTTTCAGCAACATCGACTGGGATGATGACGATGACTGGGATCACCACCATGATGACGACTGGGATCACCACGGCGGTTATAACCGCAACGGTGATAACAACATCAATATCAACGTTGAGAACTTTAATAAAATCAGCGGCCAGCGCCTGACGGACGCCAACCGCACCTGGCAGCATAACCCGGCCTATCGTGAAGGAGTGCCCTATCCCACTAACACGCTCAACAATCGCTTCCACTCAACGAACACGGCAACGGGGCTAAGCGCGACGCAGCAAAAACCGGTCAACCGGGACAGCCAACGACAGGCTGCACTGAGCCAGATGGAGAAATCAACGGGAAAAACCTTCCCGCAGACCGCGCGTCCGGGCACCAAAGATGCACAGCGTCAGGCGTCAACCGCCCAGCTGAAGCAAATTTCTCAGCGCAACAACTACCGGGGCTACGACACCAAACCGCAAACGGCACAGCGGACAGCCGCTAAGACGCGAGACAGCCGCCCGACCACCTCGCAAAGGCAAGAGAAACGGGTTTCGCAGCCTGCGCGGAGTAGCCAGCCGCGCGCCAATGCGCTCAGCGGTAACGACAGTCGTTCCGCCAACTGGCAAGCCCAGCAGCAGCGAGGCGCCCAGAGCCGGCAACAGGCTGCCCGCCATCAGCAACCACGCCAGACGTCTACCGGGCGTGCTGAACACCGTGAATTCCGTCACCGTTAAGGAAGCCGACATGAAAAGCAAATTACTCAGTGGGATCGCGTTATTCATGCTGTCGGCCGCCGCAATGGCGCAGCAATCTTTCAGCACGCCAGACCAAGCAACCGATGCGCTGGCCAGCGCCATCAGTGAGCAAAATGAAAGCGCGATGAACACCCTGCTCGGTGAAAACTGGCGTGATTTCCTGCCGCCGGAAGGGGTGGATCCTGATGCCGTGGATCGCTTCCTGCGCGACTGGAAAGTTCGGCACAATACGGTCGTTGACGGGGATAAGGCACATCTTGTGGTCGGTGACAGCGACTGGCAGCTACCGATTCCGGTGATCAAAACCGCCTCTGGCTGGCAATTTGATATCAAAGAAGGGGCTGAAGAGATCCTGACCCGCGAGATTGGCCGCAACGAGCTCGCCGCCATCGAGGCGCTACACGCGTATGTGGATGCACAGCAAAGCTATTTTGCGCTGAACCAGAAATATGCACAGAAGATTGTCAGCTCAGCCGGCAAAAAAGACGGCTTATACTGGCCGGCTTCGCCCGGCGAAGCCCCCAGCCCACTCGGTCCGGCCTTCAGCCCGAAAGAACCCGGCACTGGCTATCACGGCTACCGTTTTCGCATCCTGCCGGATAAAAACGGTTTTGCAATGGTGGCCTGGCCAGTCAGCTACGGTCAGACGGGCGTGATGAGTTTTGTAATAAACCAGACCGACAAGGTGTACCAGTCGGACCTCGGCAGCGAGTCAGAGAAGAAAGCGCAGGCGTTACCTGCTTATCATCTGGATCACACCTGGCAACCGGTCGCCCCATAACGCAGGCAAAAAAAACGCCTCCGGAGGAGGCGTTTCGCAATCATGAAGAAACTTATTTCTTCTTCGCTTTCGCGTTAGGCAGGTCGGTGATGCTACCTTCGAACACTTCTGCCGCCAGGCCAACAGACTCGTGCAGAGTCGGGTGAGCGTGGATGGTCAGCGCGATGTCTTCAGCGTCACAACCCATTTCGATAGCCAGACCGATTTCACCCAGCAGCTCGCCGCCGTTGGTACCGACAATCGCACCACCGATCACACGGTGAGTCTCTTTGTCGAAGATCAGTTTGGTCATACCGTCTGCGCAGTCGGAAGCGATAGCACGGCCAGAAGCAGCCCACGGGAAGGTGGCGGTTTCGTAGCTGATGCCTTTCTCTTTCGCTTCTTTCTCAGTCAGACCCACCCATGCCACTTCTGGCTCGGTGTAAGCGATAGATGGGATCACTTTCGGATCGAAGTAGTGTTTCATGCCGGCGATAACTTCAGCGGCAACGTGACCTTCGTGAACACCTTTGTGCGCCAGCATTGGCTGACCGACGATATCGCCGATAGCAAAGATGTGCGGCACGTTGGTGCGCAGCTGTTTGTCAACGCGGATGAAGCCACGGTCGTCCACTTCCACGCCTGCTTTGCCCGCGTCGAGGTTTTTACCGTTCGGCACACGGCCGATAGCCACCAGCACGGCGTCGTAACGCTGTGGTTCGGCAGGGGCTTTTTTGCCTTCCATGGAAACGTAAATACCGTCTTCTTTCGCTTCAACGGCAGTCACTTTGGTTTCCAGCATCAGGTTGAATTTCTTGCTGATACGTTTGGTGAAGACTTTAACGATGTCTTTATCGGCAGCCGGGATAACCTGGTCGAACATTTCAACCACGTCGATCTCTGAACCCAGCGCATGGTACACGGTACCCATTTCCAGACCGATGATACCGCCACCCATAACCAGCATACGCTTAGGTACGGATTTCAGCTCCAGCGCATCGGTGGAATCCCACACGCGTGGATCTTCATGTGGAATGAATGGCAGCTGAATTGGACGGGAACCCGCAGCGATGATCGCGTTGTCGAAGTTAATAACGGTTTTGCCGTTTTCGCCTTCCACTTCCAGGGTGTTCGCGCCGGTGAATTTACCCAGACCGTTGACCACTTTCACTTTACGGCCTTTGGCCATACCTGCCAGACCACCGGTCAGCTGAGTGATAACTTTCTCTTTCCAGGTACGAATCTTGTCGATATCGGTTTTCGGCTCGCCGAAGACGATACCGTGTTCAGCCAGTGCTTTGGCTTCTTCGATAACTTTCGCAACGTGCAGCAGAGCTTTAGAAGGGATACAGCCTACGTTCAGGCAAACACCACCGAGGGTGTTGTAGCGTTCTACGATTACGGTTTCCAGACCTAAATCAGCGCAACGGAAGGCAGCAGAGTAACCCGCCGGGCCTGCCCCAAGTACCACGACCTGAGTTTTGATTTCAGTACTCATCATGACCTCTTATTGATTTCCGGCGGTCCAGGTACTTGTCGCCCTTCATCCACCGGGACGTTCTATCCGCCCGCAGTTTACAAAATTGTTAACAATTTTGAAACAACAAACGGCTCACGAATTGTCGCTTTTCGCCAATAACCTCACAGACCACATGAGATTAACAGAAAAAAGCCGGCCGACTGGCCGGCTTTTCGATTACATCACCAGGCGGCGAATGTCGCTCAGGGTGTTGTTGATGATGGTGATGAAACGCGCACCATCAGCACCGTCGATCACGCGGTGGTCGAAGGACAGAGAGATTGGCATCATCAGACGCGGCACGAACTCTTTGCCATTCCATACCGGTTCCATCGCGGACTTGGACACACCGAGGATAGCCACTTCCGGCGCGTTAACAATCGGTGCGAAGTGGGTAGTACCCAGGCCGCCGATGCTGGAGATAGTGAAGCAGCCGCCCTGCATTTCGCCGGCAGTCAGCTTACCATCACGCGCTTTTTTGGAGATGGTGGTCAGTTCACGGGACAGCTCAGTGATGCTCTTCTTGTTCACGTCTTTAAAGACCGGAACAACCAGACCATTTGGCGTATCAACCGCAACACCGATGTTGATGTATTTCTTCAGCGTCAGCTTCTGGCCATCTTCGGACAGGGAGCTGTTGAAGCGTGGCATCTGCTCAAGCGCCGCAGCAACGGCTTTCATGATGAAGACGACTGGGGTGAATTTCACGTCCAGTTTACGCTTCTCAGCTTCGGCATTCTGCTGTTTACGGAACGCTTCCAGATCGGTGATATCCGTTTTGTCGAAGTGCGTAACGTGCGGGATCATCACCCAGTTACGGCTCAGGTTGGCACCCGAGATTTTCTGGATACGACCCAGTTCCACTTCTTCGATTTCACCGAACTTGCTGAAGTCCACTTTCGGCCATGGCAGCATGCCCGGGATACCGCCGCCAGCGGCAGCAGCAGGGGCAGCTTCAGCGCGTTTCACCGCGTCTTTCACATAGGCCTGAACGTCTTCGCGCAGGATACGACCTTTACGGCCAGTCCCTTTCACTTTCGCCAGGTTTACACCGAATTCGCGCGCCAGGCGACGAATCAGTGGCGTAGCGTGGACGTAAGCGTCGTTCTCAGCGAACTCAGATTTACCTTCTGCTTTTGCAGCAGGGGCAGCAGCAGGTTTAGCCGCCTGAGCCGGTGCAGCGGCAGGTGCTGGTGCAGCAGCGGCAGCCGGAGCAGCAGCTGGCGCAGCGCCTTCCACTTCGAAGACCATGATCAGAGAGCCCGTAGACACTTTGTCGCCGGTGCTGATTTTGATCTCTTTAACGGTACCCGCGAATGGCGCGGGTACTTCCATAGACGCTTTGTCGCCTTCAACGGTGATCAGTGACTGTTCAGCAGCAACTTTGTCGCCCACTTTCACCATCACTTCGGTGACTTCAACTTCGTCACCACCGATGTCAGGTACGTTGACATCTTTCGCACCGCCAGCAGGTGCAGCGGCCGGTGCTGGCGCAGCAGCCTGAGCAGGCGCGGCAGCAGGTGCAGCACCTGCCACTTCGAAGATCATGATCAGAGAGCCGGTAGAAACTTTGTCACCGGTGTTGATCTTGATCTCTTTAACCGTACCCGCGAATGGCGCCGGCACTTCCATAGAGGCTTTGTCGCCTTCTACGGTGATCAGGGACTGCTCAGCCGTAACGGTATCGCCCACTTTCACCAGGATTTCAGTGACTTCAACTTCGTCACCGCCGATGTCAGGCACGTTGACTTCTTTTGCCGCAGCAGCTGCTGGTGCAGCAGCCGCAGGAGCAGCTTCTTTCTTCTCTTCCTGCGCAGGTGCAGCAGCTGCTGCACCGTCGGCGGAATCGAAAATCATGATCAGTTTGCCAGTCTCGGTTTTATCGCCAACAGAGACTTTGATCTCTTTAACGATGCCAGCCTGAGGAGACGGAACTTCCATAGAGGCTTTATCGCCTTCTACAGTGATCAGCGACTGTTCAGCTTCAACTTTGTCGCCCACTTTGACCAGGATCTCGGTGATTTCAACTTCATCAGCCCCGATGTCCGGTACTTTGATTTCGATAGCCATTCTTCTTTTACCTCTTACGCCAGACGCGGGTTAACTTTATCTGCATCGATGTTGAATTTGGTGATTGCGTCCGCAACCACTTTCTTATCGATTTCGCCACGTTTAGCCAGTTCGCCCAGTGCTGCTACAACCACGTAAGATGCATCCACTTCGAAGTGGTGACGCAGGTTTTCGCGGCTGTCAGAACGACCGAAGCCGTCAGTACCCAGTACGCGGTAATCATCAGCCGGTACGTAAGTACGAACCTGCTCAGCGAACAGTTTCATATAGTCAGTAGACGCAACCGCAGGCGCGTCATTCATCACCTGAGCGATGTATGGAACGCGTGGCGTTTCCATTGGGTGCAGCATGTTCCAGCGCTCACAATCCTGGCCATCACGCGCCAGTTCAGTGAAGGACGTTACGCTGTACACGTCAGAGCCAACGCCGTAGTCGTTCGCCAGGATCTGTGCCGCTTCACGTACGTGACGCAGGATAGAACCGGAGCCCAGCAGCTGAACTTTACCTTTGCTACCTGCAACGGTTTCGAGTTTGTAGATACCTTTACGGATACCTTCCTCGGCACCTGCTGGCATGGCCGGCATGTGGTAGTTTTCGTTCAGCGTGGTGATGTAGTAGTAAATGTTCTCTTGCGCTTCACCGTACATGCGCTGCAGACCGTCATGCATGATGACTGCCACTTCGTACGCGTAAGACGGGTCGTAAGAAATACAGTTAGGGATAGTCAGAGACTGAATATGGCTGTGACCATCTTCGTGCTGCAGACCTTCACCGTTCAGGGTCGTACGACCAGAAGTACCACCGATCAGGAAGCCGCGAGCCTGCTGGTCGCCTGCCTGCCAGCACAGGTCACCGATACGCTGGAACCCGAACATGGAGTAGTAAATGTAGAACGGGATCATCGGCAGGTTGTTGGTGCTGTAAGAGGTCGCAGCAGCCAGCCAGGATGCGCCTGCGCCCAGCTCGTTGATACCTTCCTGCAGGATCTGACCTTTCTCGTCTTCTTTGTAGTAAGCAACCTGTTCACGGTCCTGCGGGGTGTACTGCTGGCCGTTCGGGCTGTAAATACCGATCTGACGGAACAGACCTTCCATACCGAAAGTACGCGCTTCGTCGGCAATGATTGGAACCAGACGATCTTTGATCGACTTGTTCTTCAGCATCACGTTCAGGGCACGAACGAAAGCGATAGTGGTAGAGATCTCTTTGTTCTGCTCTTCCAGCAGCTGAGAGAAATCTTCCAGCGCTGGCAGTTCCAGCTTCTCGGTGAAGTTAGGCTGACGAGCTGGCAGGTAGCCTTTCAGCGCCTGACGACGTTCGTGCAGGTACTTATGCTCTTCAGAACCTTCAGGGAAGGTGATGTAAGACAGGTTTTCTACCTGCTCATCGGTCACTGGAACGTTGAAACGGTCGCGGATATAACGCACGCCGTCCATGTTCATTTTCTTAACCTGGTGAGCGATGTTTTTACCTTCTGCGGTATCACCCATGCCGTAACCTTTGATGGTATGGGCCAGGATTACAGTCGCTTTACCTTTGGTTTCACGCGCTTTTTTCAGTGCAGCGTAAATTTTCTTCGGATCGTGGCCGCCACGGTTCAGAGCCCAGATCTGTTCGTCAGTCCAGTCTGCAACCAGTGCTGCGGTTTCAGGATATTTACCGAAGAAGTGCTCACGAACGTAGGCACCGTCTTTGGATTTGAAGGTCTGGTAGTCACCGTCAACGGTTTCGTTCATCAGCTGGATCAGTTTACCGCTGGTGTCTTTACGCAGCAGTTCGTCCCAACGGGAACCCCACATCACTTTGATCACGTTCCAGCCAGCACCTGCGAAGATGCCTTCCAGTTCGTTGATGATCTTGCCGTTACCGGTTACCGGACCATCCAGACGCTGCAGGTTACAGTTGATGATGAAGCACAGGTTGTCCAGTTTCTCACGGGTCGCAATGGTGATTGCGCCTTTCGATTCTGGCTCATCCATCTCGCCATCGCCCAGGAAGGCGTAGACGGTCTGTTCAGAGGTGTCTTTCAGACCACGGTGTTCCAGATATTTCAGGAATTTAGCCTGATAGATAGCACCGATTGGGCCCAGACCCATGGATACTGTCGGGAACTGCCAGAATTCTGGCATCAGTTTAGGGTGTGGGTAAGAAGACAGACCTTTACCGTGAACTTCCTGACGGAAGTTGTTCATCTGCTCTTCAGTCAGACGACCTTCCAGGAATGCACGTGCATAGATGCCCGGAGAGATGTGGCCCTGGAAGTACACCAGATCGCCGCCGTCTTTCTCGTTAGCTGCACGGAAGAAGTGGTTGAAACACACTTCGTAAACGGTCGCAGAGGACTGGAAGGACGCCATGTGGCCACCCAGCTCCAGGTCTTTCTTGGACGCGCGCAGAACGGTCATGATGGCGTTCCAGCGGATTGCAGAACGGATACGGCGTTCCAGATCCAGATTGCCCGGGTATTCCGGTTCGTCTTCAACGGCAATCGTGTTTACGTAGTTGCTAGCCCCTGCACCTGAAGCAACCTTCACACCGCCTTTGCGGGCTTCAGAAAGCAGCTGATCAATCAGATACTGAGCACGCTCAACACCTTCTTCACGGATGACCGATTCGATCGCCTGTAGCCAGTCGCGAGTTTCGATCGGATCCACGTCATTTTGGAGACGTTCTGACATGGGGGTATTCCTTATCTATCTAATACGTTGATTTGTCTGGAACCTGTCCCATTGTGCTCTTGGGCAAGAACACAATAAGACAGGTTCTGCGTTTAGTTGCCGCGCTCTAAAAAACCCTGGCGCTTAATCCTTTCGTTGCTGTATGCGGCGTAATGAACGTTCGCGACGCGATTGTTCACGGCTGCGGTCCAGCAAGATTTCCTCAATGAAAGCCAGATGTCGGTGCGACGCTTCGCGCGCCTGCTCCGGTTCCCCGGCCATTATCGCCTCGAATACTCGGGTGCGATGGTTGCTTACCAATGGGAGCATGTCCCGACGGGCATACAACAATTCAAAATTCTGACGAACGTTCTGGGCCAGCATCGGCTCCATGCAGCGTAGCAGATGGAGGAGCACAACATTGTGTGCAGCTTCGGTGACGGCGATTTGATACTGGACAACGGCATTGGACTCGGCGTCTAAATCGCCGGATTGCTGTGCCCGTTCAATGGCCTGATGAAGTTCGCGGATACGCACGCGATCTTCATCAGTGCTACGAAGTGCGGCGTAATAGGCCGCGATACCTTCTAGCGCGTGACGGGTCTCAAGCAGATCAAACTGGGATTCTGGGTGGTCAGAGAGAAGTTCTACCAGCGGATCGCTGAAGCTCTGCCACAGGCTGTTTTGCACAAAGGTTCCGCCGCCCTGGCGACGAAGCAGCAAGCCCTTTGCTTCGAGACGTTGAATCGCCTCACGCAGAGAGGGACGTGAAACGTCGAACTGTTTTGCCAGCTCGCGTTCTGGCGGAAGTTTCTCACCCGGGCGCAGTGTCCCTTCGAGGATTAAAAACTCCAGCTGCTGCTCAATCACATCAGATAGTTTTGGTTGGCGAATTTTGCTGTAGGCCATATTCCCTGTCTTACGCCTTTTTGCCCGGAGTCAATTGGTCTTACCAATTTCAAGTTCGTATCGCTAAAGTAACAAAGTATTCACCTTCTGTCCATATTGGTTTTGATTGAAATCAGTAAACCCTGCACATTTTAACAACCTTACAGAAATAACGTTTCAGAAATGTAACTTCGCACAAATGAGTTAGTTACTCCCTTAGTGGGAGTTTTAACCTTAATGAAACGAGGGTTTTTGCAATCTGAAGCGATTCAACAACGCAAAATATGAAATTTTGCCCACTTACGGAACATTTCTATTCTATAGGTTGGGGTATGAAGGGTTAGCGGGGTAATTTACAAATGCTTTCTTTTTATTCAACTCGTCATCGCCCCGGCATAAAGCAGGTGCAATCGCTGGCGCTTACCACTATTCTGGCGATTACGGAAGACATCTCCGCTTTTTTCGGTCTCATTGACTGTAAAGAAATAAATACAGAAAACGGATATTCATAATTACACACGCGTCGCGTGAACATAACAACCACACACGAGGTTTCAAATGGAAGCTCAACAGCACGGCGATCAGCTAAAGCGCGGTCTGAAGAACCGCCATATACAGCTAATCGCACTGGGCGGTGCTATTGGCACTGGACTATTTCTGGGAAGTGCATCCGTTATCCAGTCTGCCGGTCCCGGCATTATTTTGGGTTACGCCATTGCCGGTTTTATCGCTTTTCTGATTATGCGCCAGTTAGGTGAAATGGTCGTTGAAGAGCCGGTTGCGGGCTCTTTCAGCCACTTTGCCTATAAGTACTGGGGCAGTTTCGCCGGTTTCGCGTCAGGCTGGAACTACTGGGTGTTGTACGTTCTGGTTGCCATGGCTGAACTGACCGCCGTCGGGAAATACATTCAGTTCTGGTACCCGGAGATCCCCACCTGGGCTTCTGCTGCGGCCTTCTTCGTCATCATTAACGCCATCAACCTCACCAACGTTAAAGTCTTCGGTGAGATGGAGTTCTGGTTTGCCATCATCAAAGTGGTTGCCGTCGTGGCGATGATCATCTTTGGCGGTTGGCTGCTGTTTAGCGGCAACGGTGGCCCGCAGGCCACGGTACGCAACCTCTGGGAACAGGGCGGCTTCCTGCCTCACGGCATGACGGGCCTCGTGATGATGATGGCAATCATTATGTTCTCCTTCGGCGGTCTGGAGCTGGTCGGCATCACCGCAGCTGAAGCCGATAACCCGGAACAGAGCATCCCGAAAGCGACCAACCAGGTTATCTACCGTATTCTGATTTTCTATGTGGGCTCACTGGCCGTTCTGCTCTCTCTGCTGCCGTGGACGCGCGTTACTGCCGACACCAGCCCGTTTGTCCTGATTTTCCACGAGCTGGGCGATACCGTCGTGGCGAATGCGCTCAACATCGTGGTGCTGACAGCGGCGCTGTCGGTCTATAACAGCTGCGTATACTGCAACAGCCGTATGCTGTTCGGCCTGGCCCAGCAGGGTAACGCGCCGAAGATGCTGCTCAACGTCGACAAGCGTGGCGTTCCGGTGAACACCATCATCGTTTCGGCGATCGTAACGGCGCTGTGTGTCCTGATTAACTATCTGGCACCGGAATCGGCGTTTGGCCTGCTGATGGCGCTGGTGGTCTCTGCCCTGGTTATCAACTGGGCGATGATCAGCCTGGCACACATCAAGTTCCGCCGTGCCAAGCATCAGCAGGGCGTGAAGACTCGCTTCCCTGCCCTGCTCTATCCGCTGGGCAACTGGATCTGCCTGCTGTTTATGGCGGGAGTGCTGGTCATCATGCTGCTGACCCCGGGTATGGCAATCTCGGTGTACCTGATCCCAGTCTGGGTTGCCGTTCTTGGTATCGGCTATCTGTTTAGCCAGAAAAGCCGCAACGCCCTGAAAGCTCACTAAGTCTCCCCCGCGGTATCTGCGTTTTGCAGGTACCGCGTGTTGTTACCTCCCTCACAGTTTCACGCCAACAGCGCATTTATCCATATCACCGCCCTGATACTGCAACGCATATATTCGTTTGCCAGCAAATAATTCTCTCCATACCGTAACCCGGAGAGCAGTCTATGGATAACGCAAAACTGTCAGTAAAAGAAAAGATCGGCTATGGGATGGGCGATGCAGGTTGCAACATCATCTTTGGCGCCATCATGTTGTTTGTTAATTATTTTTATACCGATATTTTTGGTCTGGCGCCTGCACTGGTCGGCGTACTGCTGCTGTCTGTCCGCGTAATTGATGCCGTAACGGATCCGATTATGGGGGCCATCGCCGACCGTACCCGCAGTAAATATGGCCGGTTTCGTCCATGGCTGCTGTGGATTGCCTTTCCCTATGCGCTGTTCAGCATCCTGATGTTCACCACACCAGAGTGGAGCTACAACAGCAAAGTTATCTATGCCTTCGTCACCTATTTCCTGCTCTCTTTAACCTATACGGCAATCAACATTCCTTACTGCTCGTTAGGCGGCGTGATTACCAACGATCCGCAGGAACGTGTTGCCTGCCAGTCCTATCGCTTTGTGCTGGTAGGTATCGCCACGCTGCTGCTGTCGCTGACGCTGTTACCGATGGCCGACTGGTTTGGTGGTGACAACAAAGCCAAAGGCTACCAGATGGCAATGACCGTGCTGGCGCTGATTGGTACCGGTATGTTCCTGTTCTGCTTCTATACCGTTCGCGAGCGTGTACGCCCGGCGGTACAGACTCATGACGAGCTGAAAAACGACCTGAAAGACGTGTGGAAGAACGACCAGTGGGTGCGCATTCTGCTGCTGACCCTGTGCAACGTGTGCCCGGGCTTTATCCGCATGGCGGCCACGATGTACTACGTGACCTGGGTTATGGGCCAGAGTACTCATTTCGCCACGCTGTTTATCAGCCTGGGCGTGGTTGGCATGATGCTCGGCAGTATGCTGGCGAAAGTCCTCACCGACCGCTGGTGTAAGCTGAAAGTGTTCTTCTGGACCAACATCGTGCTGGCGATTTTCTCCTGCGCCTTCTATTTCTTCGATCCGAAAGCCACGGTCACCATTGTGGTGCTCTACTTCCTGCTGAACATCCTGCACCAGATCCCGTCTCCGCTGCACTGGTCGCTGATGGCCGACGTCGATGACTACGGTGAGTGGAAAACCGGTAAGCGTATCACCGGGATCAGCTTCTCCGGTAACATCTTCTTCCTCAAACTGGGGCTGGCGATTGCCGGTGCGATGGTTGGTTTCCTGCTCTCCTGGTACGGTTATGACGCGGGGGCGAAAGCGCAAAGTCCGGATGCCATCAACGGCATTGTATTGCTGTTTACCGTGATTCCGGGCGTCGGGTATCTCATTACCGCAGGCGTGGTACGTCTGCTGAAGGTTGACCGCGAAACGATGAAGCAGATCCAGGAAGACCTCGAGAAGCGTCGCAACAATTATCGCGAGCTGAATAATTATCAGGAACTCAAAGCCGCTGAGACGAAATAAGGAAAGCCGAATGCACACCTGGCCAAACCCGTTTATTGAACAACGTGCCGACCCCTATATTCTGCACCACGAGGGTCTGTACTACTTTATCGCTTCCGTGCCGCAGTACGACAGGCTCGAGATCCGTCGCGCCGACTCGCTGGAAGGACTACGCGATGCCGAAGAGGTCGTGGTCTGGCGTAAACCGGAGACCGGGCCGATGAGCCAGTTGATCTGGGCACCGGAACTGCACCACATTGACGGTAAGTGGTATATCTATTTTGCCGCCACCCATACCCAGGCGCTGGACAGCCTCGGGATGTTCCAGCACCGTATGTTTGCGCTGGAGTGTGCGGAGCACGATCCCCTCACCGGGACGTGGATCGAGAAAGGCCAGATTACCACCCCGTTCGACACCTTCGCACTGGACGCCACCACGTTCGTCCATCAGGGAAAACGCTGGTATTTGTGGGCACAAAAAGCCCCGGATATCGCCGGAAACTCCAACCTCTATCTGTGCGAAATGGCGAATCCGTGGACGCTCAAAGGCGAGCCGGTGATGCTCAGTAAACCGGAGTATGACTGGGAATGCCGCGGATTTTGGGTCAACGAAGGTCCGGCAGTGCTGTTTCACGAAGATAAGCTGTTTATCAGCTACTCCGCCAGCGCCACGGATGAGAACTATTGCATGGGGTTACTGTGGATAGACATGAATGCCGATCCGCAAAATCCGGCGAACTGGCATAAAGCGTCGCGTCCGGTTTTCCGAACCAGCGTCGAGAATCGTCAGTTTGGGCCCGGGCATAACAGCTTTACGCAAACGCCGGAGGGAGAAGACGTGCTGGTCTACCACGCGCGAAACTACACCGAGATTGAAGGCGACCCGCTCTATGACCCGAATCGTCACACGCGTCTGAAACACGTGCGCTGGGACGAAAACGGGATGCCTTACTTTGGCATCCCGCCTGCTGATACGATCTGACCGGTACGGCGCGCTGGCTTAGACCAGCGTGCCGTAAATAGTCAGCAACGCCACGACCACGACCACCACAAACGACGTTTTCTTCGCCATGGAGACAGCCGCTTTCGGCGTTTCAATCTTGTCGGTATGCGGCTCACGCGCCAGCGAGAACTGCGCCAGACGTGTCAACACCTGATACTGAGACGTGTGGCGGTCGGCAAGCGAAGCAAACCATGCCGGCAGCGCTTTTTCACCGTGGCCAATTAACGCATAAACGACGCCCACCAGACGTACCGGGAGCCAGTCCAGCACATGCAGAATGGCATCGATTCCCGACAATAAACGTTCATGCGGGGTAAGGTAACGGGCAAGCCAGGTCTGCCAGGCGCGCAGAAACGCATAGCCCATCAGCAGTACCGGCCCCCACGGGCCGCCCACCACAAACCAGAACAGCGGTGCCAGGTAGTAACGGAAGTTGATCCACAGCAGCGCATTTTGCAGTTCGCGCAAAAATTCACGCACATCGCAATCCGGCGGCACGCCGTGGATCATCGTCAGCTCGCTCGCCATGGCGCCCCGCGCATGGGCATCGTCACGGGATGCGGCTTTCAGATAGGCGTGGTAGTGCATACGCACCTTGCCCGCGCCAATACAGAGCACGCCGAGCAGGATCCACACCACCAGCAGCGGCACGTTGAAAAAGAGGCCGTAAAGCGAACGCAGCAGTAAAAACGTTATAACCATCACGCCAGCGGTCATCAGCAGCGTGCGCAGCATGGAAAAATGTTTGATCCGGCGGAAAAGCACCTCCAGCCGGTGATCCAGATGCCAGTGCTCGCCGAGTTTGAACAGGCGTTCAGCGATGATAACCAGCAGCATGGTAAACAACGTCATGTTATCTCCTTATTCTGACGACGCGGTAAGCAAGGCGCGAAACCGGGGCCAGTCAAAAGCCGGGCCGGGATCGGTTTTTCTCGCCGGGGCAATATCGCTGTGTCCCGTAATATTCCCGGCTATCGCGGGATAGAGCCCGATCAGCGTTTGGGTTACAGCCACCAACTGTTGATACTGTGAATCGGTGTAGGGGGTGGTGTCAGTGCCTTCCAGCTCAATCCCGATGGAAAAATCATTGCAGCGGTCGCGTCCCTGGTACATCGACACGCCGGCATGCCAGGCACGCTTATCAAAAGGGACGTACTGAACCACTTCGCCGTCGCGACGGATCAGACAGTGAGCCGACACGCGCAGATGCGCAATCTCAGCAAAGAAAGGATGGGCATCAGGATCCAGGGTCCCCGTGAATAATGCGTCGATCCACGGGCCGCCAAACTCACCCGGCGGGAGACTGATATTATGAACAACCAGCAGTGTGGGCTTTTCATCCTCCGGGCGGCGGTCGTGGTGCGGCGAGGGCACATGCCGCGCATCCACCAGCCATCCGTTTTCTAACAACATGCTGGAACTCCTTATGTATGGTGCTGTTACTCGGTTCAGAGTAGCATGTTTCAATATTATGATTCGTTACCAATTTGGAGTTTTATCATGCCGCCTCGCCGTTACAACCCCGACAACCGACGTGAAGCGCTTCTGGAACGTATTAGTATGGATATTCCGGCAAGCGTTGCCCATGCCCTGAAAGAAGATCTGGGCGGTGACGTCAGCGCCGACAGGGATATTACCGCACAATTATTGCCAAAAGAGACTCGCTCACATGCGGTCACTATTACGCGCGAAGAGGGTATTTTTTGCGGTAAGCGTTGGGTTGAAGAGGTCTTTACCCAACTGGCAGGCGATGAGGTGCAGATCACCTGGCATGTCGACGACGGTGATGCGATTACGGCAAATCAGCCGCTGTTCGAACTTGATGGACCTTCCCGCGTACTGCTGACCGGCGAACGAACCGCGCTGAACTTCGTGCAGACGTTGTCCGGTGTGGCAAGCGAAGTGCGTCGCTACGTTGACCTGCTGGCGGGTACCCGCACGCAGTTGCTGGATACCCGCAAAACGCTACCGGGTCTGCGCACTGCGTTGAAATACGCGGTGCTCTGTGGCGGCGGTGCAAACCATCGTTTGGGGTTGTCTGACGCGTTCCTGATTAAAGAGAACCATATCATTGCCTCAGGATCCGTGCGTCAGGCGGTCGAAAAAGCCTTCTGGCTGCATCCGGATGTGCCCGTCGAAGTGGAAGTCGAAAACCTGGAGGAGCTGGAGCAGGCTATCAAGGCCGGCGCCGATATCATCATGCTTGATAACTTCGAAACCGGGCAGATGCGCGAGGCGGTAAAACTGACCAACGGCAAAGCCCAGCTTGAAGTATCCGGCAACGTGACGTTTGATACGATCCGTGAATTCGCCGAGACCGGCGTTGATTTCATCTCCGTTGGGGCGCTGACCAAGCACGTTCGCGCCCTCGACCTCTCGATGCGTTTCAAATAATGACTCTCCCCTCTCGTTGCGGAGAGGGGAAATTCACTCCCGCTCGCAAAAGCATTGCCCTACCCTGCAACACGCCACGAATTCCCTGAAAGCCCCTTCACGTTCCTTTTTTTGCCCCTCGTTTCTGCGCTGTCTCACTGCCAGAGTAGCCCTACTTAACGTAAGGAGCAGACATGGACAGACAACAAGGATTCACACTCATTGAGCTGATGGTGGTGATCGGCATTATTGCCATTCTGAGCGCCATCGGCGTTCCCGCATACCAGAACTACCTGCGAAAAGCAGCGTTGACCGATATGCTGCAAACCTTCATTCCCTACCGTACCGCCATTGAGCTTTGCGCCCTGGATCACGGCGGCGTGGAGAGCTGTGACGGAGGCAGTAATGGCATCCCGTCCCCCACCACTACCCGCTACGTTTCAGGCATGAACGTGGCGAAAGGCGTCGTGACCTTAACCGGCCAGGAGAGCCTTAACGGGCTGGAGGTGGTCATGACGCCACAATGGAGTGATGGCAACGGCATGACGGGGTGGACGCGTGACTGCAACATCGGTACCGACAGCGCGCTCAAGCAGGCCTGTGAAGACGTTTTCCGCTTCGACACCCACTGAGGAGCGGATGATGAATACCGATCAGCTTGTCGCACTTTGTCTGCGTCATCATGCCCTTCTGCTGAGCAGCGATAGCGACATGATTAGCATTGCCGTCGTGGGAAACCCCGGCCCTGAACTGATGGAAGCCCTGCGTTTCGCTACCCAGAAACGGATTGATATCGAGTGCTGGAGCGCCGAGCGCATGGAAAAGCACCGGCAGTTAACCACACAAACGCATCTGCCCGTCGTTACGCCGACACACTCAGCGGTGGATATTCTTAACCACACGCTGCAGCAGGCGATAAACCAACGCGCTTCTGATATTCATATTGAACCGATGGAGCAGACTTGCCAGATTCGCCTGCGCATCGACGGCGTGCTTTGCCCGCAGCCCCCACTTTCAGCCGCGCTGGCCACCATGCTCAGCGCCCGGTTAAAAGTGCTGGGTAACCTCGATATTGCGGAGCGCCGCTTACCGCAGGACGGTCAGTTTACGATTGAGCTGGCAAACGAGCCGGTCTCATTTCGCATCGCCACGCTTCCCTGCAGCGGCGGTGAAAAAATTGTACTGCGCCTGCTGCATCAGGTTCAGCAATCTCTTGAGCCAGAAACGTTGGGGATGAATACTAAACAGCTGGCCGGCTTTAGCGAAGTGCTCCACCAGCCGCAGGGGCTGATTCTGGTTACCGGCCCCACCGGCAGCGGTAAAACCGTAACGCTGTACAGCGCGCTGCAGGCTCGAAACACGCCGGATGTGAACATCTGCAGCGTGGAAGACCCGATAGAGATCCCGCTTGCAGGATTAAACCAGACGCAGATAAACCCGCGTGCGGGCCTTACCTTCCAGACGGTGCTGAGAGCGCTGCTACGTCAGGATCCTGACATCATTATGGTCGGCGAAATTCGTGATGGCGAAACGGCAGAGATTGCCATTAATGCCGCACAAACCGGGCATCTGGTGTTGTCGACGCTACACACCAACTCGACGGCGGAAACCCTGATCCGCCTGCAGCAGATGGGGGTGGCGCGATGGATGATCTCTTCCGCCCTCTCGCTGGTCATCGCCCAGCGACTGGTGCGCCGTTTATGCCCCCATTGCCGCCAGGAAACCGACAAGCGGGCAGAACTGCCTCGCTCCATTTGGCCCCGGCCGCTGCCGCGCTGGCAACCCACCGGCTGTGAGCGCTGTTATCACGGTTTTTATGGTCGCGTCGCCATTTTTGAAGTGCTCGTCATTGACCAGACACTCCGGCAGGCCATTGCCAGCGGAGCGGGGTCAGAGGTGATTGAGGCCAGCGCCCGTCAGGCAGGAATGACATCCCTTTTCGAACATGGCTGTATGGCTGTTGAACAGGGACTGACCACGCTCGAAGAGTTGCTGCGTATCCTGGGAATGCCCGATGGCTGCTAATCACCTCTGGCGCTGGCGTGCGCTATCCGTTGAAGGAGAACCCCGAAGCGGGGCTCTGTGGGCAACTGACCGCAATGCGGCTTTCGACAGGCTGATGCGCAAAGCGCTACATCCTCTGACAATCACCCGCTGCACGCAGAGGTATCGCTGGCGACCACATCACCGCTACGAGGTATTTCACCAGCTCGCCACGCTTTTGCAGGCGGGCCTGACATTGTCTGACAGCCTGCAGATGCTGGCGGACCAGCATCCGATAACACCCTGGCAGGCACTCCTGCAAAGCCTTGCCGATGAGCTGAGTGAAGGATGCTCTTTTTCTGAGGCGCTGAAGCGCTGGCCCGCGGTATTTAGCCCACTATATGTGTCGATGGTGAAGACCGGCGAGCTAACCGGGAAGCTGGAGACGTGCTGCCGTGAACTTGCCCAGCAACAAAAATCACAACAGCAACTCAGTGCGAAAGTGAAAAAGGCACTGCGTTACCCGATGGTAATCCTGGCTCTGGCGGTACTCGTGGTGCTGGCCATGGTCACTCTGGTCTTGCCCGAGTTCGCCGCCATCTACAAAACGTTTAATACCCCGCTCCCGATGCTGACACAGATAGTCATGGGAATGGCAACGTTTATACAGTCCTATGCCTTCGCGCTGTTCGCGGGGCTACTCCTTCCTGTGATCATCGCCTGGGGTTTGCGGCAGGATCCACGCTGGCAACACGTACTGCTGCATATCCCCGTCATGGGCGCGCTGGCTAAAGGACAAAAGCTGGGGCAAATTTTTACCGTGCTGTCGCTCACGCAGCAGGCGGGCATCGCTTTTTTAAAGGGTCTGGAGAGTGCAGAAGAGACGGTTGAGAGCAGGTACTGGCAGGGGATACTCCGCGCCATCCGGGAAGACATTGAAAAGGGTTATCCCCTTTGGGCATCCTTTCAAAAGGCGGCGGTTTTTACTCCGCTGTGTATTCAGCTATTGCGAACCGGTGAAACGTCAGGTGCGCTCGACATCATGCTGGTAAACCTGGCGCGTCACCACACGGAGCAAACCTTTCAGTCAGCAGATAACCTGGCTGCCGTACTGGAGCCTGTGCTGCTGATTGTGACGGGTGTGATTATCGGCACGCTGGTGGTGGCAATGTATCTGCCTATCTTCCACCTCGGGGATGCGATGAGTGCGGGATAACGCTGGCACACGGATGTGCGCCAGCTTACGCGATTACAGGCTGTTGAAAACGCGGTTTTCCTGTTCCTGAACGCGAATAAAGGTCGTGCGTTTCGTCAACTCTTTCAGGCGGGATGCCCCCACATAGGTGCAGGCCGAACGCAGGCCACCAAGAATGTCACGTGCGGTATTCTCAACCGGGCCGCGCAGCGGCAGCTTCACGGTTTTGCCTTCTGCCGCACGGTATTTTGCAACGCCACCCACGTGACGGGTCATCGCCGATTCAGAGCTCATACCGTAGAACAGCATAAATTTCTCACCGTTCTCTTCCACCACGGTACCGCCACTCTCTTCGTGACCTGCCAGCATACCGCCAAGCATCACGAAGTCTGCGCCGCCGCCGAAAGCTTTCGCGACATCACCCGGGGTAGTACAACCACCGTCACTGATGATTTGGCCGCCCAGGCCGTGCGCAGCATCGGCACATTCAATAACCGCAGAAAGCTGCGGATAACCGACACCGGTTTTCACACGCGTGGTGCACACAGAACCCGGGCCAATGCCCACTTTGACGATATCTGCGCCAGAGAGGATCAGCTCCTCACACATCTCGCCGGTCACTACGTTACCCGCAATGATGGTTTTGTTCGGCCAGGCTTCACGCGCCTTGCTCACGAACTGCACGAAGTGTTCGGAATAACCATTCGCTACATCAATACAGACGAAGTTCAGCGCGGGGTTACTCTTGAGGATTTGTTTGGTCTTTTCGAAATCGGCATCTGAGGTTCCGGTAGAGACCATCACATGCTTCACGACCTCAGCAGAAGCGGATGCCACAAAGGCGTTCCACTCTTCAGGGCTGTAGTGTTTGTGAACTGCCGTGAGGATGTCGAACTGTGCCAGCGCGGTTGCCATCTCGAAGGTTCCCACGGTATCCATATTGGCAGCGATGATCGGCACGCCAGACCAGGTCTGACCGGAATGTTTAAAGGTGAATTGACGTTCGAGTTCAACGTCTGAGCGACTTTTCAGTGTAGAGCGTTTAGGGCGGATAAGAACGTCTTTGAAACCTAACTTCAGATCTTCTTCGATACGCATGTGCGGATTCCTGGGGTTAGAGGCAAATATGTTAAAAGCACAACTCCAGTGACGTTATCATACGCACTAATACCTGCTCCGCAAGACTGCGAAATTCTCTTTTTTTACGCTACAATCCTATAAATTTACCTGGTAAAAAGCCGGTAAAGAGAGCTAAACATTGGCTGGCACACGTTTGAATTTCAACCAACTGATTTTAATAATGAATAATTCCCAGGATTTGATTTAATGGGGTATACCGTCGCATTAACCGGCGGCATCGGTAGTGGCAAAAGTACCGTTGCGGACGCTTTCGCTCGCCTGGGTATCGCGATTATCGATGCCGATATCATTGCCCGTCAGGTGGTAGAACCGAATACACCCGCGTTAAAGGCTATTGAAGAACATTTTGGTCCGGCCATCATCAATGCAGACGGGACGCTAAATCGCCGGCAGCTTCGCGAATGCATTTTTTCCGATTCTGCGGAAAAGGTCTGGCTTAATGCCCTGCTCCACCCCATTATCCACCAGGAAACCCAGCGTCAGATTGCCGCCGCCCGCTCACCGTATGTGCTGTGGGTAGTTCCGTTGCTGGTAGAAAATCAGCTGCAGAATAAAGCCGATCGGGTTCTGGTCATTGATGTCCTTCCCGAAACGCAAATCCAGCGAACCATGACGCGCGATCGCGTCTCGCGCGAACATGCCGAACAAATTCTTGCCGCTCAGGCCACGCGCGATCAGCGCCTGGCCGTTGCGGATGATGTTATTGATAATAACGGCGCACCAGATGCCATTGCATCGGATGTTGCCCGTCTGCACGCGCAGTATTTGACCTTCGCCGCGCAGGCCGTTGCACAGGAAAAACCATAATGTCGACTCACATCCTTTTTGAGCATCCGCTTAACGAAAAAATGCGTACCTGGCTGCGTATCGAATTTCTTATTCAACAACTCTCGCAACATCTGCCTGTCAACGATCACGCCACTGCGTTGCACTTCTTCCGCAATGTGGGCGACCTGCTGGATGTGATTGAGCGTGGAGATGTTCGCACCGAATTACTGAAAGAACTTGAGCGTCAGCAGCGTAAACTGCAGGCATGGGCGGAAGTCCCGGGTGTTGATCAAAGCCGTATCGATTCCCTGCGTCAGCAGTTAAAAAGCAGTAGCAGCACGTTAATGGCTGCCCCTCGCGTTGGCCAGTTTTTGCGTGAAGATCGCTTGATTGCCCTGGTACGCCAGCGCCTGAGTATTCCCGGTGGATGCTGCAGCTTTGACCTGCCGACGCTTCATATGTGGCTGCACATGCCGCAAACGCAGCGTGATGCGCAGGTGAATATCTGGCTGGAAAGCCTGGAGCCGATGCACCGGACGTTATCGCTGATCCTCGATCTTATCCGTAACTCTGCGCCGTTCCGCAAGCAGACCAGCCTGAACGGTTTTTACCAGGATAACGGGGACGATGCCGATCTACTGCGACTGAACCTTTCGCTCGACGTGCAGCTTTACCCGCAAATTTCCGGGCATAAGAGCCGTTTTGCGATTCGCTTTATGCCGCTGGACAGTGAAAATGGCACCGTGCCGGAACGCCTCGATTTTGAACTGGCCTGTTGTTAAGGAGTGCCAATGTCTGACGTAACCATCGTAAATTGCCCAACCTGTGGCAAAAGTGTTGTCTGGGGCGAAGTGAGCCCATACCGCCCATTCTGCTGTAAACGCTGTCAGTTAATTGACCTGGGCGAATGGGCGGCGGAAGAGAAACGCATTCCGAGTGAAGGCACTCTTTCGGACAGCGATGACTGGAGTGAAGAACAGCAGTAAATTAAACGCCCTGCACTAACCGGGTAATCACAGGCTCATTTGCCGGCGGGAATTTGTCGGCATCGCTTGCCTGCAGTTCAACCCAGTTACCCGGTTGCCCCTCTTTGCCCCAGGGATCCCCCTCCCAGTTTTCCACCAGCCAGAACCAAAGTGTAATGTGACGATCGGGAAACTGGTATTCGAGCTTGTCAAACAGCGTTGCGCCAAGCGGGGTGATCCCCACTTCTTCCTGAAGCTCACGGATCAGCGCCTGTTCCGGCGTTTCGCCTGACTCGATTTTCCCGCCCGGAAACTCCCATTTGTTCGCCATATGGGCGTCGGCGGCGCGCTGGGTGATAAAGAACTGGTTTTGCGGGTTGCGAATAATCCCGACGGCAATTTGCAGTATTTTCATATTGTCACTTCCATAAAAAAGGCGCAGATTTCTGCGCCTTTTTGTTTTGTTATGAATTTAGCTCAGACGACCGTGGCACGCCTTGTATTTTTTACCGGAACCACACGGGCACGGATCGTTGCGGCCAACTTTACGATCGCCAGTCTGGGCCGCGATCGCTGCCGCAGCTTCGCTCTCGTCAGTCTGGTGGCTCAGCTGTTGCATCTGTGCCAGACGCTCAGCTTCTTCACGGCGCTGTTGCTCCATTGCTTCCACTTCTTCCGGCATGCGTACCTGAACTTTGCTCAGGGTGCTGATCACTTCATACTTTAGTGACTCCAGCATGGACGCAAACATGGCGAAGGATTCACGCTTGTACTCCTGCTTCGGATCTTTCTGCGCGTAACCACGCAGGTGAATACCCTGACGCAGGTAGTCCATCGCCGCCAGGTGCTCTTTCCACAGGGAGTCCAGCGTTTGCAGCATCACGCCTTTTTCGAAGTGACGCATCATCTCAGCGCCAACGACTTCTTCCTTACGCTTGTATACGTCCAGCGCGGTTTCGAAAATACGTTCACGCAGGGTCTCTTCGTGCAGCTCAGGCTCTTTGTCCAGCCACTCTTTGATTGGCAGTTCGAGGTCGAAGTCGTTTTTCAGGCGTTCCTGCAGACCTTCGATATCCCACATTTCTTCCAGAGACTGCGGTGGAATATGCGCGTCGATAGTCGCTTTGAATACGTCTTCGCGAATGCTGTTGATGGTGTCGCTCACGTCGGACACGTCCAGCAGCTCGTTACGCTGGGTATAGATGGCACGACGCTGGTCGTTGGCCACATCATCATATTCCAGCAGCTGCTTACGAATATCGAAGTTGCGGCTTTCCACTTTACGCTGGGCGTTAGCAATCGCTTTGGTGACCCACGGGTGTTCAATGGCTTCGCCAGGTTTCATACCCAGTTTACGCATCATGCCGGAAACACGGTCGGAGGCGAAAATACGCATCAGCGCATCTTCCATAGACAGGTAGAAGCGGGAAGAACCGGCATCACCCTGACGACCCGCACGGCCGCGCAGCTGGTTATCGATACGACGAGATTCGTGACGTTCGGTACCAATGATATGCAAACCACCGGATGCCAGCACCGCGTCATGGCGTACCTGCCAGTCCGCTTTAATCTGAGCAATCTGCTCCGGCGTTGGGTTTTCCAGCTCGGCAATCTCTGCCTGCCAGCTACCACCCAGCATAATGTCGGTACCACGACCCGCCATGTTGGTGGCGATTGTTACCGCTGCCGGGTAACCCGCCTGCGCAACGATATCGGCCTCTTTGGCGTGGAATTTGGCGTTCAGAACGTTGTGTTTGATGCCCGCTTTCGTCAACTCATTGGAAACCACTTCGGATTTCTCGATGGAGATTGTCCCCACCAGCACCGGCTGGCCATTAGCGGTACGATCGCGAATATCTTCAATGATTGCCTGAATTTTTTCCGCTTCGGTCATGTACACCAGGTCCGGCATATCCTTACGGATCATTGGACGGTTGGTTGGAACGACCACGGTATCCAGTTTGTAGATGGAGCTGAATTCAAATGCTTCGGTATCTGCAGTACCGGTCATCCCCGCCAGCTTCTCGTACAAACGGAAGTAGTTCTGGAAGGTAATAGAGGCCAGCGTCTGGTTTTCATTTTGAATATCAACGCCTTCTTTGGCCTCAACGGCCTGGTGCAGACCGTCAGACCAGCGACGTCCCTGCATGGTACGGCCGGTGTGCTCATCAACGATGATAACTTCACCGTCTTTCACGATGTAGTCGACATCGCGGGTGAACAGCGCATGGGCACGCAGCGCGGCAGTGACGTGGTGCATCAGCATAATGTTCGTCGGCGAGTACAGAGACTCGCCCTCTTCCATGATGCCTTCAGCCACCAGCAGCTCTTCAATTTTCACCAGACCGCGTTCGGTCAGGTTCACCTGGCGCGCTTTTTCATCGACAGAGAAGTGGCCTTCACCCTGGAAGGTGTCGGAATCTTCTTTCTCCTGACGCAGCAGGTGCGGAATGATTTTATCGACTTTACGGTACATCTCGGAGCTGTCTTCGGCCGGGCCGGAGATGATCAGCGGGGTACGCGCTTCATCGATCAGGATGGAGTCCACCTCATCCACCAGCGCATAGTGCAATTTACGCTGCACGCGCTCTTCAGGGCTAAACGCCATGTTGTCACGCAGGTAGTCGAAGCCGTATTCGTTGTTGGTACCGTAGGTGATATCCGCGTTATAGGCTTCACGTTTGGCGGGTGCCGGCAGACCGGACATGTTGATGCCAACGGTCATGCCCAGGAATTCGAACAGGGGACGGTTGTTTTCGGCATCACGCTGTGCCAGATAGTCGTTGACGGTAACGACGTGAACGCCTTTACCGGTCAGTGCGTTCAGGTAGGCGGGCAGCGTTGCGGTCAGGGTTTTACCTTCACCGGTACGCATTTCCGCGATGCAGCGCTCGTTAAGCACCATACCACCCAGCAGTTGAACGTCGAAGTGACGCATGCCAAACACACGTTTACTGGCCTCACGCACAACGGCGAAGGCTTCCGGGATCAGGCTTTCCAGCGTTTCGCCTTTTTCAAGACGCGCGCGGAATTCAACGGTTTTCGCTTTCAGCTCGTCATCAGAGAGCTTCTCCATCGCCGGCTCCATGCCATTGATGACGGTAACAGCTTTGCGCATACGGCGCAGGGTACGATCGTTACGACTACCAAAAACTTTTGTTAACAATTTGATTAGCATAATAAATTCTCAAACGCCCCAGGTTGGGCAGATAAATTAAGGTATTGAAAAAAGGTTAATTTAGCTGAGGCGTTGAGGCCCGGCGCGGATGCCGTGAGCCTGGCTAATCCATGTCGAAACGGAGGAGGTCGCAGGAGGAACGTGCGCGATTTGCGTGGTCTGACGCACCATGACGGGTGGTTGACTGTCCTGCGTAAGCAGCGCGTTAAGCGTGTCCAGCAGAGCAAGATGCTGCGCCTGTACCGGCAGCGTCTCTTCAGCAACAGGCAGTGCCTGCGGAGCCATCGCAAATGACAGATGGCGAATAACGGTACGGATCGCATGCTGGTGCCAGTAATCCACCGAGAAATTCGGGCGGCGATTGGCTTCAAGCCACGCCAGGTTAGTAAAATTAACCCGCGTGTTGAGATCGTGTTTGGTTGTGGAGGTCTTCGTCGGCGTCGCCGCTTCCGCACTGTTGCTGAGCGCAGGCAAGCCGAAACTCGCCGCGACCATCCCTAATAAGAGATGCGGCCAGAAGTAACGTCTGCCAAATTGTCGCCAGCGCGTCAGTATTCCGCTCAATTGCTCCACCACATTAAGCCAGCCTTCAAAAGGCTGAATTCAATTATTCTTTTAAGCGCCCAGATATTACCACTAAAGCCAATACACAGCAGCAGGAATGACGTATTGCTGCGGGGAAAAACGGTCAAGAATGCAGCTAACGCACAGATTTTCTGCACCGGGCAAACGAGAAGTGACGCTGGGGCAAATAAATGAAGAGGGGTAAAAATAAAAACGACTGGTCTCCCTGGTCGGAGAGAGTACCAGGTTAACCAGTCGATTTTTTACGAAACGGCTTTAACCGTTACGCCAGTACCGTGTTTGGTGCTTTGAAGGCCAGCGGCAGCTCAGCTTCGTCTTCAAAGGTCACATATTCCCAGGCTTCCTGTTTTGCCAGGACTGCCTGCAACAGTTTGTTGTTCAGTGCATGACCGGATTTAAACGCGGTAAATGCACCAATGATGTTGTGACCACACATAAACAGGTCGCCGATAGCATCCAGCATTTTGTGACGAACGAATTCATCTTCAAAACGCAGACCGTCTTCGTTCAGTACGCGATAATCGTCAACAACGATGGCACAATCGAAGCTGCCGCCCAGGCACAGACCACGGGACTGCAGATATTCGATATCACGCATGAAGCCAAACGTACGGGCACGGCTGATCTGGCGCATAAACGCATCAGCAGAGAAGTTCATCGCATAGCGTTGGGTGCTGGCATCAATCGCCGGATGGTTAAAATCGATGGTAAAGTCCAACGAGAAACCATTGTACGGTTTGAATTCAGCCCATTTGTCGCCATCTTCGACGCGAACGGTCTCTTTGATACGAACAAATTTTTTCGCGCAGTTCAGTTCTTCGATGCCGGCATCCAGCAACAGATAGACGAACGGAGCAGCACTACCATCCATGATCGGGATTTCTGGCGCATCGACTTCAACCATAATGTTGTCGATACCCAGACCCGCCAGGGCGGCGTTCAGGTGCTCTACGGTAGAAATCCGCACGTCATGCTCGTTCACCAGACAAGTACAGAGCATAGTATCACGCACAGATTTGGCATCGGCCGGAAAGTCTACCGGTGGATTCAAGTCGGTGCGACGATAGATGACCCCGGTATTGGCCGGCGCAGGGCGTAACGTCAGTGTGACTTTCTTGCCGGTATGTAAACCGACACCAGTCGCCTGAACGATACGTTTAAGTGTCCTTTGTTTGATCATCGTATAATCTCGCCAAATTAACTATCCAACCGAAAGTGTATATCACTGACGGTGGGCCAGTTTAGCACAAAGAGCGAAAATCCCCAAATTCCAGCCAATTCTTAGTCAGCTTGCTTGCGCAGGAACGCCGGGATATCCAGATAATCTGGCTCTTTCGCCGTTTGCGGAGTGGGGTCGTTAACCACTTTCGCGGCCGGTTTCTGCTCCTGAGTCAGAGGAGACATACCGTGCTGCTGGTAACGATCCATAACCGGCTGCTGAGTCTGTTTGTTGGTCACCAGGGTGATCTCAGGACGCTTGTCCATACCGATACCGGTAGCAACAACAGTAACACGCAGCTCGTCGTTCATTTCCGGGTCAAGGGAAGTACCGATTACCACGGTAGCGTTGTCAGAGGCGAACGCACGGATAGTGTTACCCACGGTTTCAAACTCATCCAGACGCAGGTCGAAGCCAGCGGTAATGTTGACCAGCACGCCGCGCGCACCAGACAGGTCGATATCTTCCAGCAGTGGAGAAGAGATAGCCATTTCAGCCGCTTCTTCTGCACGGTCTTCACCGCTTGCCACGCCAGAGCCCATCATCGCGTAGCCCATTTCGGACATCACGGTACGAACGTCTGCAAAGTCAACGTTCATCAGACCCGGACGGGTAATCAGTTCAGCGATACCCTGCACCGCGCCTTTCAGCACGTCGTTGGCTGCGCCAAAAGCGTCCAGAAGAGAGATACCGCGACCCAGAACTTTCAACAGTTTGTCGTTCGGGATGGTAATCAACGAGTCCACGTGCTTGGACAGTTCAGTGATACCCTGCTCCGCGAAAGCCATACGCTTCTTGCCTTCAAAGTTGAAAGGCTTGGTCACAACAGCAACGGTCAGGATACCTAAATCTTTCGCTACTTCAGCCACAACAGGTGCTGCGCCGGTACCCGTACCGCCACCCATACCCGCTGCGATAAAGACCATGTCCGCACCTTCCAGTGCAGCGCGCAGGGCCTCACGATCTTCTTCAGCCGCATTACGACCGACTTCCGGGTTAGCCCCAGCGCCCAGCCCTTTGGTGATGCCACCGCCGATCTGGATAGTCTGGCCTACAGCCGTCTTACGCAGTGCCTGTGCATCGGTGTTAACTGCAAAGAACTCAACACCTTCAATGCGTTCACGCACCATATGCTCTACGGCGTTACCGCCGCCGCCACCGACGCCGATGACTTTAATCACCGCGTCGTTGGTCAGTTCCATAGGTTCAAACATAATTTCTCTCTCCGTTGTGCCTGTCGCCCGAGACCGCTAATTCTCTCCGGTCTCTTAAAAAAATTAAAACTCTTTTCGCAACCAGTTGTTCAGTCGTTTGACCCACGACCCAACTGAGACGCGTTTTTCCACTTCTGCTTCACCACTGAGATGAGATTCTTTCCCGTAGTGGAGCAGGCCCACGGCCGTTGAATAGTACGGCTCCTGAGCATAATCCGTTAAACCGGTGATATTCAGCGGAGCACCGATACGCACTTGCGTATGGAACACGCGCTGAGCGCAGGCCGCAAGACCTTCAATTTGCGCTGCCCCGCCGGTTAATACAATCCCCGCTGCAAGATGATGTTTCACGCCCTGCTGGCGAAGCTGTTCCTGTAACTGCAAAATCTCTTCGTTGACCAGGTTAAGCAGCTCGGTATAACGCGGCTCAATGACCTCTGCCAACGTCTGGCGCTGCAGGCTGCGCGGTGGACGTCCGCCCACGCTCGGCACTTCAACGCTCTCATCTTTGCCAACGATAGACCCCAGCGCACAGCCGTGGCGTACTTTAATCGCTTCTGCATCACTCGGGGGCGTACCAAAAGCGTAAGCAATATCGCTGGTCACAACGTTCCCGGCATACGGGATCACTTTGGTGTGGCGCAGCGCACCGCCGGTATACACGGCCATGTCCATTGTACCACCACCAATATCGACCACACAGACACCCAGTTCACGTTCATCTTCGGTCAGCACGGAATAGCTCGCTGCAAGGCCGGCGAAAATGAGTTGGTCAACTTTCAGGCCACAACGTTCAACGGCTTTTACAATGTTCTTCGCCATATCGTTGTGACATGTGATCAAGTGCACTTTTGCCTGCATACGTACGCCGGAGAGACCGACCGGGTTTTTGATCCCTTCCTGGTAGTCAATCGCATACTCCTGCGGGATCACGTGCAGCACGCGATGCTCATCGCGAACGCGCACGGATTTCGCCGTATGCACAACGTTTTCAACGTCTTCCTGCGTCACTTCTTCTTCGGAAATCGGCACCATGCCGATTTCGTTCTGGCAGCTAATGTGCTTACCCGAAAGCGCCAGATAAACAGAGGAAATCTGGCAATCTGCCATCAATTCAGCCTGATCGATGGCGCGCTGTACGCACTTCACCACCGACTCAAGATCGTTAACCCCACCTTTATCCATACCACGGGACGGGCAACTGCCCACGCCAATGATATTGACCATACCGTCGGGCAGAACTTCCCCTACTAAAGCGGCAACCTTCGCGGTGCCAATCTCCAGTCCAACTACCAGTTTTCTGTCCGTCGCCTTGATCATTGTTGTTCTGCCTGTACCTGTGCCTGATTCTGTTGCTGATTAGGTTCCTCGACCGGAGCCGGTTCCCAACCGACTGCTGCGCCTGAGTCATAGCGCAAATCAACGTAGCTTATCCGTTTGCCGTCAGTCTGTGCCTGCTGCTGTAAAACCGGGTAAAGTTCTACAAATCGCGCCAGACGTTTCATTGTGTCCCCGCGACCCAGGTTGAGCTTAATGCCATTCGTTAACGTCAGTTGCCAGGAGCGGCGCGCCGTCATTGCAGCATCTTTTAGCGTAAACCTGTCCTTCGCCAGCACCTGCCCCATTTCACGAAAACCTTGTAACACTTCGTTTTCGCTACCTTCCGGGCCATACAACATCGGTAAATTTTGCTTGTTGACACGATCGGCCGGGACGCTGAAGGAATTTCCGTCTACGTCAACCATGTGCTGATCATTCCAACGCGCAATGGGCACATATTCAACCAGATGAATCTTCAATTCATCAGGCCATTGCTTTCTGACACTCGCCTGTTTTATCCATGGCAGACGTTCAATCTGACTCTGGATAATATTGACGTCCTGCGTCATAAAGGTGCCAGGCGATCCCAGCGCCAGAATGGTCTGGCGAATGTCATCGTTACGGGTGTAATGACGCTCACCGGTGACCACCAGCTTCGAAAGCGGCAACCGTTGCGCATCTTCCATCCAGCCCAGAACCATCCAGCCGCTGATAAACACGGTGCACAGCACCCCGAGCAGGAAAATAATACCTGCAAGACGCGTTCCATTACTCCGGCGTGAAGAAGAGTATTCTTCTTCGTCATCGCGGTTGCGCGTGTTCAATGCAGCCTGAGACATATCAGCCCGCCTGGTCCAGAATACGTACGACTAATTGCGAGAAGCTCATCCCCGCCTGACGCGCTGCCATCGGCACAAGGCTGTGGCTGGTCATTCCCGGAGAAGTATTTGCTTCCAGCAGATAAAATTGTCCATCACTGTCGAGCATCACGTCGATGCGGCCCCATCCACGGCAACCCAGAACATGCCAGGCTTTAACCACCAGGGACTGTAAATCGGTTTCACGCTCAGCTTCAAGACCACTTGGGCAGAAATATTGCGTCTCATCAGAGAGATACTTCGCCTCATAATCATAGAAGGTTCCGGCCGGTTGGATACGAATTGACGGTAAAATTTCTTCGCCAAGCATCGCGACGGTAAATTCCGGCCCGCTGAGCCATTTTTCAATCAGAACTTCTTCATCATGTTGAAATGCCAGGGCTAAAGCGGAAGATAAATCCTCAGCTTTCTCAACTTTGGACATGCCAACGCTCGACCCTTCGCGGCTGGGCTTTACAATAACCGGTAAGCCCAGCTCAGCAATGCGTGCATTAACGCTATCGGAGAGGCCCATTTCAAATTCGCGACGCGTCAGGGCAACCCAGGGGGCAACGGGTAAACCCGCGCCCTGCCACAGCAGTTTACTGCGCAGTTTATCCATAGAAATGGCGGAGGCCATCACACCGCTGCCGGTGTACGGCATGCCGGTGAGTTCCAGCAGCCCCTGAAGGGTGCCGTCTTCGCCACCACGGCCATGTAACGCGATAAAGACTTTATCGAAGCCCATCGCCTTTAACTGGGTTACGTCAGTCTCTTTCGGATCGACCAGGTGCGCATCCACACCCCCTTCACGCAGGCCCGCCAGTACAGCGGCACCTGAATTCAGGGAAACCTCGCGCTCGGCGGATGTGCCGCCAGACAGGACAGCAATCTTATCAGCCATGATGCTCATCCTCCTGAGTTTGCGGCTTCAGTTTGATTTCAGCTAAGGTACGGGCGATTTTGCCGATATTTCCCGCGCCCTGAATCAGAATTAGATCGTTGCCGGTCAGCACCGGGGCCAGAATTTCAGCCACCTGGGCAGGATCGGAAACCAAAATAGGGTCTACTTTACCGCGTCCGCGGATGGTACGACATAAAGAACGGCTGTCTGCACCAGGAATAGGAGTTTCGCCCGCTGCATAAACATCCAGCATCAGGAGCGTATCCACCTGTGACAGGACGCTGGCGAAATCGTCATACAGGTCACGGGTACGCGTGAAACGGTGCGGCTGGAAGATCATGACCAGTTTTTTTTCTGGCCAGCCTGCACGCGCGGCTTTGATCGTTGCGTCCACTTCCGTCGGGTGGTGACCGTAGTCATCAACCAGCATGGCAGTACCGGGTTTACCGTTCACCGCCTCCAGCGGGTATTCACCGAGGAAGTCGAAGCGACGCCCGGTTCCCTGGAAGCTTTCCAGTGCACGAAGAATGGCTTCGTCATCAATGCCTTCTTCTGTCGCCACGGCCACTGCCGCTGCGGCATTCAGGGCGTTGTGACGCCCTGGTGCATTCAGGGTGACATGCAGCAGTTCTTTGTCCTGACGCGCCAGGGTGAAATGCCCCTGCGCACCCAGCTGTTTGTAATCTTCCACGCGGACATCAGCGTCTTCGCTGAAGCCGTAAGTCGTGATTTGACGTCCGACGCGCGGCAACAGCTCGCGAATCACAGGATCGTCTACACACATTACCGCGCGTCCATAGAACGGCAGGTTGTGCAGGAAATTAATAAAGGTCTGCTTTAAGTTCTCGAAGTCACCCTGGTAAGTATCCATATGGTCGGCTTCGATATTGGTGACGATGGCGACCATCGGCTGCAGATGCAGGAACGACGCATCGCTCTCATCCGCTTCGGCAATTAAATAACGGCTGTGTCCGAGACGCGCATGCACGCCTGCCGCTTTTACCAGACCACCATTGACGAACGTCGGATCGAGGCCCGCTTCTGCATAAATGCTGGAGACCATCGCCGTGGTGGTGGTTTTGCCGTGGGTTCCGGCAATCGCAATGCCATGACGAAAACGCATCAACTCCGCCAGCATTTCCGCACGGCGGATCACCGGAATACGCGCTTCGTGCGCGGCCACGATTTCCGGGTTATCAGAGGAGATGGCGCTCGACACGACCACCACACTCGCATCGCGCACGTTTTCCGGGCGATGATTGAAATAGATAGTCGCCCCAAGCGACGCCAGCTGCTGCGTAACAGGGTTTGGCGCCAGGTCAGACCCGCTGATCTGATAGCCTTCGTTAGCTAACACTTCGGCAATACCGCCCATGCCAGCACCACCGATGCCAACAAAGTGAATGTGCCGGACGCGACGCATCTCGGGCACGATAGAACGCAGTTTTGCCAGTTGTTGTGTATTCATTCTCTAAACGCCATCGACTACTTAAAAAATTCGTGCAGCGCAACACGCGCTGCGAGGGTTAAGCCTGGGCTGCCAGGCTCACTTCTTTTGCCACCCGTTCCGTTGCATCAGGAATAGCGGTCGCGCGTGCGCGTTGCGCCATCTCCAGTAATGCCTCTCTGTTCCAGCCCGCCAGGGTGGTGGCGACCGCATCGGCGGTAAATTGTGGCTGTTCAAATATTTTCGCGGCGCCGGCTTTCTCAAGCGGCAGCGCATTCCAGTACTGCTGTCTGTCTTTGTGCTGGAACGGCACAAACAGAGCCGGCAACCCGGCGGCGGCAATTTCGCTCACCGTCAATGCGCCAGAGCGGCAGACCACGACATCGGCCCAGGCATACGCTGCGGCCATGTCGTCGATAAATTCCGTCACTTTATGCTGCGGCTGGCCTTCATCGGCGTAAGCCTGCTCAACCATCTGTTGAGCACCTTTTCCGCTTTGGTGCCAGATTGTCACCGCATCACCCAGCTTTGCTGCAACCTGCGGCATCGTCTGGTTTAAAATGCGTGCGCCCTGAGAACCGCCAACGACCAGCACACGGACCGGCCCTTCACGACCAGGCAGGCGCGCATCCGGTAATGGCAGCGCCAGCACGTCTACGCGCACCGGGTTACCCACCACGTCCGCCTTCGGGAAGGCTCCCGGGAAAGCCTGCATCACTTTGGTGGCAATTTTCGCCAGCCATTTATTGGTCAGACCGGCAATGCCGTTCTGCTCATGCAGCACCACGGGGATGCCCAATGACCAGGCCGCCAGCCCACCCGGGCCAGAAACATAGCCGCCCATCCCCAGCACCACATCAGGCTTAAAACGCTTCATGATGGCGCGCGCCTGACGCCAGGCGTTGAAAATACGCACCGGTGCCAGAAGCTGGGCCTTAATGCCTTTTCCGCGTAAGCCGGAAATGCGAATAAAGTCGATCTCGATACCGTGCTTCGGTACCAGGTCGGCTTCCATGCGGTCCGCGGTTCCCAGCCAGCGTACCTGCCAGCCCTGATCCATTAAATGGTGCGCAACTGCGAGCCCCGGGAACACATGTCCACCGGTACCGCCTGCCATCACCATTAACCGCTTCGGTTGATTCATCGTGAACCTCGTGTAAACGCCTGGGCTTTTTCCAGACGCGTTTCATAATCTATGCGTAACAACATCATGATGGCCGTCGACATAATCAGCAGACTGGAACCACCATAACTGATCAACGGCAACGTCAGGCCTTTGGTCGGCAGCATACCCGCTGCGGCCCCGACGTTAACCAATGCCTGGAAACTAAACCAGATACCTATTGAGCAGGCTAAGAAACCTGAAAAGCGGTGATCGATCTCCAGCGCTTTCCGCCCAATCGACATGGCGCGGAAAGCGACGAAGAATACCATTAATAGCGCTAATACCACACCGATATAACCCAGTTCTTCCCCAATAATGGAGAAGATGAAGTCAGTGTGCGCTTCGGGTAAATACTCCAGTTTCTGTACCGAGTTGCCCAGCCCCTGACCCCAGACTTCACCGCGACCAAAAGCCATCAGCGACTGCGTCAGCTGATAACCGCTGCCAAACGGGTCTTCCCACGGGTTCCAGAATGAGGTCACACGGCGGATACGGTAAGGCTCGGCGAGGATCAGCAGCACAACCGCTGAGATACCCATTCCGATGATGGCGATGAACTGCCACAGCTTCGCCCCGGCCAGGAACAGCATTGCCAGCGTGGTGACAAACAGCACGACCACGGTACCAAGGTCAGGCTGCGCCAGCAGTAAGACCGCCAGCACCAGAATAACGCCCATGGGTTTTAAGAAGCCGCGCAGGTTATTACGCACTTCATCCACTTTACGTACCAGGTAGTTAGCCAGGTAGCAGAACAGGGAGAGCTTGGTAAATTCCGCGGGCTGAATACGCAGTGGGCCAAAGGCAATCCAGCGCGATGCCCCGTTTACGGAGCTCCCGACCACCAGTACGATCAGCAGCATAATGATGGAGGCGATCAGCATCGCGGTACTGTGCCGCTGCCAGAACTCCATCGGCAGACGTAATGTCACCAGCGCCAGACAGAACGCCAGGATGATGTACAGGCCATCACGTTTCGCAAACAGGAACGGATCGTTCGCCAGTCGCTGCCCGACAGGCATTGACGCCGAGGTCACCATGATAAAACCAACCGCCGCCAGTCCCAGCGTGAGCCAGAAGAGCGTACGGTCGTACATGACCAGGCTGTCGTTATCTTTTTGACGAGAGCCCATCACCCAGCCTTTGAGTGCCGCAAACACCCACGCCAGAACGCCAAATCCTGGCAGGCGCGGCATTTTCAGGCGAGGGAGAGATAAACGCATCAGCCTAACTCCTTCGCCAGACGGGTAAAGAGATCGCCACGCTGTTCGAAATTCTTGAATTGATCGAGACTGGCGCAGGCCGGAGAGAGCAGCACCATATCACCCGGCTTCACGCGAGGGGCAATCAGCCGCATCGCCTGCTCCATGGTCTCGGTTTGCTCGGCAATGTCAGGACGCAGCTCAGCCAGCTCACTGCCGTCGCGACCAAAGCAGTACAAGCGGATATTATTCCCGGCGAGATACGGTTTCAGCGTGGAGAAATCCGCCGATTTACCGTCGCCACCCAGCAGTAAATGCAGGGTACCTTCAACGTGCAGGCCGTTCAGGGCGGCCTCGGTACTGCCGACGTTGGTGGCTTTTGAGTCATTAATCCAGCGCACACCGTTGTGCTCCAGCGCCAGCTGGAAACGGTGCGCCAGGCCGGTAAAGGTGGTCAATGCTTGCAGGCTGGACGAACGCGGCAGCCCTACGGCATCCGCCAGCGCCAGCGCCGCCAGAGCATTGGTGTAGTTATGCTGGCCGGTAAGCTTCATCTCTTTCACGTTCAGCACTTTCTCACCCTTCACGCGCAGCCAGGTTTCGCCCAGTTGACGGTTAAGATGATAGTCACCCATGGTGATGCCAAAGCTAATGCAGCGATCGTCCGCCCCGCGCACCGGCATGGTCAGGGCATCATCCGCGTTGACGACGCAGACCTTCGCATTTTCATAAATGCGCAGTTTGGCGGCGCGGTACTGCTGCAGACCAAACGGATAGCGATCCATATGATCTTCAGTAACGTTAAGGATCGTCGCCGCGGCCGCACGAAGGCTGGAGGTCGTTTCCAGCTGGAAGCTGGAAAGCTCGAGGACGTACAATTCACAGCCTTTATCCAGCAGCATTAGCGCTGGCAGGCCAATATTGCCTCCCACACCCACGTTCATGCCCGCCGCTTTCGCCATCTCACCCACAAGGGTGGTGACGGTGCTTTTACCGTTAGAGCCGGTAATCGCGATAACGGGTGCCTGCGCTTCACGGCAGAACAACTCAATATCACCGACAATCTCAACGCCCGCATCGGCCGCGGCGCTGAGTGAAGGATGCGCCAGCGCCATACCGGGGCTGGCGACAATCAGATCGGCTGCCAGCAGCCAGTCATCATTCAGACCACCAAGGTGGCGTTCAACCTGTTCCGGCAGTTTATCCAGACCCGGCGGAGAAACACGCGTATCCATTACGCGAGGCGTCACGCCGCGCGCGAGGAAAAAGTCCACGCAGGAGAGGCCTGTCAGGCCCAACCCGATGATAACGACTTTTTTGCCCTGGTAATCTGCCATGATTAACGTACCTTCAGCGTTGCCAGGCCAATCAGCACCAGCATCAGCGAAATAATCCAGAAGCGCACAATCACGCGCGGTTCCGGCCAGCCTTTCAGTTCATAGTGATGGTGAATCGGTGCCATACGGAAGATGCGCTGACCGCGCAGCTTGAAGGACCCGACCTGCAAAATCACTGAAAGGGTTTCAACCACAAATACCCCACCCATAATCACCAGCAGGAACTCCTGGCGCAGCAGTACGGCAATAATGCCCAGCGCGCCGCCCAGAGCCAGTGAACCGACGTCACCCATAAAGACCTGCGCCGGGTAGGTGTTGAACCACAGGAAGCCCAGTCCCGCCCCGACAATCGCCGTACAGACGATAACCAGTTCGCCTGCGTGTCGCAGGTATGGAATGTGCAGATAGTTAGCAAAGTTCATGTTACCGGTGGCCCACGCCACCAGCGCAAAACCGGCGGCGACGAAGACGGTTGGCATAATCGCCAGGCCATCCAGACCGTCGGTCAGGTTTACGGCGTTACCGGTGCCCACGATGACGAAGTAGGCCAGCAGAATGTAGAACAGTCCCAGCTGCGGCATCACGTCTTTAAAGAACGGCACCACCAGCTCGGTGGCGGGGGTGTCTTTTCCTGCCAGATACAGCGCGAAGGCCACGCCCAGCGCAATCACCGACATCCAGAAGTATTTCCAGCGGGCGATCAGACCTTTGGTGTCTTTACGCACGACCTTGCGGTAATCATCAACAAACCCAATGATGCCGTAGCCCACCAGCACGGTAAGTACGCACCAGACGTACGGGTTAGAGGGATAAGCCCACAGCAGTACGGAAACAACGATCGCGGTCAGGATCATGATCCCGCCCATGGTCGGCGTACCTCGCTTGCTGAAGTGCGACTCCGGACCGTCGTTACGCACAACCTGACCGAAGGAGAGTTTTTGCAGACGGGCAATCATGCGCGGGCCCATCCACAAAGAGATGAACAGCGCAGTCAGCAGGCTGACAATGGCGCGAAACGTCAGATAGGAAAAGACGTTAAAGCCTGAATAATATTTGACCAAATGTTCGGCCAGCCAAACTAACATGTCCCGTTCTCCTGTAATGCGTGCACAACCTCTTCCATGGCGGCACTACGTGAACCTTTCACTAACACAGTCACAATTTGTTTTTCTGTCATCAATGCCTTAAGGCGTTCAATCAGCGCGGCTTTATCGGCAAAGTGCTCGCCAACACCGCTGGCATGGCTAATCGCCTGGCTCAGTTTTCCGGCGCTCAGCACGCAATCAATACCTGCCGCTTTCGCCGCGTCCCCCACCTGGACATGACACGCTTCGCTTTCATCACCCAGCTCAGCCATATCGCCCACCACCAGCACGCGATAACCTGGCATCTCAGACAACACCTGCACCGCCGCGGTCATTGAGCCGACGTTCGCGTTATAGGAGTCATCCAGAAGCAGTTTGTTTTCCGCAAGCTGGATCGGGAACAGACGCCCCGGCACGGCTTTTAAATTTGCCAGACCGGTTTTAATCGCCTGATGCGACGCACCAACCGCCATCGACAGCGCCGCTGCCGCGAGCGCATTGGCGATATTATGACGACCCGGCAATGGCAGAAGCACCTCAATGCCACCGGTTGGGGTATTAAGGGTGAATTCCGTGCCATGCGAAGTCACATGAATATTGGTCGCGGTAAAATCACTGTTGGCCGCGTTCGGCGAGAAGCGCCAGGTCTTGCGGGAACCAATGATCTGTTGCCAGTTCAGCCAGTCATTGTTGTCGGCATTCATAATGGCGATACCGTCTTCCGGCAGGCCGGTATAGATCTCGCCTTTAGCTTTCGCCACGCCTTCCAGCGAACCAAAACCTTCCAGATGTGCAGCGGCCAGGTTATTCACCAGCGCTGCTTCCGGGCGCGTCAGTCTCACGGTCCAGGCGATTTCGCCCTGGTGGTTTGCCCCTAACTCGATCACGGCAAATTCATGCTCTTTGGTCAGGCGAAGTAATGTCATCGGCACGCCGATATCATTGTTAAGGTTGCCTGCTGTATAAAGCGTATTTCCGCACTGGCTCAGGATGGCCGCAGTCATCTCTTTCACAGAGGTTTTGCCTGATGAACCGGTCAGCGCGACGACGCGCGTCGGCACCTGCTGACGAACCCAGGCCGCCAGCTCGCCGAATGCCAGACGGGTATCTTTCACCACGATCTGCGGCAGATCGACAGCGAGTTTACGGCTGACCAGCAGCGCCCCTGCACCATTCTCCCTGGCCTGTTGTGCAAAATCATGCGCGTCAAAACGTTCGCCCTTCAGCGCCACAAACAGACAACCCGGGGTCACTTTGCGGGTATCGGTCGTCACGGCCTTGATGGTCAGATCGTGACCCAGCAGCTCGCCCTGCAGTACCGCAGCGGCCTGACTTAAGGTGATGCTAATCATGCCACGACTCCCAGCAGACGCGCGGCCGTGACGCGGTCCGAATAATCGAGACGACGGTTGCCAACAATCTGATAATCCTCATGGCCTTTCCCGGCCAGCAGCACAACGTCATTTTCCTGAGCCTGCATGATGGCGTTGGTCACGGCTTCCGCACGGCCTTCCACCACGCGGGCGCGGCCTGCATCCAGCATGCCCGACAGAATGTCGTTAATAATGGCGCGCGGCTCTTCAGTACGCGGGTTGTCATCGGTCACAACCGGAATATCCGCGAACTGTTCAGCAATGGCACCCATCAGTGGACGTTTGCCCTTATCACGGTCGCCACCGCAGCCAAACACACACCAGAGCTTACCGGTGCAGTGCAGACGCGCCGCTTCCAGCGCTTTTTCCAGTGCGTCCGGCGTGTGGGCATAATCGACCACCACAGTCGGTTTGCCCGGTGCGCTGAACACTTCCATACGGCCACATACCGGCTGCAAACGCTCAGCCGTTTCCAGCAGCGCGTTCATCGGATAACCCAGCGCCAGCAGCGTCGCCAGCGCCAGCAGCAGGTTGCTGACGTTAAACGCGCCCATCAGGCGGCTTTCAATTTCACCGTCACCCCATGAGGAGGTAAAACGAATGGTGGCGCCACTGTCGTGATAATCCACCGCAACCGCCTTCAGCCAGCGGCCGTGGCAGTTCGGGTTGATATGGTCTTCCATCGACACCGCAACCGCATCCGGCAGCTTCGCCAGCCAGCGGCGACCGACTTCGTCGTCAGCGTTGATGATGGCCTGTCCGCTATGGTGGGTGGAGTAGAGCAGCCATTTCGCCGCTTCGTAATGCTCCATATCACCATGATAATCAAGGTGATCGCGGCTCAGGTTAGTGAATACCGAGGCGGCAAACTTCAGCGCCGCCACGCGGTGCTGCACCAGACCGTGGGAAGAGACTTCCATCGCGGCAAAGGTTGCCCCCTGCCCTGCCAGGCCGGCCAGCACGTGCTGTACGTCGACTGCGGAGCCGGTGGTGTTTTCGGTCGGGCTCACTTTGCCCAACAGACCGTTACCGACAGTTCCCATGACCGCACCGGTTTCACCCAGCAGCTGCGCCCACTGCGCCATGAGCTGCGTGGTCGTGGTTTTGCCGTTTGTACCTGTCACGCCCACCAGACGCAGCCGATCGGACGGTTCGTGATAGAAACGTCCGGCCAGCGCAGAAAGACGCTCGTTTAACTGGCTGAGATAGATGACCGGCACCCCGTGCATTTCACGGATTTCACCGTCAGTTGCCTCATCTTTGGCCTCAGCAATAATGGCAGCAACACCTTGCGCAATCGCCTGCGGGATATAACGACGCCCGTCCGCCTGATGACCGACCACCGCCACAAAAAGATCGCCAGAAGCAGCCGCACGGCTGTCCAGTACCATCTCTCGCAGTGCTCGCTCCGGTGCATTAGGCACCCACGGAGCGAGAAGGTCGCGCAAATTACGATCTGCCACCTGTACCCTCGCCTTGATTAATTACAAATTCACTTTTCTCGCCCGTTGCCAGCGCATCCGGTTCGATGTTCATGGTGCGCAACACGCCGCCCATGATGGCCCCGAACACAGGCGCGGAAACGGCGCCGCCGTAGTATTTACCCGCCTGTGGATCGTTAATGACGACCACCAGCGCAAAACGCGGATTACTGGCAGGCGCAACGCCTGCGGTATAGGCAATGTATTTGTTGATGTAACGGCCGTCTGGCCCCACTTTTTTCGCGGTACCTGTTTTGATGGCGATGCGATAGCCTTTGATCGCCGCCTTCACGCCGCCGCCGCCAGGCAGCGCCACGCTTTCCATCATATGAACGACGGTACGAACGATGGATTCCGGGAAGATACGCTCACCTGGAACCGGTGGATCAACTTTGGTAATGGACAGCGGACGATAGACGCCATAGCTGCCAATCGTTGCGTAGACTCGCGCTAACTGTAACGGCGTTACCATTAGCCCGTAGCCGAAAGAGAAGGTGGCCCTCTCTATGTCAGACCACCGTTGTTTTTGAGGATATAAGCCACTGCGTTCTCCGACCAACCCCAAATTGGTCGCCTTTCCAAGCCCAAAACGTGAGTAAGTCTCTACTAACGCTGAGGACGGCATCGCTAACGCCAGCTTTGAAACGCCAACGTTACTCGACTTCTGTAAAACCCCGGTCAGGGTCAATTCGCTGTAGCGCGCCACGTCTTTAATCTCGTGGCCGTTAATACGGTAAGGGATCGTGTTCAGAACCGTGTTTTCATTGACGATGCCACGCTGGAGCGCCGTCATGACCACCATCGGTTTCACCGTGGACCCCGGTTCGAACACGTCGGTAATCGCCCGGTTACGCATCGCATCTTTTGCGGTGCCGGTAAAGTTGTTCGGGTTATAGGACGGGCTGTTGGCCATCGCCAGCACTTCGCCCGTACTGACGTCCACCAGCACGGCGCTGCCGGATTCCGCCTTGTTGAAAGCGACGGCGTTGTTCAGCTCGCGGTAGACCAATGCCTGCAGACGCTCATCAATACTCAGCGCCAGGTTGTGTGCCGCCTGACTGTCCGTGGAAGAGATATCTTCGATAACGCGGCCGTAGCGGTCTTTACGAACAATTCGCTCGCCAGGCTGGCCGGTGAGCCATTTATCGAAGCTTTTTTCAACGCCCTCAATCCCCTGGCTATCAACGTTGGTAAAGCCAATGAGGTGAGCGGTTACTTCGCCGGAAGGATAGTAGCGGCGGGATTCTTCACGAAGGTGAATACCCGGCAGCTTCAGCTTACGAATGTAGTCCGCCATGTCAGGGTTGACCTGACGCGCCAGATAGATAAAACGCCCTTTTGGATTGGCGTTGACGCGGGAAGCGAGCTGATCCAGCGGCATTTTCAGGGCATCCGAGAGCGCCTTCCAGCGGTTATCAAGCGTAATGCCACCCGCATCGTGCAGCTCTTTCGGATCGGCCCAGATGGCTTTAACCGGTACGCTCACGGCCAGTGGACGGCCTGAGCGGTCGGTGATCATCCCGCGGGACGTCGACACTTCCTGAACGCGAAGGGAACGCATGTCGCCCTGTCGAACCAGCATGTCAGGGGCGATGATTTGCAACCATGCCACGCGTCCCAGCAGGAAACCCAGCGCCAGTAAAATGCAGCCGCAAAGCAACGCAAAACGCCAACTGATAAAGTTGGCCTGTTCTTCCTGACGTTTTGGTTTAAGCGTTTTTGCCGCTGCTCTCATGCGTCGCGTTTTCCCTTATTTTTGTACTACAATATTTTCCTGAGAAGGATCAACATGCTGCAATTGCAGCTTTTCCGTTGCGATCCGTTCAACCCGGCTGTGATCGCCGAGCGCATTTTCTTCAAGGATCAGGTTTCGCCATTCAATATCCAGCGCATCGCGTTCCAGTACCATCTGCTCGCGTTGCGCAGTTAACAAGCGTGTGTGGTGGGCAGTCGTGACCACTGTGACGGCCGTGACAATGATGCAAATGAACAGACAGAGTGGCAGTTTCCCAAACCGCAAAAGATCGTCGCCGATCACGCCAGGCAAGGCATGGCGCTCGTTGCTTCCTAACGAATCCTTAACTTTGCTTAGGGTCTCTGTCACTCTGCCGATCATGCGTTCGTCCTCTCTGCAACACGCAGCACTGAACTACGGGCGCGTGGATTCTGTGCCACTTCTTCTTCGCCCGGCATCAACTTGCCTAATGCTCGCAACTGACGGCCACCCAGCTTCCTGAGTTGTTCTTCCGTCATCGGCAGCCCCGCTGGAACCTGTGGACCGCGGCTTTGTTCACGCATAAAGCGCTTCACAATGCGGTCTTCCAGCGAATGGAAGCTGATGATGGATAACCGCCCACCCGGGGCCAGCACGTCGAGCGAGCTTTTTAGCGCCAGCTCTATTTCCTCCAGTTCACTGTTTACCCAGATGCGAACCGCCTGGAAGGTACGGGTCGCGGGATGTTTGTGCTTATCCTTCACCGGCGTCGCTGCCGCGATCACCTCGGCCAGCTCTTTCGTGCGGGTCATCGGCTCAATGCGATTACGCTCAACGATGGCGCGCGCGATACGCTTGCCAAAACGCTCTTCGCCGAAGGTTTTGATCACCCAGGCAATATCCGCTTCGTCCGCGGTCTGTAACCACTCGGCGGCAGACTGACCGCGAGTAGGATCCATGCGCATGTCCAGTGGACCATCGCGCATAAAGGAGAAGCCGCGTTCAGCATCATCAAGCTGGGGTGAAGAGACGCCAAGATCGAGAAGGATTCCGTCGATCTTGCCCGTCAGGCCGCGCTCGGCAACATAATCAGCAAGCGCAGAGAAAGGTCCATGCACGATGGAAAAGCGTGGGTCATCGATGGTTTGCGCAACGGCAATCGCCTGCGGATCGCGATCGATTGCCAGCAGACGCCCTTCCGCTCCAAGCTGGGAGAGGATTAAGCGCGAGTGGCCACCGCGACCAAAAGTGCCATCAATGTAGATGCCGTCCGGACGAATATTCAGGCCGTTAACGGCCTCATCCAGCAGCACCGTTTTGTGTTTGTAATTTTCCATCATATTTATAGAGACAAGTCCTGCAGCCGTTCCGATAATGTCGCGGAATCAGACTGCTCAGCGTCGATATCTTCCTTGACCTGTTGATACCAGGTCGTTTCATCCCACAGTTCAAACTTGTTGAACTGCCCGACCAGCATCACTTCTTTGGTCAGACCGGCATGTTGCCGTAACACAGGGGCAATCAGTAATCGCCCTGCGCTATCCATCTGACATTCACTGGCATGTCCCAATAACAGCCGCTGCACGCGGCGTTCCTGCGGGTTCATGCTCGACAGTCGCGACAGCTTTTGCTCAATAATTTCCCATTCAGGTAAGGGGTAAAGCAGCAGGCAGGGGGAGTTGATGTCAATGGTGCAAACCATTTGACCCGTAGCGTTCTCAATCAGCTGGTCGCGGTATCGGGTTGGTACCGATAAACGCCCTTTGCTGTCGAGATTGACTAACGTAGCTCCACGGAACATGCCAGTCTCACCCCTCCTCACCACTTTAACCCACAAATTCCCACCTAAAGGAGTTTACGGAGCGAGGGAAAAGCTTGTCAAGCCAGGACTCTCCCTATACAGGCCCGAAAGGCCTCTATTTACAGAGATAAACAGTCCTGGTTAATAACTGCACAACTGGCGAGGCAAAATTAACGTTATGAATATTTGTAAGAAAAAAACCGAATATGCACACTAGCGTTAAGGCTCACTCAATATCATCGCAGATAAATATAAAGTGTCAGTTTGCGACGCGGGCAGCATTTTATGACAGATTCTCAGGGGATAACAGCGCCAGATTCACCCCAGGGCTCGCGAAACGCGGCGGTTGCCGTGCAAGCTGGCACAGGAGAAGGAAAAACGTCTGAATATTCATCGCCGGAAGAGGGTTTGTAACAAAATAATACAAAGACAGGCATTTAAAATCGTTTAAACGTCCTTTAAAGGAACCCTTAAACGCCAAAATGAATTAAGAAAAATAGCAGAAGGTAAATTCGCAAGAATTATCCTAATTTCTCTACGGGAATTATCCCGGCGAATTATTTCGTCAAAAGGGGGCAGATTTCTCCGCCCCGTCATTTCATTTATGGCGGCTCAGAATTCCGCGATGGTAAAGATTACGTTTAATTCGCGTCAGACCCGGCTTCGGTTTACGCGGCTCGTCCAGACTTGCCAGCACAATTTCCAGCACGCGTTCAGCCACATCACGATGGCGTTGAGCCACCGCCAGAACCGGGCACTGGAGGAAGTCGAGCAGCTCGTTATCACCGAAGGTCGCGATGGCCAGGTCGGAAGGCAGTTTACCCTCACGGCGTAAGGTCACATCCATCACCCCCTGCAGCAGAGCAAATGAGGTGGTGAATAACGCCTGCGGCATCGGGTGCGTTTCCAGCCATTTCTCGAAAAGCTGTGCGGCCGCTTCACGTTCATAGCTGTTGGCATAGAGGTAGTGCACCTCACGGGGATCGTCTTTCCAGGCGGTTCTGAACCCCTGTTCACGCAGGAAGCTGACTGACAGTTCAGGCAGCGCCCCCAGATACAGCACCGTTTCAGCCGGGAAGGTTCTCAGCTCTGCCGCCAGCATCTCGGCATCATCCTGATCGGCACCGACGACGCTCGTGAAATGCTCCCTGTCGAGCGCACGATCCAGCGCCACAATCGGGAATGGGTCGTTCGCCCAGCGTTGATAGAATGGGTGTTCAGGCGGTAAAGAGGTGGAGACGATGATGGCATCGACCTGACGCTGGAGCAGATGCTCAATACAGCGCATCTCGTTGTCGGGCTGGTCTTCCGAGCAGGCAATCAGCAACTGATAGCCACGCTGGCGCGCCTGACGTTCAAGATAGTTGGCGATACGGGTATAGCTGGTGTTTTCCAGATCCGGGATCACCAGACCAATAGAGCGGGTGCGTCCGGCACGCAGGCCGGCTGCGACAGCATTCGGATGGTAGTTATGTTCACGAACCACCGCCATAACTTTTTCAACGGTCTTATCGCTGACACGGTACTGCTTTGCTTTACCGTTAATCACATAGCTGGCCGTTGTTCGTGACACGCCGGCTAGCCGGGCGATTTCATCCAGTTTCACAATTGCCCCTTAAAAAAAGAAAAGAGTCCATGGCCTTGGCAAGGTTATGGTTAAATCTTTTAACATCTAAACGCAGAATAGCCTTCGCGGCAACCGCTTTTATCTCTGTTGTCGGCTGATTACACAAAAAAAAAGCCCGGCTTTGGTGACCGGGCAGAAAGAGGCGAACCTTTTAGACAACTAACGCATGATCTTATCGCCGCGTGACAGGCCAACAACCCCCGATCTCGCAACCTCAACAATTTTTGCCACATCCCGTACAGATGCCAGGAAGGCATCCAGCTTGTCACTCGTTCCGGCCAGCTGAACCGTATATATAGAAGGCGTGACGTCTATAATCTGCCCACGGAAGATATCCGTGTTACGTTTCACTTCCTCACGCCCGTAACCGCTGGCCTGGATTTTCACCAGCATGACCTCTCGCTCAACGTAGGCACCCTGCCCCAGCTCGCTGACGCGCAGAACATCGACCAGCTTATGCAGCTGTTTCTCGATCTGCTCAAGCACTTTGGCATCGCCGACGGTCTGGATGGTCATGCGCGACAGCGTCGGATCGTCAGTCGGCGCAACGGTGAGGCTTTCAATGTTATAGCCGCGCTGTGCAAAAAGGCCAATGACGCGCGACAGTGCGCCAGACTCGTTTTCCAGTAAAACAGATAATATCCGGCGCATATCAGGTTCTCTCCGTTTTGCTTAACCACATTTCATCCATACCACCACCGCGAATATGCATCGGGTATACGTGCTCGGTGCCATCAACAATGACATCCATAAAAACGAGGCGGTTATTTTTAACGTGCTCAAGCGCTTCACCGAGCTTCGTTTCCAGCTCTGCCGGATCGGTCACTCGCATCCCAATATGGCCGTAGGCTTCAGCCAGACGAACAAAGTCCGGCAGTGACGTCATGTAGGACTGAGAGTGACGACCAGAGTAGATCATGTCCTGCCACTGCTTCACCATCCCGAGATAACCGTTATTCAGGTTCAGCACCAGTACCGGCAGCTCATACTGAAGGGCCGTCGACAGCTCCTGGATGTTCATCTGAATACTGCCGTCTCCCGTCACGCAGACGACGGTTTCGTCAGGCAGAGCCAGCTTGACGCCCAGTGCGGCAGGCAAGCCAAAGCCCATCGTTCCTAACCCTCCGGAGTTAATCCAGTGGCGCGGTTTATCAAACGGATAATAAAGGGCGGCAAACATCTGATGCTGACCCACGTCAGACGTCACGTATGCCTCGCCTTTCGTCAGCCGCCAGATAGTTTCGATCACCGCCTGCGGCTTAATGCTGTCGCTTTGCGTGTCATACTTCAGGCACTGACGCGCACGCCATTGTTCGATCTGCTGCCACCAGTCACGGATCTCATCCAGCGGCTGGGAAGGGGGCTCCTGTGCCAGCAGATCCAGCATTTGCTCCAGCACCTGGCGGGCATCACCGACGATCGGCACATCCGCAGACACCGTTTTCGAAATAGAAGTGGGATCGATATCAATATGAAGCACGGTGGCGTTCGGGCAGTATTTCGCCAGATTGTTGGTGGTGCGATCGTCAAAGCGCACGCCGACGGCAAAGATCACATCGGAATGGTGCATCGTCATGTTGGCTTCATAGGTACCGTGCATACCCAGCATCCCCAGAGCCTGACGGTGAGTTGCCGGGAAAGCGCCCAGCCCCATCAGCGACGACGCAACGGGAAGATTGAGTTTCTCGATAAGCTCCCGAAGCTGCCCTTCACAGGCAGAATTGATTGCCCCACCACCGACATAGACTACCGGTTTTTTGGCGGCCAGCAGCGTTTGCAAGGCACGTTTGATCTGCCCCTTGTGGCCCTGCGTCGTTGGGTTGTATGAGCGCATGCTCACCGACTCCGGCCAGACATAAGGAAGCTTGTTCGCCGGGTTCAAGATATCTTTCGGCAGATCGACCACCACCGGGCCGGGACGCCCGCTTGCTGCCAGCCAGAAGGCTTTTTTCAATATCCCCGGGATGTCTTCAGTTTGCTTAACCAGGAAGCTGTGCTTCACAACGGGACGCGAAATCCCCACCATGTCGCACTCCTGGAACGCGTCGTAGCCGATCAGTGACGTCGCCACTTGGCCGGAAAGAATAACCAGCGGGATAGAGTCCATATACGCCGTGGCAATGCCGGTGATGGCGTTTGTCGCGCCGGGACCGGACGTCACTAATACCACGCCTACTTCACCTGTCGCGCGGGCCAGCCCGTCAGCCATATGTACCGCCGCCTGCTCGTGGCGTACTAAAACATGGTCAATGCCGCCTACCGTATGAAGCGCATCATAAATATCCAGGACTGCGCCTCCGGGATAACCGAACACTTGCTTCACGCCCTGATCGATTAACGATCGGACGACCATTTCCGCGCCAGACAACATCTCCATGCTTTGCCTCCAGGCATTTTGTTATAGACGAGCTGCAGAATTCATTTCCGCACCGTCTTACGACTGGGTTAAACCAATCTTATATTTTGCAGAGTGATCGTTACCTTAACCGCTCGTTATGAGGCAGGCAATTAGCAGACCGGGTGAGCTAAACGGTTCGCAAAGCAGAAAAAACAGGTATTAAGGAAGGATATGGTCAATTCATCTGGTATTAGAGGATGAGATGATTAATCATCGCTGAAAAGCGCGTCGATTCAGGAAATCATCTATTTTTGCGAGCCAGAGAGCAGTAAGAAAAAATTCACAACAGAATAAAATAACAATAACAGAGAAAAAACCAGGATAAATCACACGCGAAAATGCAATTTATCCTGATGCGCTTATCGACGGCAAATACTGATCAGCAACTCTTCCATCCACTGGTGCCCTTTATCCCGACCGGCGGCTTCATGCCAGGAGAGATAGCAGGTACGGCTATTCAGCTTGAGCGGCAACGGCAACATTTGCAGTTGTAGTTGTAGTTGACCGGAAAACTCCTCAGCCAGCCAGCGTGGTGCAATAGCCACCAGATGTGTCTGCGAGACCACGTTCAATACGCTGACCATTGCCATTCCCTGATAAGCAACGCTTGCCTGTTTATCCGCCGTGTCATACCACGGCAGGCTAAAGGAAGCATATCTGTCGAGCGCAACAACAGCATGCTGCTCACTATAAACGTCACTTTCCCGAAGCGGAGAATTGAGTCGGGGGTGTTTTTTACTGGCGACCAACACCATTTCATCTTTAAACAGCGGAACGCAAGAAAATTCGGGACGTCGAAATTCTTCATATCCCAGAACGAACTCGGTCTCCTGGTAGCGTAACTGATGCTCTGTGTTTTGATTTAAGGATGATTTAAAAACCAGATGGATATTGGGAGCGATCTCTTCAACTTTATTATAAATAATCGACGTCAAATAATTATCTAACGGACTGCAAACACAAAGATTGAATACACGCTCACTGCTTAAAGGTTCAAAGCCTGACCCTGGCAGCTCGTTCTGAACCAGCTGCAACGCCTGACGGATAGAGCCGAATAACTGGAATGCCCGTGCGGTAGGCTGTATTCCTCTCCCGTAACGAACGAATAACTCGTCGTTAAACATAACCTTAAGTCTGGCAACAGCATTACTGACCGCGGGCTGAGACATCCCCAACGTATGGGCCGCCCGGGTGATATTCTGCTCCTGCATGACAGCATCAAATACCGTGAGCAGATTAAGGTCCACCGTACGTAACTGCGGTTTAATCCCATCAGTAGTTTGAGGTTGTTTAATATTAATTTCTGGCACTTCTGACTCCACTGTCACGCTACACTCCCTTTGCCAACGTACTGTAATAATTCCGAAGAATATGATTTACCATGCATATACGATCAGCGAAAGAGAATTATTTTAAATTCGGAAAATATAAAGAACAGTTTAGCGAAAATGACTTTTCGCCGCTGACAAACGATAAAATAAACACCACTGCAAATGATATGATTCACTTTAGGATTTGAATGAAACCATAAACCAGGCCAATATACAATCGTCAGCGGGTTAATGATGTTTTAAGTATTATTAAACTGTTATTGCAACCCCGATTAAATAAGTTAACAATCTGTAATAACCATAAGACATCCGAAGTGATAAAAAACATTCACCGCATTTATAACTTAATGATATCAAACCCATTTGCGCCCCACACAATTGAGTAGCGAACTTTTAAGTTATTCATCACAATTATATTCAATTATTTCTGCAACCTTTTTCTCAGTCCAAAATTAGACAATTTGTAGGGTCGGAAAAGCAAAACCCAGCACAATTAGCTAAAGCACATATCCTGTCAACCTGGCCAGCCGGGTGCGTTTTTGCCTGCAGGGGTTGACATGCACAGTCGTATCCAGTACCACTAAAAGCATATTGAATTTAACGGAGCACGATTCATGATTCGCACCATTCGTTTCACCGGTCTACTACTACTAAACGCATCCACTGTGCGCGGTAGACTGGCGGGCGAAATTCAGCGTTGAATCGTCACCAGTAAGACTAAAAACCCGCGCCACTGCGCGGGTTTTTTTATGCTCGTAGCAAGGCGCCCTAAGACTGACAAGGACCTAACCCATGAGCCAGCAAGTCATTATTTTCGATACAACTTTACGTGACGGTGAACAGGCATTACAGGCAAGCCTGAGTGTGAAAGAGAAACTGCAGATCGCGCTGGCTCTCGAACGTATGGGTGTCGACGTGATGGAGGTCGGTTTCCCTGTCTCTTCTCCGGGTGACTTCGAATCCGTGCAGACCATTGCGCGTACCATTAAGAACAGCCGCGTCTGTGGCCTGGCACGCTGTGTGGAAAAAGATATCGATGTTGCAGCCGAGTCGTTGAAGGTTGCCGAAGCATTCCGTATTCATACCTTTATTGCTACCTCTCCTATGCACATTGCCACCAAGCTGCGCAGCACGCTGGATGAGGTCATTGAGCGCGCGGTCTACATGGTCAAACGTGCCCGTAACTACACGGATGACGTTGAATTCTCCTGTGAAGATGCTGGCCGTACGCCGATTGAAGATTTGGCGCGCGTGGTGGAAGCTGCCATCAATGCGGGCGCTAAAACCATCAACATCCCGGACACTGTCGGCTACACCATGCCGTTTGAGTTCTCCAACATCATTACCGGTCTGTATGAACGCGTACCAAACATTGATCAAGCGATTATCTCCGTACATACCCACGATGACCTGGGGCTGGCCGTTGGCAACGCCATCGCTGCGGTGCACGCCGGTGCACGTCAGGTAGAAGGCGCGATGAACGGCATCGGTGAACGTGCAGGTAACTGTTCACTGGAAGAAGTGATCATGGCGATCAAAGTGCGCAAAGACATCATGAATGTGCATACCCGCATCAATCACAACGAAATCTGGCGTACCAGCCAGACCGTCAGCCAGATCTGCAACATGCCCATCCCGGCTAACAAGGCGATTGTGGGTACCGGCGCCTTTGCGCACTCCTCCGGTATTCATCAGGATGGCGTGCTGAAAAACCGTGAAAACTACGAAATCATGACCCCGGAATCCATCGGCCTGAACCAGGTTCAGTTGAACCTGACCTCCCGTTCCGGTCGTGCGGCGGTGAAACACCGTATGGAAGAGATGGGTTATAAGGACAGCGATTACAACATGGATCAGCTGTACGACGCCTTCCTGAAGCTGGCCGATAAAAAAGGTCAGGTATTCGACTATGACCTGGAAGCGCTGGCCTTCATCAATAAACAGCAGGAAGAGCCTGAGCACTTCCGCCTCGATTACTTCAGCGTGCAGTCAGGCTCCAGCGACATTGCGACTGCCTCGGTCAAACTGGCCTGTGGCGAAGACATTAAGGCCGAAGCGGCAAACGGCAATGGCCCGGTTGATGCCATTTACCGCGCAATTAACCGCGTCACCGAATACGACGTAGAGCTGGTGAAATATGACCTGACAGCCAAGGGCCACGGTGAGAATGCCCTGGGTCAGGTTGATATCGTGGTCACCCACAATGGCCGTCGTTTCCACGGTGTGGGCCTGGCGACGGATATTGTTGAATCCTCCGCGAAGGCGATGGTCCACGTGCTGAACAACATCTGGCGCGCCGCTGAAGTTGAAAAAGAGTTGCAACGCAAAGCTCAGAATAAAGAGAACAACAAGGAAACCGTGTAATGTCGAAGAATTACCATATTGCTGTGTTACCGGGTGACGGTATTGGCCCGGAAGTGATGGCACAGGCGCTGAAAGTACTGGAAGCCGTTCGTTCACGTTTTGCGATGAAAATCTCCACCAGCCACTATGATGTGGGCGGTATCGCCATCGATAATCACGGTACTCCGCTGCCAAAAGCGACCGTTGAAGGGTGTGAAAATGCGGATGCAGTGCTGTTTGGCTCCGTGGGTGGCCCTAAATGGGAACACCTGCCGCCCGCCGGGCAGCCTGAGCGCGGCGCGCTGCTGCCACTGCGTAAACATTTTAAATTGTTCAGCAACCTGCGTCCGGCGAAGCTGTACCAGGGGCTGGAAACGTTCTGTCCGCTGCGTGCAGATATCGCGGCTAACGGCTTTGACATCCTGTGCGTGCGTGAACTGACCGGCGGGATCTACTTCGGGCAGCCTAAAGGGCGCGAAGGCAGCGGTCAGCATGAAAAAGCCTTTGATACTGAGGTCTATCACCGTTTTGAAATTGAACGTATCGCCCATATCGCCTTTGAGTCGGCGCGCAAACGTCGTCATAAAGTGACGTCTATCGATAAAGCGAACGTTCTGCAGTCTTCTATTTTGTGGCGTGAAATCGTCAGTGAAGTCGCGAAACAGTATCCGGATGTCGAACTGTCCCATATGTACATCGACAACGCGACCATGCAGCTGATTAAAGATCCGTCGCAGTTTGACGTTCTGCTGTGTTCCAACCTGTTCGGCGATATTCTCTCGGACGAGTGCGCAATGATCACAGGCTCTATGGGGATGTTGCCATCAGCCAGCCTCAATGAAGAGGGATTTGGCCTGTACGAACCTGCTGGCGGCTCCGCGCCCGATATCGCTGGCAAAAACATTGCCAACCCGATTGCGCAGATCCTCTCCCTGGCCTTGCTGTTGCGCTACAGCCTTGATGCCGGTGATGCAGCAACCGCAATTGAAAACGCCATTAACCGTGCGTTAGAAGAAGGTGTCCGTACCGGTGATTTAGCACGCGGCACGGCGGCAGTCAGTACCGATGAAATGGGCGACATTATTGCCCGCTATGTCGCTGAAGGGGTGTAATCATGGCGAAAACGTTATATGAAAAATTGTTTGATGCGCACGTAGTTTACGAGGCACCAAACGAAACCCCACTGTTGTATATCGATCGCCATCTGGTGCACGAGGTTACCTCCCCTCAGGCATTCGACGGACTGCGTGCGCATAAGCGCCCGGTGCGCCAGCCAGGTAAAACCTTCGCGACAATGGATCACAACGTCTCCACGCAAACCAAAGATATCAATGCGTCGGGTGAAATGGCGCGTATCCAGATGCAGGAGCTGATCAAAAACTGCAATGAATTTGGCGTCGAGCTCTACGATCTGAACCACCCGTATCAGGGTATCGTCCACGTGATGGGGCCAGAACAGGGCATCACCCTGCCAGGCATGACCATTGTCTGCGGTGACTCCCACACGGCCACCCACGGCGCGTTTGGGGCCCTGGCGTTCGGTATTGGTACCTCTGAAGTTGAACATGTTCTGGCGACGCAGACCCTGAAACAGGGCCGCGCCAAAACCATGAAGATTGAAGTGAAAGGCAAAGCGGCCCCGGGCATTACCGCCAAAGACATCGTGCTGGCCATCATCGGTAAAACCGGCAGCGCAGGCGGCACCGGTCACGTGGTTGAATTCTGCGGTGAAGCCATCCAGGCACTGAGCATGGAGGGCCGTATGACGCTCTGCAACATGGCCATTGAGATGGGGGCAAAAGCGGGCCTGGTTGCGCCAGACGAAACAACCTTCAGCTATGTGAAGGGCCGTCTGCACGCGCCGAAAGACCAGGATTTTATTGAGGCGGTTGCGTACTGGAAAACCCTGAAAACCGACGATGGTGCGACGTTTGACACCGTGGTTACGCTACAGGCGGAAGACATTGCGCCACAGATCACCTGGGGAACCAACCCGGGCCAGGTGATTTCCGTTAACGATAATATTCCTGACCCGGCCTCTTTCACCGATCCGGTCGAGCGCGCCAGTGCGGAAAAAGCGCTGGCCTATATGGGTCTGAAGCCAGGCATTCCGTTGACTGACGTGACCATTGATAAAGTGTTTATCGGCTCCTGCACCAACTCCCGTATCGAAGATTTGCGCGCGGCGGCCGAGATTGCCAAAGGCCGTAAAGTGGCACCTGGCGTTCAGGCGCTGGTTGTGCCGGGCTCTGGCCCGGTGAAAGCCCAGGCGGAAGCTGAAGGCCTGGATAAGATCTTTATCGAAGCGGGCTTCGAATGGCGCCTGCCTGGCTGCTCCATGTGCCTGGCCATGAACAATGACCGCCTGAATCCTGGCGAGCGTTGTGCCTCCACCAGTAACCGTAACTTTGAAGGCCGTCAGGGCCGCGGTGGGCGTACTCACCTGGTCAGCCCGGCAATGGCCGCCGCTGCGGCAGTGACCGGTCATTTCGCCGATATTCGCAGCCTGAAATAAGGAGACAATCATGGCAGAGAAATTTACCCAACATACGGGCCGGGTTGTCCCACTGGACGCCGCTAACGTCGACACTGACGCCATCATTCCAAAGCAGTTTTTGCAGAAGGTGACCCGTACCGGGTTTGGCGCGCATCTGTTTAACGACTGGCGCTTCCTGGACGACAAAGGCGAAGTGCCCAATCCCGAGTTCGTGCTGAACTTCCCGGAGTTTAAAGGCGCATCGATTCTGCTGGCGCGTGAAAACTTTGGCTGCGGCTCTTCCCGTGAACATGCACCCTGGGCGCTCACCGACTACGGGTTTAAAGTGGTTATCGCCCCAAGCTTTGCCGATATCTTCTACGGCAACAGCTTCAATAACCAGCTGCTGCCGGTGACGCTGAGCGATGCGCAGGTAGACGAATTGTTCGCCCTGGTGAAGGCAAATCCTGGGATTTCGTTTGAAGTGGATCTGGAAGCGGAAGTGGTGAAAGCGGGTGATAAATCCTACAGCTTCAGCATTGACGCCTTTCGTCGTCACTGCATGTTGAATGGCCTGGACAGTATTGGCCTGACGCTGCAGCACGAAGATGCCATCTCCGCCTATGAGCAAAAACAGCCTGCGTTTATGGGGTAGGCTGCGTACCATCCCGGTGAAGATCAACATCGTCCAACAAAATGGTGCTGTACACCATCAATGTTAATTGATGTGGGCCTCATTACTGTTTGCCTCTTGCGTCAGCCTGAGGCAAACAGCCTCGGCTGACGCCACGCGCTCTATGCGCCTTCTCAGACCCTGTCAGAAAATCGTTTTATTGCGTGAAGCAGCCTTCCAGAATCACACATCTTTTACCCGGCAGGTTAGCACCAGCGTCACCACGGAAATGGCCGCAATCATCCAGTACACTGACGCGTGACCGTAGGTTTGTGACAACGCCCCCTGAATCACCCCTGCCAGAATAACGCCCGTTGAAATGCTGTTGGTAAAGAGCGTAGTGGCAGAGCCTGCCCGTCCCGGCATTAAGTCCTGGAACCAGAGCATCCCAATCCCGGCCACGATGCCAATAAACACGGCGTTAAACAGCTGCAGCGCAAGCAGTGCTTCGCGCGAATGGAAGACGATCAGCCCCAGATAAAAAAGCACTCCCGCCGCCACGGCGACGATCATCATGCGGCGTTTTCCAAAACGCTTAACGTAATAACCCGCCAGGATCATCGCCGGAATTTCCAGGCCGGCAGCCGTCCCCATCAGGATCCCCGCAAGCTTGTCCGGCAACCCCAGATCGCTGCTGATCCACAGCGGCATATCAATGATGTACATGGTGTTGCAGGTCCACATCAGCATGGACGCGATAAACAGCATGCGGACGTTTTTATCCTGCCAGCCGCTCACCTGGGTGATGGGTTTATCGGTCGTCTGCTCCACTCGCGCCACCGAGGGTAGCGCAAAGGCAATCAGTATCAGGCTGATGACAAAAATGCCGGCAGCGATGGAAAACATGGTGGTAAAGCCATAGTTCAGCGCCAGCATAAACGCCAGCGGCGGGCCGATCACCCAGGCCAGAGAGAGCTGCGCACGCATGACCGAGCTGAACATCACCACTTCCCGCGCCGAGTTATCCGCGTATTCACGGGCCAGCGCGAACAGCTGCGGCATGGCGGTATTGGCGAGCGACGCCAGAAGCACGCCGCAGGTAATCAGCGTCAGGTAATGGCGATTGAAGGCAAACAGCAGCGCGTTACCCACGGCCATGGCGCAGCAAAAGAGGATCAGTTTGCGACGATCGCCCCGATTGTCCGATCGTTTTGCCAGTGCCAGACTGACCAGGATCCCGGCGATGGCGTTCACGGTATAAAACAGCCCCACCCAAAACGGCTGCGCCCCCACCTCACGGCTGAGAAACAGACTCAGCGTCGGAGCCTGCAATGCCCCCGCCACGCCCATCATAAAGGCCACCAGCATAAAAGCGGCATACACGCCGTTCAGGCGTCGCCCCATCGTCATCAACCAGAGCATGCGCAAGTCCTTGTGAAAGCGAATCGAAAGTGGGTGAATAGTAAACGAAAAAAGCCAGCAAAAACATTTTGCTGGCGGGTGAGAAGCACCAATACTCAGTCACACATGATCGAGGCGAGTTAGCAAGAAGAGGTCGGTTTCGTAACGTCCCACTGCATCAGATCTTCCAGGATTTTCAACCGTTGCTCTGCACACTGGCGGGCCAGCCAGGACGCTCCCTGCGTCGCTGAAAAATAACGCTGATAAAACTGACGTGCGGTAGACCTCTTCATAATTTACCTCCTCACTTCATCGGGAAGAATTATTGGCCTAATATAGGGATTAATAAATTGCTGATTTTTTGTCAGGAGTTCCCCTTTTATGCCCTCTGGTCGTCTGCAACAACAATTTATCCGCCTCTGGCAATGCTGCGAGGGGCGATCGCAGGAGACCACGCTGAACGAGCTGGCGGACCTGCTCAGCTGTTCGCGCCGGCACATGCGCACGCTGCTTAATACCATGCAGCAGCAGGGCTGGCTCAACTGGGAGGCCGAGGCGGGTCGCGGAAAACGCTCGCGCCTGACCTTCCTGTATACCGGGCTGGCGTTGCAGCAGCAGCGGGCGGAAGACCTGCTGGAACAGGACCGCATCGACCAGCTGGTGCAGCTGGTGGGGGACAAAGCGGCAGTACGCCAGATGCTGGTGTCGCATCTCGGGCGCAGCTTTCGTCAGGGTCGCCACATTCTGCGGGTGCTCTACTATCGACCAATGAAAAACCTGTTACCCGGCACGGCGTTACGCCGCTCTGAAACCCATATGGCCCGACAAATATTCAGCGGCCTGACGCGCATAAATGAGGAAAATGGGGAACTGGAAGCGGATATTGCGCACCACTGGCAGCAACTTTCTCCTCTTCACTGGCGCTTCTTTCTACGTCCTGGTATTCATTTCCACCACGGCCGCGAGCTGGAGATGGTCGATGTGATTGCCTCTTTAGAGCGCGCCTGCACGCTCCCGCTCTATTCCCATATTTCACGCGTTCACTCCCCTACGGCATGGACACTGGATGTTGAACTGTCTCAGCCGGACAAATGGCTTCCGTGGCTGCTGGGCTATGTACCGTCGATGATTTTGCCCGGTGAATGGGAATCGATGAATAATTTTGCCAGCCTGCCGATTGGCACCGGCCCCTACTCTGTATCGCGCAATAACAACAACCAGCTGAAAATCCGCGCTTTTGATGACTATTTTGGCTACCGGGCGCTGATCGATGAAGTGAACGTGTGGGTATTACCGGATCTCAATGAAGAGCTGAGCGCCGGGCTGACGCTGGAAGGGCCCACCACGGGCGAAAAGGCCGTGGAGAGCCGGCTCGAAGAAGGGTGCTACTACCTGCTGTTCGACAGCCGTACCCATCGCGGGGCAAACCATGAGGTGCGCAAATGGATAAGCCACGTGTTGTCGCCCTCCAGCCTGATTTATCATGCGGAGGAGCAGTACCAAACCTACTGGTTCCCGGCGTATGGTCTGCTTCCTCGCTGGCATCACGCCCGTCCGACATACTGCGACAAGCCCGCCGGGCTGGAGTCCATCACCCTGACCTACTATCGCGAGCACGTTGAACACCGCTTTATCGCCAGAATCTTGACCCGACTGCTGGCCGCCGTTGGGGTGAGACTGGATGTCAAAGAGGTGGATTACGATGAATGGCATCAGGGGGAGATCGTCAGCGACATCTGGCTCAACAGCGCCAACTTTACCCTGCCGCTTGATTTCTCGCTCTTCTCTCACCTGTATGAGGTCCCGCTTATCCAGCACTGCATAGACCGGGACTGGCAGCAGGACGCGGCCCTCTGGCGCGCCGGCGACATGAATCTGGCCTCATGGTGCCAGCAGTTGCTGGCTGAACAAGCGATCGTGCCGTTGATCCATCACTGGCTGATGATCCAGGGGCAGCGTAGTATGCGCGGTGTCAGAATGAATACGCTGGGCTGGTTTGATTTTAAATCCGCCTGGTTTTCCCCGCCGGAGCCATAACACTTTCGTAATATTTGCCAAATCATTACAATAGCGCCGTTCTCAACGGGGTGCTGCATCACTGATGTGCGCTGAGATAATACCCGTCGAACCTGATCCGGATAACGCCGGCGAAGGGATTTGAGGCTGTCACTCAAAATCCTTTGCCACTCAACCTTGAGGTGCAAAGTGTTAAAAAAAGTTCTCCCCCTTCTGGCGCTGTTTGCGCTGCCTGCCGTCGCGAAGCCCGTCCTGACGGTCTACACCTACGACTCCTTCTCAGCCGACTGGGGTCCGGGTCCGGTGGTGAAAAAAGCCTTTGAAGCTGACTGTCAGTGCGAACTGAAGTTCGTGGCGCTAGAAGATGGCGTCTCTCTGCTTAACCGCCTGCGCATGGAAGGCAAAAACAGTAAAGCCGATGTGGTGCTTGGGCTGGATAACAACCTGCTGGAGGCCGCCTCGAAAACCAAACTGTTTGCCAAAAGCGGCGTCGCCACCGATGCCGTCAGCGTCCCGGGCGGCTGGCAGAACGACACCTTTGTGCCGTTCGATTACGGTTACTTCGCGTTTGTTTACGACAAAAACAAGCTTAAAAACCCGCCGAAAAGCCTGAAGGAACTGGTCGAAAGCGAGCAGAAATGGCGCGTTATTTATGAAGATCCTCGCACCAGTACGCCAGGCCTGGGGCTGCTGCTGTGGATGCAGAAAGTCTACGGCGATGACGCTCCGCAAGCGTGGCAGAAGCTGGCCGCCAAAACCGTCACCGTGACAAAAGGCTGGAGCGAAGCCTACGGTCTGTTCCTGAAAGGGGAAAGTGATCTGGTTCTGAGCTACACCACCTCCCCGGCTTACCACATCATCGCCGAGAAGAAAGACAATTACGCCGCCGCCAGTTTTGCTGAAGGGCACTATCTGCAGGTCGAAGTGGCAGCCCGCACGGCATCCAGCAAACAGCCCGAACTGGCCGAGAAGTTCCTGAAATTTATGGTCTCCCCGGCATTCCAGAACGCCATTCCAGCGGGTAACTGGATGTACCCCGTGACCAGCGTGACGTTGCCAGCGGGCTTTGAGAAACTGACCAAACCGCAAACCTCGCTGGAGTTTACGCCTCAGCAGGTTGCCGCGCAGCGAGCAGCATGGGTAAGTGAATGGCAACGCGCCGTCAGCCGTTAATTCCCGGCTGGTTAATTCCTGGGCTGCTCGCCGCCGTATTGATGGTGGCGGTCAGTCTGGGCGCATTCCTTGCCTTGTGGTTTAACGCGCCAGAGAGCGACCTGTTCGCGCTCTGGCACGACAGTTATCTCTGGCACGTTATCCGTTTCTCTTTCTGGCAGGCCTTTCTCTCTGCGCTGCTGTCGGTTATCCCCGCCATTTTCCTGGCACGCGCGCTTTATCGCCGCCGTTTTCCCGGCAGGCAGGCCCTGCTGCGCCTGTGCGCCATGACGCTGATCCTGCCGGTCCTGGTGGCCGTGTTTGGCATCCTGAGCGTCTATGGCCGTCAGGGGTGGCTGGCTTCACTTTTCAGCCTGATGGGTCTGGAGTGGCGCTTCTCGCCCTACGGACTGAAGGGCATTCTGCTGGCGCACATCTTTTTCAATATGCCGATGGCGACCAGACTCTTTTTACAGGCACTGGAAAACATCCCCGGTGAACAGCGCCAGCTTGCCGCCCAGTTGGGCATGCGCGGTATGTCCTTCTTCCGCCTGGTCGAATGGCCGTGGCTGCGTCGTCAGATCCCGCCGGTTGCGGCTCTGATCTTTATGCTCTGTTTCGCCAGTTTTGCCACCGTGCTTTCACTCGGCGGCGGCCCGCAGGCCACCACCATCGAACTGGCAATTTACCAGGCGCTCAGTTACGACTATGACCCCGGCCGCGCTGCGCTGCTGGCGATGGTGCAGATGGTTTGCTGCCTGTGCCTTGTGCTGCTGAGCCAGCGTCTGAGCAAAGCCATCCCGCCGGGCAGTAATCAGATAACCGGCTGGCGCGACCCGCAGGACAGCATGCATAGCCGGATCGCTGATCTGCTGCTTATCACGCTGGCGCTGCTGCTTCTGCTTCCGCCGCTGATGGCCGTCATCGTCGATGGCCTGAACCTGAATCTCGTTACCGTGATGCAGCAGCCCGTTCTCTGGCAGGCAACGTGGACCTCGTTACGGATCGCGCTCGCCGCCGGGCTGCTGTGTGTCATGCTGACCATGATGCTTTTATGGAGCAGCCGCGAGCTTTACGCGCGTCAGGCCCGTAAAGCCGGGCACGCCCTGGAGCTGACAGGCATGCTGATCCTGGCGATGCCCGGCATTGTACTGGCGACGGGGTTCTTTTTACTGTTCAACAGCACTATTGGCCTGCCGGAAAACGCCGACGGCATCGTGATTTTCACCAATGCCCTGATGGCGATCCCCTACGCGCTGAAGGTGCTGGAAAATCCGATGCGAGACATCAACAGCCGCTACGCGCTGCTGTGCCATTCGCTCGGTCTGCAGGGCTGGCAGCGGCTAAAGATTATCGAACTGCGTGCGCTGAAACGCCCGCTGGCCCAGGCTCTGGCCTTCGCCTGTGTGCTCTCAATTGGTGATTTTGGTGTCGTGGCGCTTTTCGGTAATGAAGATTTCCGCACCCTGCCGTACTGGCTGTACCAGCAAATTGGCTCCTATCGTAGCCAGGAGGGAGCCGTCACGGCGCTGCTGTTACTGGTGCTCTGCTTTGCCTTATTTACCGTTATCGAAAAACTTCCGGGGCGTAATGTTAAAACTGACTGATGTAACCTGGCTCTACCAGCATCTGCCAATGCGCTTCTCCCTTTCGGTTCGTCAGGGAGAGATGATTGCGGTTCTGGGTCCGAGCGGGGCCGGAAAGAGTACTTTGCTCAATCTGATTGCCGGTTTTCTGCAACCGGCGAGCGGGTCGATAGTGATTGAAAACCGCGACCATACGCGCACGCCACCCGCCCGACGTCCGGTGTCGATGCTGTTCCAGGAAAACAATCTGTTCATGCATCTGACGGTGCGGCAAAACATCGCCCTGGGTATGGATCCTGGCCTGAAACTCAACGACGGTCAGCGCCAGAAGCTGGAGCTGATTGCCGCTCAGATGGGCATTACCGCGTTTATTGACCGCCTCCCCGAAGCCCTCTCCGGCGGGCAGCGTCAGCGGGTGGCGCTGGCGCGCTGCCTGGTGCGCGAGCAGCCCATACTGCTTCTGGATGAGCCCTTCTCTGCACTCGATCCTGCCTTGCGCCAGGAGATGCTTACCCTGGTGCAGGACGTGTGCCAGCGTCAGCAACTGACAATGCTGATGGTTTCGCACAGCATCGAGGATGCCGCGCGGATTGCGCCACGATCGGTGGTCATTGCAGAAGGGAGAATTGCCTGGGATGGCGGCACAGAGGAACTGCTCAGTGGTCACGCAGGGGCGTCTTCATTGTTGGGCATCAGTGCGGGCTGACCCTCTCCCACGGGAGAGGGAAACAAATTAACGGCTCACCACCTTCAAGAGAATTTCACCGTACACCGGCATCAGCGGGTGGCGAATCAGGGCGACCAGCGCCACCACGGCAACCCCCAGCATTAACGGCGCGAGCCACAACAGGCGCGAGCGTGGCAGATAACGCGTCAGGCGATCAACATTCGCTTTCGCGCTGCGCCACAGTCGCCAGCACAGCCAGGCAGCGATCCACAACAGCAGGGCCGTAGCCAGCAACAACCACTTAAACTCGCCACTTTGCATTCCGTCAGGAATATCAACGGTGGCCCCTGCCAGGATCCCCGGCAGAAAGTAGAACGGCGGCCAGAAAACACAGCCGATGATGTTCGGCACCACGAATTTCGCAACAGGCAGATCCAGCATCCCCGCGACCATCGGCACCAGCGGACGCGTTGGTCCAACAAAGCGACCGACGAGGATCGTGAACATGCTGTGCTGATGCAGCGCGTGTTCGGTTTTATCCAGCAAGGCTTTGTTCTTTTTCATGAACGACCAGCGGTGCAGCGGTTTCTTAAAGCGCCAGCCCAGCCAGAAGGAGATCCAGTCGCCAAGTAAACAGCCAATAATCCCCGCCATCCACGCCTGCCAGAAATTCACTTCACCGCTGCCAATCAACGCGCCCAGCCCCGCCATCATCACCGTGCCGGGGAGGATCAACCCAACAAGTGCAAGCGATTCCAGAAACGCCACCAGCGCAACGGCGATAAGCGAATACATAACGGACTGGGTGATAAAATGTTCCAGCAATGCCTGCATAACTATTCCGGTCAGAAAACGAATCAGGGATTCTGCTTAGCGCCCTGCACCGCGTCAAGACAACAATTGTCTGAATAGTTTACAGGTTGCTTCCACAGTTCACCTGCTTGTTTATCTTTTTTTACCGTTTATTCACATCCTGCCCGGAATTCACTGGGGCTGGCACCGGTGCATTTTTTAAATACCCGGGAGAAATAGAGCTGATCTTCAAAGCCCACATTGCGCCCCACGGTGGCAATGGGCATGCGGGTGGTGCTGAGCAGGAGCTTCGCCTGGCTGATACGCTGGTCCTCACGCCAGCTCAGAACGCTAACGCCCAGCTGCTGACGGAACAGATGTGACAGCCGCGACGGTGAGAGACACACATGCTGGGCGACGCTGGCGATATCGAACTGGCTGTCGGCCAGATGGTCGCTGATGTACTGGCAGGCGTCGCGCACGCGGTTGTCCAGCGGAGGATTAAGTGACGCGTTTATCGCCTCCATCCGGCGCAACAGCACCTGTTCAAGCAGATTAATCGCCAGCAGTTCGGCATACCGGCCACCCGCCTGCCCCGCTTCAATAATTTGGGCAAAGAGTTCGCGGAACTGAGCCAGATGAACCTCGTCCGGGCGATAAAAACCGGTGTGCGCAAAAATAGCCGGCCACGAGAGCCACTCCTGCCAGTAGGCGCGCGGGCGGAAGTAGACCCACTGGTGATACCACTCTTTGGCCTCCGGGTGACGCCCGTAGTGGTGGATCTCTCCCGGCGGAAACAGCAGCATATCGCCCGGACGGCAGACAAACTGCTGATCGTTATTTTTGATAATCCCTTCCCCACGCACCGTCAGGTTCAGAATATACCCTTTCATCCCGAGCGGTCGGTCGACGTAAAAATCGAGATATCCCTCAGCCTCGATAGGGGTCAGCCCCGCCACCAGGTGAGCATTAAACGAGTAGCCCGGTAATAAGGGATCGTTTTGCGTTTCGGCCATAGATTCAGTTCTCCCAAGGGTCCTGAAGGAAACCAATTGTCCATATCGATAAAAGCAGTATAAAAATGGCCCGCGAAAAGATCCAAAAAGCATCACGCCTCTTTTACGTCCGCCATGTTTCAGCCTTTCCCCCTGATTTGTCCGCCCACGGGGGCAGATCAGCAGTAACAAAAGTGTCTATAAGTGCGGCAGAAATGTCCACATTGATTATTTGCACGGCGTCACACTTTCTATTGCAACAGCAATTTAGTCCATAAGATTAGCGGATCCTGCCTGACGATTTTCGCCTCCAGTCTCTAATGTTCTCTCATACCTGTTTTTTGATGGAGCAACACCATGGCAATTGCGATTGGCCTCGATTTTGGCAGCGACTCGGTTCGCGCTCTGGCAGTGGACTGTACAAGCGGCCAGGAAATAGCAACCAGCGTTGAGTGGTACCCGCGCTGGCAAGAGGGGCGCTACTGCGATGCGCCACATAACCAGTTCCGTCACCATCCACGTGACTACATTGAGTCGATGGAAGCGGCAATCAAAACCGTACTGACTGAACTGACCGACGCCCAGCGGGCAGAAATCGTCGGGATTGGCGTCGACAGTACCGGCTCAACGCCTGCCCCTGTGGATGCCGAAGGCCATGTTCTGGCGCTGCGTCCGGAGTTTGCTGATAACCCGAACGCCATGTTCGTGCTGTGGAAAGATCACACCGCCGTTGAAGAGGCCGAAGCCATTACCCGCTTGTGTCACCAGCCCGGTAAAACGGACTACTCGCGTTACATCGGCGGTATTTACTCCAGTGAATGGTTCTGGGCCAAGATCCTCCACGTAACCCGCGCAGACGCATCCGTTGCGCAGGCCGCGGTATCGTGGATTGAACTGTGTGACTGGGTACCAGCCCTGCTCTCCGGTACCACGCGTCCGCAGGATATCCGCCGCGGCCGCTGCAGCGCCGGACACAAATCCCTGTGGCATGAAAGCTGGGGTGGCCTGCCACCGGCGGCGTTCTTCGATGAACTCGATCCCGTCATCAACACGAGTCTGCAATACCCGCTGTTCACCGACACCTTCACCGCCGATATTCCGGTGGGTACGCTTTGTGAAGAGTGGGCGACGCGCCTGGGTCTGCCGCAAAACGTGGCCATCTCCGGCGGGGCGTTTGACTGCCACATGGGCGCGGTGGGCGCCGGTGCCCAGCCAAACACGCTGGTGAAGGTTATCGGCACCTCCACCTGCGACATTCTCACCGCGGATAAAGCCAGCGTAGGCGATCGGGCGGTAAAAGGCATCTGCGGCCAGGTTGACGGCAGCGTCGTACCGGAGTTTATCGGTCTGGAAGCGGGTCAGTCCGCCTTTGGCGATATCTACGCCTGGTTTGGCCGCGTGCTGGGCTGGCCGCTGGATCAGCTGGCGGCGGCACATCCTGAGCTGAAGACCCAGATTGCCGAAAGTAAAAAGCAGCTTTTGCCGCAGCTCACCGCCGCGTGGGCAAAGAATCCTTCTCTCGATCACCTGCCGGTGGTGCTCGACTGGTTCAACGGTCGCCGTACGCCATTTGCCAACCAGCGCCTGAAAGGGGTGATCACCGATCTTAACCTCGCTACCGACGCGCCAGCGCTGTTTGGCGGCCTGATTGCCGCAACTGCCTTTGGGGCGCGCGCCATTATGGAGTGCTTCACCGAGCAGGGCATCGACGTCAACAACGTGATGGCACTGGGCGGCATCGCCCGTAAAAACCCGGTAATCATGCAGGCCTGTTGTGACGTGCTGAACCGTCCACTGCAGATTGTCGCCTCCGATCAGTGCTGCGCCCTCGGTGCAGCGATCTTCGCGGCCGTTGCGGCAGGCGTTCATGCCGATATCCCGACCGCGCAGCAGCACATGGCGAGCGCTGTCGAAAATACCCTCCAGCCGCGTGCTCAGCAGGCGCAGCGTTTTGAACAGCTTTATCAGCGCTATCAGCAATGGGCAAAAAGCGCCGAACTTCACTATCTCCCTGTCGCCGCCCCGGCCAAACACACCGCGGACACTACGGCAACCCTGACACATTAAGGACACAATAATGACCATTTTTAATAATTATGAAGTGTGGTTTGTCATTGGCAGCCAACATCTGTACGGGCCGGAAGCGCTGCAACAGGTGACGAAACATGCTGAGCACGTGGTCAACGCGCTCAATGCAGAGGCTAAACTGCCGTGCAAACTGGTGCTCAAACCGCTCGGCACGACCCCGGATGAGATCACGAACATCTGCCGCGACGCGAACTACGACGATAAATGCGCCGGCATGGTAGTGTGGCTGCACACCTTCTCACCGGCCAAAATGTGGATCAACGGTCTGGCCATCCTCAATAAACCACTGATGCAGTTCCATACCCAGTTCAACGCGTCCCTGCCGTGGGACAGCATTGATATGGACTTTATGAACCTGAACCAGACCGCGCACGGCGGCCGTGAGTTCGGCTTTATCGGCGCACGTATGCGCCAGCAGCATGCGGTCGTCACCGGCCACTGGCAGGATCAGCATGCGCAAAAACGTATCGGCTCCTGGATGCGCCAGGCGGTGTCCCGACAAGATACTCGCCACCTGAAAGTGGTGCGTTTCGGCGACAACATGCGTGAAGTGGCGGTCACCGACGGCGATAAAGTTGCCGCACAGATTAAATTTGGTTTCTCGGTGAATACCTGGGCCGTGGGCGACCTGGTGCAGGTGGTGAATGAAATCAGCGATGGCGACGTAAGCGCGCTGGTCGACGAATACGAAAGCAGCTACCGTCTGACCCCTGCGGCACAAATTCACGGTGACAAACGCCAGAACGTGCTGGATGCAGCACGTATCGAACTGGGCATGAAACGCTTCCTGGAACAGGGTGGCTTCCATGCCTTTACCACCACCTTTGAAGACCTCCACGGCCTGAAACAACTGCCCGGCCTGGCGGTACAACGTCTGATGCAGCAGGGCTACGGCTTTGCCGGCGAAGGCGACTGGAAAACTGCCGCTCTGCTTCGCATTATGAAAGTGATGTCAACCGGTCTGCAGGGCGGCACCTCCTTTATGGAGGACTACACCTACCACTTCGAAAACGGCAACGACCTGGTACTGGGCTCGCATATGCTGGAAGTGTGTCCTTCCATTGCCGTTGAAGAGAAACCGATCCTCGACGTGCAGTACCTTGGCATTGGCGGAAAAGCCGACCCGGCACGTCTGATCTTCAACACCCGTACCGGTCCTGCCATCAACGCCAGCCTGATTGACCTTGGCGACCGTTTCCGCCTGCTGGTGAACTGTGTGGATGCAGTTGAAACCCCGCATTCTCTGCCAAAACTGCCGGTCGCCAACGCCCTGTGGAAAGCGCAGCCTGACCTGCCAACCGCCTCGGAAGCCTGGATCCTGGCCGGTGGCGCGCACCACACCGTCTTCAGCCACGCGCTGGATTTGAACGACATGCGTCAGTTCGCCGAACTGCACGACATCGAACTGACCGTCATTGATAACGATACCCGCCTGCCCGCGTTCAAAGACGCGCTGCGCTGGAACGAAGTCTATTACGGTTCAAAACGTTAACAGGGGAACCTTTGGCCTGCCGCAGGGCGGGCCTCTTTTCCTGGAGGATTGCATGTTAGAAGATCTCAAACGTCAGGTACTTGAAGCCAACCTGGCGCTGCCCAAACACAATCTGGTGACGCTGACCTGGGGCAACGTCAGCGCCGTTGACCGCGAGCACGGCGTCTTCGTGATAAAGCCGTCAGGAGTGGATTACACGGTAATGACCGCAGAAGATATGGTTGTCGTCAGCATCGCCACGGGCGAAGTGGTGGAAGGAAAGAAAAAACCCTCCTCCGACACGCCAACGCATCGCCTGCTCTACCAGGCCTTCCCGACCATTGGCGGTATTGTGCATACCCATTCGCGTCATGCGACCATCTGGGCGCAGGCCGGCCAGTCCATTCCGGCGACCGGAACCACGCACGCAGACTACTTTTACGGCACCATTCCCTGCACCCGTTTGATGACTGATGAAGAGATCAACGGCGAGTATGAGTGGGAAACCGGCAACGTTATCGTCGAAACGTTTGAAAAACAGGGTATCGACGCTGCGCAAATGCCCGGCGTGCTGGTGCACTCCCATGGACCTTTTGCCTGGGGTAAAAACGCCGAAGATGCGGTACATAACGCGATTGTGCTGGAAGAGGTCGCGTATATGGGCATCTTCTGCCGCCAGCTGGCACCGCAGCTTCCGGATATGCAGCCAACCCTGCTGGATAAACACTACCTGCGTAAACATGGCGCAAAAGCCTATTACGGGCAGTAAACTGTATATATACCCAGCGTAAAATATTCAACCAGGCTATAATCAAGCCTGGTTTTGTTTTATGGGATAGCGGCGTGGCGCAGGCGCAAGAAGGTTTTTTACTTACCCGACACTGGCGGGATACTCCTCAGGGCACCGAGGTGGCATTCTGGCTGGCGACGGACAACGGCCCGCTGCACGTGACCCTGCCGCCGCAGGAGTCCGTGGCTTTTCTCCCGAACGATCATGTTGAGAAAGTAAAGCAACTGCTGCGCGGTGAAAATGGCTGGCGCCTGACGCCGCTTGAACTGAAAGATTTCCACCGTCAGCCCGTACATGGCCTCTACTGCCGCGCCCATCGCCAGCTGATGCGTTATGAAAAACTGCTGCGCGACGCTGGCGTGACGCTGTACGAAGCCGATATCCGCCCGCCAGAACGTTTTCTGATGGAGCGGTTTATTACCGCCCCCGTCTGGGTCGACGGCACCGCGCAAAACGGCAGCCTTATTAATGCCCGTCTCAAACCCAACCCTAGCTACCGGCCGCCGTTGAAATGGGTCTCGCTGGATATCGAAACCACTCGCCACGGTGAGCTGTACTGTATCGGCCTTGAAGGCTGCGGGGATCGGGTTGTTTATATGCTTGGCCCCCCGAATGGCAACGCATCCGCGCTGGATTTCCGGCTGGAGTATGTCAACAGCCGGCCACAGCTTCTGGAAAAGCTAAACCAGTGGTTTGCCGATCGCGATCCCGATGTGTTGATCGGCTGGAACGTGGTGCAGTTCGATCTGCGCGTGCTGCAAAAACATGCTGAACGTTACCGCATCCCCCTGATGCTGGGGCGCGGAAACAGCGAGCTGGAATGGCGCGAGCACGGTTTTAAAAACGGTGTGTTTTTCGCGCAGGCCAATGGCCGCCTGATTATCGACGGCATTGAGGCGCTCAAATCTGCCTTCTGGAATTTTTCCTCTTTCTCTCTGGAAGCGGTGGCGCAGGAGCTGCTCGGCGAAGGGAAATCCATCGACAATCCGTGGGACAGAATGGATGAAATCGACCGGCGCTTTAACGAAGACAAACCGGCGCTCGCCACCTACAACCTGAAAGATTGTGAACTGGTGACGCAGATTTTCCACAAAACGGAGATCATGCCCTTCCTGCTCGAGCGCGCGACGGTGAACGGCCTCGCCGCTGACCGGCACGGTGGCTCCGTGGCCGCCTTTAGCCACCTCTATTTCCCGCGTATGCACCGGGCGGGCTATGTCGCCCCCAACCTCGGTGACGTGCCGCCGCAGGCAAGCCCAGGCGGTTACGTGATGGATTCCCGGCCCGGGTTGTATGACTCCGTGCTGGTGCTGGACTACAAAAGCCTCTATCCGTCCATTATTCGCACCTTCCTGATCGATCCCGTCGGGCTGGTGGAAGGGATGGCGCAGCCTGACGATTTGCACAGCACAGAAGGTTTTCTCGGGGCCCGCTTCTCACGGGAAAAGCACTGTCTGCCGGAAATCGTGGGAAACATCTGGCACGGTCGCGACGAGGCTAAGCGTCATGGCAACAAGCCCCTTTCTCAGGCGCTGAAAATTATCATGAACGCGTTTTACGGGGTTCTGGGGACCAGCGCCTGCCGCTTCTTCGACCCACGACTGGCGTCATCTATCACCATGCGCGGGCACGACATCATGCGCCAGACCAAAGCGTTGATTGAATCCCAGGGTTATGACGTTATTTATGGCGATACGGATTCCACCTTTGTCTGGCTTAAGGGCGCGCATTCAGAAGAGGATGCCGCGCGAATCGGCAAATCACTGGTGACTTTTGTGAACGCCTGGTGGCAGGAAAGTTTGCAAAAAGAGCGGTTAAGCAGCGCGTTAGAACTGGAGTTTGAAACCCATTTCAGCCGCTTTTTAATGCCCACCATTCGCGGTACCGACCAGGGCAGTAAGAAGCGCTACGCCGGTCTTATTCAGGAAGGTGACAAGCAGCGAATGGTCTTTAAAGGGCTGGAAACCGTACGCACCGACTGGACGCCGCTGGCACAGCAGTTTCAGCAAACGCTTTATCTGCGTATCTTTCGCAACGAGCCTTATCAGGACTACGTGCGTGAAACAATTGCCAGCCTGATGGCCGGTGAACTCGACGCCCAGCTGGTGTACCGCAAGCGCCTGCGCCGCCCGCTGGCGGAATACCAGCGCAACGTTCCGCCGCACGTCCGCGCCGCGCGCCTGGCGGATGAGGAGAACGTGCGCCGGGGGCGTGCCCCGCAGTATCAGAACCGGGGAACCATCAAATACCTCTGGACCACCAGCGGCCCGGAACCCGTGGATTACCAGCACTCGCCTCTGGATTACGAGCACTATCTTACGCGTCAGCTTCAGCCGGTCGCGGACGGAATTTTGCCCTTCATCGACGACGACTTTGCTACACTAGTGACAGGGCAACTTGGCCTATTTTGACACGTGACGAAATGGCTGCCATCCAGTACCATAGCGCCCTTTCCATTCCCGGACCCATTTTTCAATGACTGTCATTTTTGACGGTGGTTGAACTATTGCCTGCAATTTACGATTAGAGCCGAACAAATATGCCTTTTACACTTGGTCAACGCTGGATCAGCGATACAGAAAGCGAACTTGGATTAGGAACCGTGGTTGCCGTGGATGCACGAATGGTTACCCTCCTTTTCCCTGCTACCGGTGAAAACCGCCTGTACGCCCGCAATGATTCCCCTGTGACCCGCGTGATGTTCAACCCGGGTGACACCGTGACCAGCCACGACGGCTGGCAGCTAAAGGTCGAAGACGTAAAAGAAGAGAATGGACTGCTCGCCTACATCGGGACTCGCCTGGACACCGACGAGGCCAATGTCATCCTGCGTGAGGTGCTGCTCGACAGTAAACTGGTATTCAGTAAGCCGCAGGATCGCCTGTTTGCCGGGCAAATCGACCGTATGGATCGCTTCTCCCTGCGCTATCGCGCACGCAAGTTCCAGAGTGAACAGTACCGTATGCCGTGGAGCGGCCTGCGCGGTCAGCGTACCAGCCTTATTCCCCACCAGCTGAACATCGCCCATGACGTGGGCCGCCGTCACGCACCTCGCGTACTGCTGGCAGATGAAGTGGGTCTGGGGAAAACCATTGAAGCGGGCATGATCCTGCATCAACAGCTGCTTTCCGGCGCAGCCGAGCGCGTGCTGATTGTGGTACCCGAAACCCTGCAGCATCAATGGCTGATCGAGATGCTGCGCCGCTTTAACCTGCGTTTCGCTCTGTTTGATGACGAGCGCTATGCAGAAGCCCAGCACGATGCGGACAACCCGTTTGAAACGGAACAGCTGGTGATCTGCTCTCTGGATTTCGTACGCCGCAGCAAGCAACGTCTTGAGCATCTGTGCGACGCCGAATGGGACCTGATGGTGGTCGATGAAGCGCACCATCTGGTCTGGAGCGAAGATGCACCAAGCCGGGAATATATGGCTATCGAACAGCTTGCCGAGCGCGTACCAGGCGTCCTGCTGCTGACCGCAACGCCGGAGCAGTTAGGTCTGGAGAGCCACTTCGCCCGTTTGCGACTGCTCGATCCAAACCGCTTCCATGACTTTGAGCAGTTCGTTGAAGAGCAGAATAACTACCGTCCGGTCGCCGATGCCGTTGCCCTGCTGCTGGCGGGTAAACATCTCTCGAATGACGAGCTCAACACCCTGAGCGATCTGATTGGCGAGCAGGATATTGAGCCTCTGCTGCAGGCGGCCAACAGCGACAGTGACAACGCGGATTCCGCGCGTAAAGAACTGATCGATATGCTGATGGATCGCCACGGCACCAGCCGCGTCCTGTTCCGTAACACCCGTAACGGGGTGAAAGGTTTCCCGAAACGCGAACTGCATACCATCAAATTGCCACTGCCGACGCAGTACCAGACGGCCATTAAAGTTTCCGGCATTATGGGCGCGCGCAAAACTGCAGAAGAGCGTGCACGCGACATGCTCTACCCTGAACAGATTTACCAGGAATTTGAAGGCGATACCGGCACCTGGTGGAACTTCGACCCGCGTGTTGAGTGGCTGATGGGCTATTTGACCGCGCACCGTTCTCAGAAAGTGCTGGTGATCTGCGCCAAAGCAGCCACCGCACTGCAGCTGGAGCAGGTCCTGCGCGAACGCGAAGGTATTCGCGCCGCCGTGTTCCACGAAGGGATGTCCATCGTCGAGCGTGACCGTGCCGCGGCATGGTTTGCAGAAGAGGACAGCGGTGCCCAGGTTCTGCTGTGCTCTGAAATCGGGTCTGAAGGCCGTAACTTCCAGTTTGCCAGCAACCTGGTGATGTTCGATTTGCCGTTCAACCCGGATCTGCTGGAACAGCGTATCGGCCGTCTGGATCGTATTGGCCAGGCGCATGATATTCAGATCCACGTTCCTTACCTGGAAAAAACCGCCCAGTCCGTTCTGGTGCGTTGGTTCCACGAAGGTCTGGATGCGTTTGAGCATACCTGCCCGACCGGCCGCCCGATTTACGATCAGGTGCACGCCGATCTGATCGGCTACCTGGCCGCGCCAGAGAACACCGACGGGTTTGATGAACTGATCAAAGCCTGCCGTGATAAGCATGAAGCGCTGAAATCTCAGCTGGAACAGGGCCGTGACCGCCTGCTGGAGATCCACTCCAACGGCGGTGAAAAAGCCCAGGCGCTCGCTGAAAGCATTGAAGAGCAGGATGATGACACCAGCCTGATCAGCTTCTCCATGAACCTGTTCGACATCGTTGGCATAAACCAGGACGATCGTGGCGAGAATTTGATTGTCCTGACCCCGTCCGACCATATGCTGGTCCCGGATTTCCCTGGCCTGCCGGAAGATGGATGCACCATCACCTTTGAACGTGATGTGGCGCTGTCGCGCGAGGATGCGCAGTTCATCACCTGGGAGCACCCGTTGATCCGCAACGGTCTGGATTTGATCCTCTCAGGCGATACCGGCAGCAGCACCATCTCGTTGTTGAAAAACAAAGCGCTGCCAGTGGGTACCCTGTTGCTGGAACTGATTTACGTTGTCGAAGCGCAGGCGCCGAAACAGCTGCAGCTCAACCGCTTCCTGCCGTCAACGCCTGTGCGTCTGCTGCTGGACAAAAACGGCACGAACCTCGCCGCTCAGGTTGAATTCGAGAGCTTTAACCGCCAGCTGAGCGCCGTGAACCGTCATACCGGCAGTAAGCTGGTCAACGCGGTACAGCAGGATGTGCACGCTATTCTGCAGCTGGGTGAAACGCAGATCGAAAAAGCGGCCCGGGTGCTGATTGATGCCGCACGTCAAGAAGCCGACGACAAACTGTCCGCGGAACTCTCCCGTCTGGAAGCGTTGAAAGCGGTAAACCCAAACATCCGCGATGACGAACTGGCGGCGATCGAGAGCAACCGTCAGCAGGTGCTGGAAAGCCTTAATCAGGCTGGCTGGCGTCTGGATGCCCTGCGTCTTATCGTTGTGACGCATCAGTAAACGGAGCGCAAGATGGTGATGGAGCCTTACAATCCACCTCAGGATCCCTGGCTGGTGGTGCTTTATCAGGATGAGCACATTATGGTGGTCAACAAGCCCAGCGGCTTGTTGTCCGTGCCAGGGCGTCTGGATGAGCACAAAGACAGTGTGATGACGCGTATTCAGCGTGATTATCCTCAGGCGGAGTCTGTCCATCGTCTGGACATGGCCACCAGCGGTGTGATTGTAGTGGCGCTGAATAAAGCGGCGGAACGCGAGCTGAAACGCCAGTTCCGCGATCGCGAGCCGAAAAAGCAGTATGTCGCACGTGTCTGGGGGCATCCTCAGCCGGCGGAAGGGCTGGTGGATTTACCGCTGATCTGCGACTGGCCGAACCGACCAAAACAAAAGGTCTGTTACGAAACCGGCAAAGCAGCACAAACCGAGTATGAAGTGCTGGAGTACGCGCCAGATAACACTGCGCGCGTACTGCTTAAACCGATTACCGGGCGCTCGCACCAGCTGCGTGTCCATATGCTTGCGCTGGGGCACCCGATACTGGGGGACAGATTTTACGCGCCGCCCGATGCACTGGCGCTGGCGCCACGCCTGCAGCTGCATGCGCAGACGCTCACCATCACCCATCCGGTTTTTGGCAATGCAATGACGTTTAAAGCCCCAGTCGACTTCTAAAAAAAAAGGCCCGACAGTGTCGGGCCTTTTTTATTTGAAACTTTTCTTCTCTTTAATCAACTCGTACGCTTTCTGAATTTCCTGCGCTTTTTGCTTCGCCATCTCCATCATCTCCGGCGGTAAGCCTTTCGCGACCAGTTTGTCCGGGTGGTGCTCACTCATCAGCTTACGATAGGCACGCTTGATGGTGGTCACATCGTCCGATGGCTTCACCCCCAGCACGTTACAGGCATCCTCCAGCGTCGGACCCCGCTGCGCCTGCTGCCAGGCACCGCCAGAGGACTGCTGGTGATAGCCGCCGCCAAACTGCGCACCGCCCTGCATCATGCGCAGGAACTGGTCGAACTGCATACGGGAGATGCCCAGTTCTTCCGCAATAACGTATAAAACATCGCGTTCATTCGGATGAAGTGAACCATCGGCAAACGCCGCCTGGATTTGGATCTCCAGAAACATCCGAATTAAATCAAAACGGCCGAAGCAGATGCTGCGGAACTGACGCATTTTATCGCGCAGCGGATAATTATCCGCTTTACCGATGCGAAACGCATTTTGTGCCGCGAGACGGGAGTCACCATGCAGATTCATGCGGTCCATAAAGACGCTGGCTATCTGAATATCGGCTTCCGTCACACGCCCTTTTGATTTGGTTAAGTGCCCCATCACCTCAAACGTGGTGGAGAAAAAGAGGGACTGACGCTCACGCTGATTGGCAAACCAGGCCATTTTGCGGCTGCGAGCCTTATCAAACATATGGCCGATAATAAGCCCCAGTACGATCCCCCAGAACCCGGCACCCATGATGATGGCGAACGCAACGCCGATTATTTTACCCCAATACTGCATATACTCCCCGGTTAGTCATGTTCCTGGCCGACGCAACGTCATCATCACAGTGTTCAAGCCACGGTCAATTGAAGGACATCGCCTATAATTTGCTTTATCATACTCGTCATTCGATAGCGAGCCTAACACTCTGGCGCGCAAACGGGCAGGATTAACGCTGGTACTGCGCTGATGAGTAAGATAGTCTCTGAACGTTTGTAAGCCGTAGCCACTGATGACGGAACAATAAAATACAACGTATGAAAAAACGTATCCCCACCCTCCTGGCCACAATGATTGGCACCGCCCTGTACAGCCAACAGGGACTGGCGGCCGATCTCGCCTCGCAGTGTATGCTTGGCGTCCCAAGTTATAATCGTCCACTGGTAAAGGGCGATACGAATAGCTTGCCGGTAACCATTACTGCCGATAGCTCTAAAGGCACATATCCTGACAATGCGACATTTACTGGCAATGTGGATATTAACCAGGGCAACAGCCGTCTGCAGGCAGATGAAGTGCAATTACACCAGAAGCAGCCGGAAGGTGCGGCCGAGCCGGTACGAACGGTGGATGCGCTGGGTAATGTGCACTATGACGACAATCAGGTCATCCTGAAAGGTCCGAAAGCCTGGTCAAACCTGAATACCAAAGACACTAACGTCTGGGAAGGTGATTACCAGATGGTAGGTCGCCAGGGGCGCGGTGATGCAGACCTGATGAAACAGCGCGGCGAAAACCGCTATACGATTCTGGAAAACGGCTCCTTCACGTCCTGTCTGCCCGGGTCTAATACCTGGAGCGTGGTCGGAAGTGAAGTCATCCATGACCGTGAAGAGCAGGTTGCCGAGATCTGGAACGCCCGCTTCAAGCTCGGTCCGGTACCCGTTTTCTACAGCCCTTATCTGCAGCTTCCTGTGGGTGACAAACGCCGCTCAGGTTTCCTGATCCCGAATGCCAAATACAGCACCACGAACTACTTTGAGTTCTATCTGCCGTATTACTGGAACATCGCGCCCAACATGGACGCCACGATCACGCCGCACTATATCCATAAGCGCGGCAACATTATGTGGGAAAACGAGTTCCGCTACCTGACACAGGCGGGCGCTGGCCTGATGGAACTGGATTATCTGCCGTCGGATAAAGTCTTCCAGGATGAACATCCAACAGAAGGTGATAAACACCGCTGGTTGTTCTACTGGAAACATGCCGGGGTGATGGACCAGGTCTGGCGGTTTAACGTCGACTACACCAAAGTCAGCGACCCTTACTATTTCAACGACTTTGACTCCAAATACGGGTCCAGTACCGATGGCTACGCCACGCAGAAATTCAGCGTGGGATACGCTATTGAGAACTTCGACGCTACGGTCTCTACCAAGCAATTCCAGGTCTTTAGCAGCCAGAACACAAGTACTTACGGTGCAGAACCGCAGCTGGACGTTAACTGGTACCAGAACGATGTTGGTCCGTTTGACACCCACGTGTACGCCCAGGCCGTGCACTTCGTTAACACCAACTCGGATATGCCGGAATCCACGCGTGTTCACCTCGAACCAACCATCAATTTGCCGGTGTCAAATGACTGGTCGAGCCTGAATACCGAGGCCAAACTGATGGCCACCCATTACCAGCAGAAGAATCTCGACTGGTATAACAACCGTTACGGTACCGATCTCGAAGAATCCGTGAACCGCGTCCTGCCGCAGTTCAAAATGGACGGCAAACTGATCTTCGAACGCGATATGGGTCTTCTGGCGGAGGGTTATACCCAGACGCTTGAGCCACGTATGCAGTATCTGTACGTCCCGTATCGCGATCAGAGCAACATTCAGAACTATGACTCCTCATTCCTGCAGTCTGACTACAGCGGTCTGTTCCGCGACCGTACCTACGGTGGCCTCGACCGTATTGCGTCAGCAAACCAGTTAACGACCGGCGTCACAACGCGCGTTTATGATGATGCCGCCGTTGAACGTTTTAACGTTTCTGTTGGTCAAATCTACTATTTCACCGAGTCCCGGACCGGTGATGACGACATTAACTGGGAGAAAGACAACAAAACGGGTTCTCTGGTGTGGGCGGGTGATACTTACTGGCGTATGACCGATCGCTGGGGTTTACGTGGGGGTGTGCAGTACGATACGCGTCTCAACAACGTCGCGACAAGCAGTGCGGCGATTGAATACCGTCGTGATGAAGACCGTATGCTGCAGTTGACCTATCGTTACGCCAGCCCGGAATATATTCAGGCCACGTTGCCAAACTATGCGAATACGGATCAGTACAAAGACGGCATCTCGCAGGTGGGTGGCGCAGCGAGCTGGCCAATCGCCGATCGCTGGTCAATCGTCGGTGCTTACTACTTTGACACCAACACCAGTAAACCTGCTGACCAGATGGTTGGTCTGCAATATAACTCCTGCTGCTACGCGCTGCGTGTCGGTTACGAACGTAAGCTTAACGGCTGGGATACCAAGAATGAACAGGGCAAATACGATAACGTGATTGGCTTTAATGTCGAACTGCGCGGCCTGAGCTCCAACTACGGCCTGGGCACGCAGCAGATGCTGCGCTCGAACATTCTGCCGTACCGCAGTTCCTTGTAATGTGCTTAATTTGCAACGTAATCCGCTTTGCGGTTAATTGAAATGGAAAAAGTATGAAGAACTGGAAAACGCTGCTGCTCGGTGTCGCTATGGTTGCGAATACCAGCTTCGCGGCCCCCCAGGTTGTTGATAAGGTCGCCGCTGTGGTTAACAACGGCGTCGTGCTCGAAAGCGACGTTGACGGTTTGATGAAATCTGTGAAGCTCAATTCGGGTGAAGCAGGTCAGCAACTTCCGGATGACGCTACCCTGCGCCACCAGATCCTGGAACGTCTGATCATGGATCAGATTGTCCTGCAAATGGGTCAGAAAATGGGTGTGAAGGTCACTGACGAGCAGCTCGATCAGGCCATTGCTAACATCGCGAAGCAGAACAACATGAGCCTGGACCAGATGCGCAGCCGTCTGGCCTATGATGGCATCAGCTATGCAACGTACCGTAATCAGATCCGTAAAGAGATGCTGATTTCGGAAGTGCGCAACAATGAAGTCCGTCGTCGCGTCACGATCCTGCCTCAGGAAGTGGACGCGCTGGCAAAACAGGTGGGTAACCAGAATGACGCCAGCACCGAACTGAACCTGAGCCACATTCTGATCCCGCTGCCAGAGAACCCAACCTCCGACCAGGCTGCGGAAGCTGAAAGCCAGGCGCGTTCGATTGTCGAGCAGGCACGTAACGGCGGTGACTTTGGCAAACTGGCCATCACCTACTCCGCTGACCAACAGGCGCTGAAAGGCGGCCAGATGGGCTGGGGACGTATCCAGGAGCTGCCTTCCATCTTTGCTCAGGCGCTGAGCACGGCGAAGAAAGGTGACATCGTGGGTCCCATCCGTTCAGGCGTGGGCTTCCACATCCTGAAAGTGAACGATCTGCGCGGTCAGAGTCAGAACATTTCGGTTACCGAAGTTCACGCTCGCCATATTCTCCTCAAGCCGTCACCTATCATGACTGACGATCAGGCGCGCGTGAAACTGCAACAGATTGCTGCAGACATCAAGAGCGGGAAAACCTCGTTTGCGAATGCCGCGAAAGAGTTCTCTCAGGATCCCGGCTCTGCTAATCAGGGCGGCGATCTGGGCTGGGCGGCCGCGGATATCTACGATCCTGCGTTCCGTGACGCACTGATGAAGCTGAACAAAGGCCAGATGAGCGCCCCGGTGCACTCCTCCTTCGGCTGGCATCTGATCGAACTGTTGGATACCCGCAATGTTGATAAAACGGACGCGGCGCAGAAAGACAGAGCCTACCGCATGCTGTTTAACCGTAAGTTCTCTGAAGAAGCAGCAACCTGGATGCAGGAACAACGCGCCAGCGCTTATGTGAAAGTACTGAGCAACTAATGAAACAGCATCGTGTTGTGATCACTCCCGGCGAACCTGCCGGGATTGGGCCTGACCTCGTTGTCCAGCTCGCCCAGCGCAGCTGGCCGGTGGAACTGGTTGTCTGCGCTGATGCAACACTGTTACAAGACCGGGCAACGCTGCTCGGTCTGCCTTTAACGCTCATCCCCTACGTTGAAGGCCAGCAGCCTGCACCACAGCAAGCCGGCACGCTTACGCTTCTTCCTGTTCCACTTCGTACTCCCGTCATCCCGGGTCAGCTCAGTACCGAAAACGGCCACTATGTTGTAGAGACGCTGGCGCGTGCCTGCGACGGTTGCCTGAAGGGCGAATTTGCCGCCCTGATCACCGGTCCCGTGCACAAAGGCGTTATCAACGAGGCGGGGATACCGTTTACCGGGCACACGGAGTTCTTTGAAGAGCGCTCGCACAGCCCGAAAGTGGTCATGATGCTGGCGACAGAAGCAATGCGCGTTGCCCTCGTGACGACCCATTTGCCCATCAGGGCCATTCCGGATGCCATTACTCCGTCTCTTTTACGGGAGATCATTGGGATCCTGCATCACGACCTGCAAACCAAATTCGGCATCAAACAGCCGCATGTGCTGGTCTGCGGGCTGAACCCGCACGCCGGTGAAGGCGGACATATGGGAACCGAAGAGATCGACACCATTATTCCGGTGCTTGAAGAAATGCGGGCAAAAGGGATGAACTTAAGCGGGCCGTTGCCTGCCGATACCCTTTTCCAGCCAAAATACCTGGATAATGCGGACGCCGTGCTCGCGATGTACCACGATCAAGGCCTGCCCGTGCTAAAATACCAGGGCTTTGGCCGCGGGGTGAATATCACCCTCGGTTTACCTTTTATTCGAACGTCCGTTGACCACGGTACTGCGCTGGATCTGGCAGGCCAGGGGAAAGCGGATGTCGGCAGTTTTATTACGGCGCTTAATCTCGCCATCAAAATGATTGTTAATACTCAATGACTAATCGAGTCCATCAGGGCCACTTAGCCCGAAAACGCTTCGGGCAAAACTTCCTCAACGATCAGTTCGTGATCGACAGTATCGTGTCTGCCATTAATCCGCAGAAAGGTCAGGCTATGGTCGAAATCGGCCCGGGTCTTGCCGCTCTGACTGAACCCGTAGGCGAACGCCTGGACGAACTGACCGTTATCGAACTCGACCGCGATCTCGCCGCACGCCTGCAAACTCACCCGTTCCTGGGGCCAAAGCTGACGATTTATCAGCAGGATGCCATGACCATGAACTTTGGTGAGCTGTCGGAAAAAATGGGCCAACCGCTGCGCGTGTTCGGTAACCTGCCGTACAACATTTCCACACCGCTAATGTTCCACCTGTTTAGCTATACTGATGCCATTGCCGACATGCACTTCATGTTGCAAAAAGAGGTGGTTAACCGTCTGGTTGCAGGGCCGAACAGTAAAGCGTATGGTCGTTTGAGCGTGATGGCGCAATATTTCTGCAACGTGATCCCGGTGCTCGAAGTACCGCCAACCGCCTTTACGCCGCCACCAAAAGTGGACTCTGCGGTAGTGCGCCTTGTACCGCATAAAATAATGCCGTACCCGGTGAAAGACCTGCGCGTGCTGAGCCGCATTACTACGGAAGCGTTTAACCAGCGCCGTAAAACGATCCGTAACAGCCTGGGCAATCTGTTTACCGTTGAAGTGCTGACTGAGTTGGGTATTGACCCGGCAATGCGTGCAGAAAATATTTCCGTAGAACAGTACTGCAAGCTGGCTAATTACATCAGCGAAAATGCGCCGCCGAAGGAGAGTTAAGCCATGATTGATTCGCCCCGCGTATGTGTCCATGTACAAAGCGTTTATGTTGAATCCCAGTCCTCACCGGATGAAGAACGTTTTGTCTTCGCTTACACCGTGACCATTCGCAATCTGGGGCGGATGCCTGTGCAACTGCTTGGGCGCTACTGGCTTATCACCAACGGCAACGGCCGCGAAATCGAAGTTCAGGGTGAAGGTGTGGTTGGTGAACAGCCCCACATCGACCCTGGCGAAGAGTATCAATATACCAGCGGTGCCGTGATCGAAACGCCGCTGGGCACCATGCAGGGCCATTACGAAATGGTCGACGTCGATGGCAATGTGTTCCGCGTTGCTATTCCTGTGTTCCGTCTCGCCGTTACAACACTCATTCATTAATCTAATGTCTACATATCTGATTGGCGACGTTCACGGTTGCTACGATGAACTGATCGCATTGTTAAAACAGGTCGACTTTACGCCTGGACAAGATACGCTCTGGCTGACGGGCGATTTAGTGGCGCGTGGCCCTGGCTCGCTGGACGTTCTACGCTTCGTCAAATCACTGGGCGACAGCGTGCGCATGGTACTGGGCAATCACGATCTGCATTTGCTGGCCGTCTTTGCCGGGATCAGTCGCAACAAACCCAAAGATCGTCTCTCGCCTTTGCTGGATGCCCCGGACGCGGATGTTCTCATCAACTGGCTACGCCGCCAGCCGCTGCTGCAGATCGATGAAGAGAAAAAACTGGTCATGGCGCATGCCGGGATCACCCCTCAGTGGGATCTTGAGACGGCGAAAACCTGTGCGCGTGACGTTGAAGCGGTGCTGGCAAGCGACTCGTATCCTTTCTTCCTCGACGCGATGTACGGCGATATGCCGAATCACTGGAGCGAAGATCTTAGCGGTCTGGCCCGCCTGCGCTTTATTACGAACGCTTTCACCCGCATGCGTTTTTGCTTCCCGAACGGGCAGCTGGATATGTATTGCAAAGAGACACCGGAAAGCGCACCTGCGCCTCTTAAACCGTGGTTTGCCATTCCCGGTCCGGTGACCAACGCCTATAACGTGGTGTTTGGCCACTGGGCGTCGCTTGAAGGGAAAGGTACACCGGAGGGGATCTACGGTCTCGATACCGGCTGCTGCTGGGGTGGAGAGTTAACCTGCTTGCGCTGGGAAGATAAAACGTACTTTGTTCAGCCATCCAACCGACAGCTGGACTTAGGGGAAGACGAGGCCGTTGCCTCCTGATGATGATTTCCCTCCCCCGGACGGGAGAGGGACATTCACTTAGCGACGTTCCAGAATTTCGAAGCAGTAGCTGTGGGAGTTCTGCGCATCCGCGTCGTGGAATTCACTGAAGACAGATTCCCACTCATCAGGATCGTAGTCCGGGAAATGCGTATCCCCTTCCACTTCCGCATCAATATGGGTCAGATACAGCTTCTGTGCTTTCGGCAGGAACTGTTCGTACACACGCCCACCGCCAATCACCATGATCTCTTCGGCATTACCGCATGCGGCAATGGCCTCGTCTACGGACTTCACCCATTCGACGCGATCGTCAGTGCCAGGCTGGCTACTGATAACGATATTTTTACGGCCCGGTAATGGACGACCAATCGACTCCCAAGTCAGGCGGCCCATCACTACCGGCTTGTTTAACGTAGTACGTTTAAACCATGCGAGATCGGCAGGCAGGTTCCACGGCATGGCATTTTCCATACCGATAACACGGTCCACCGCCAGCGCTGCAATCAGACTGATCATTGAAAATTTCCCGGATGCAAAAAATTGCCGCCACTATACGGAAAGCTTAATCTTTCGTCGACTGGCGGCTGAGTAAAGATAGAGAAATTTTTTAATATTGCTGGCAACTCCACTTCACGCGGAAGGTTTACTCTCCGGTTCGTCCGCCGGATCGCCGGTATGCTTGCCCTCTTCCGTGCCCTGCCAGCCGTGACGCTGGATAAGCGACAGGTGATTGCGGTCCTCGTTAATGATTTCCGTCAGCATCGCGCTGGTGCGTTTAAACACCGCTGCACGCTCGGTGGCTGTGCTGCCCGCCATCGCCACCATCTCTTCCACCATCTCGGTGTTAAAGCGGCGGAACAGGTCCGCACGTTCACGGGCTTCATAGGCACCTAGCCCCAGATTTTCCAGCGCCATCCGGCCAGACTTGAGCGCACCTTCGAACGTTTCACGCTCTGGCGCCTCCACACCTGCCTGACGCAGCCGGATGTAGTGATCCACATCGCGGGCGCGAGAGATAATGGTCAGCTCGGGGAAGTGTTCCTTGACCAGCTCCACCATCTGCATGCTGGTCTCCGGATCGTCGATTGCGTTAATCAACACTTCGGCTTTCGCCGCCCCGGCGGACTCCAGCAGATCGACACGCGTTGCATCCCCGTAAAACACTTTCATGTCGAATTTCCGCAGGGTCTCAACATGGTCGGGATCGTGGTCGAGGATCACCATTTTGACCCCGCTCGACAACAGCAAACGGCCCACGATCTGCCCGAAGCGACCAAATCCGGCGATGATCACCCGTGGCTGCTCCTCGTCGATCTCGTCGGCTTCGCGTTCTTGCTCGCTCCCCGTTTTTTCCAGACGCGCCAGCACCACCAGCAGAACAGGCGTTGCGGCCATCGACAGTGCGACGGCAAGCGTCAGCGCTTTCGCCCACTCAGCATCCAGTACGTTGGCCATCTGCGCCGCGCCAAAGACCACGAATGCAAACTCACTCCCCTGCCCCAGCAGTACGGCAAACCAACGACGCTGCTTGTTGGGCACCTTTAATGGACGCGCTATCAGCCACAACATGCCCATCTTAATGACCAGGAAACCGACCAGCAGGATGAGGATCCGCAGCGGATGCGTTACCAGCGTGCCAAAGTCGATAGACATCCCCACGCCGATGAAAAACAGCCCCAGCAATAATCCCTTAAACGGCTCGATATCACTTTCCAGCGCATGGCGATATTCAGAACTGGCCAGCAGCACCCCTGCCAGGAACGCCCCCATAGCCATCGATAAGCCGGCTTCCTCGAGCAGCAAACCAAAGCCAAACACCAGGAACAGCGCAACGGCACTGAAAACTTCACGCAGGCCGGAGCGAGCGACAAAGCGCAGCAGTGGTCGGGTCACGTAGCGGCCAAGCAGAATAACCAGCGCCAGGGCACCAACCACTTTCAGCGCGGAAAGCGCAAAAGCTCCCATGGTCGTTGAGGCACCGCTTGCGGCCAGCAGCGGGATCATCGCCACCAGCGGGATGGCTGCAATATCCTGGAACAGCAGCACCGAAAACGCGCTGCGCCCCATCTGAGAGACCGTCAGGTTGCGCTCGTTCATTGCCTGCATGGCAATGGCCGTAGAAGAGAGTGCCAGCGTCAGGCCGATGAGTGTCGCGACTTTCCAGTCCATGCCCAGCAGGATACAGAACCCACCCAGCAGCAGACCACAGGCCACCATCTGCAACGCTCCCCCACCAAATACCGAAGCGCGCAGTTTCCATAACCGCCGGGGATCCAGCTCCAGGCCAATTACAAACAGCATCAGCACGACGCCGATCTCAGCGAAATGGAGAATCGCCTCGGCATCAGTCACCAGACGGAAGCCCCACGGTCCAATGACACAGCCGGCAATGAGGTAACCCAGCACCGAACCCAGTCCCAGACGTACCGCCACGGGTACAATCAGCGCAGCCGCGCCGAGGTAAATCAGCGCCTGTATCAGCGTATGGCTATCCATTGTTCGCCTCCTGCCACTCAAGTAACCGTTGTTTATAATGGCGTGCCTGCGCCTGCAACGTCTCATCATCGCAAACGAACGTACAGTGCATCGCAAAAGGAGGGAGCCAGTTCAGCCCACAATAGAGCGCCGTCGCCTGCAGCGGCTGTGACAGCACCTCAAAGCCCGGGAAAGCACCAATATCGAAGTGGCTTTCTCCCCCGCCGGTGGTCACGGCCCACATCAGGCTTTTACCTTTAAGCGCGTGACCGTTGTGGCCATACGCCCAGCCGTGGGAAAAGACTTTATCGATCCACAGTTTGAGGAGCGGAGGGGTGCTGTACCATTGCATCGGATGCTGCCAGATAATTAAATCGGCACGAGAGAGCGCCTCCTGTTCGGCGGCGATATCGATATTAAAATCGGGATATAGTTGATAGAGGGAACGTATCTCTACGTTATCAAGCGTCCTTACCTGCTCAAGCATCCGTTTATTTGCATGCGAGTGATGCGGATACGGATGTGCGTAAATTATCAGAATCATTAATTAGCCTGTTGTTTTACTGCCTTCTTTTACCAAAAGAGTGTAGTCAGTAATTCAACAGGCTAATAGTGAATATTATTGACGGGCTAACGTCAGAAATCTGAACTAGTTATCCAGTTCGCCCATGGATTTCACCTGGTCACGGTTGATCTGTTCAGTTTGACCCGTTTCGGCGTTTTTATAGGAAACCAGACCGGTGTCATCATCGACCTGCGGCTTACCGTCAGTCACTATCGTACGGCCATCCGTGGTTTTTACTGCCTGATTGGATGAACAGCCCGCAATGGTAAACATGGCGGTGGCAGCCAGAACGGACGCGATCAGAAGTTTATTTTGCATGGTGTTTTCCCCTGCTCTCAGTTGAATTTCGTTATCGACCTAACTATTTTAGGCTAACTGACTGAATGCGGTTGGAAAACCAGAAGGTTCTGAAGGTAGGAATAATACCCGGCAGCGAATACTGCCGGGTATGTTGGCTTACTTGTTAATCTGAGCGTGCATTTCCTGAACGGAAATCACCTTCTCGGTGGCATCAGCGTTCAGTGCCATCGCGGTGGCGAAACCACCGTTCAGGGTAGTGTCGTAATGCACTTTGTACTGCAGCGCGCTGCGGCGAATCAGCTTGGAGTCTTCAATCGCCTGACGACCTGCGGTGGTGTTAATGATGTAGGTGTATTCGCCATTCTTGATGCGATCCTGAATGTGCGGACGACCTTCATGCACCTTGTTCACCAGACGCGGATTAATGCCCGCTTCACCCAGCACAATGGCCGTGCCGTGGGTTGCATCCAGCTCGAAGCCCTGTTTTAGCAGCTTAGCCGCCAGGTCAACCACGCGCTCTTTATCACCTTCGCGAACAGAGAGCAGCGCACGGCCAGATTTTTTCATGGTGGAGTTACTGCCTAACTGCGCCTTCGCGAACGCTTCTGCGAAGGTGCGGCCCACGCCCATCACTTCCCCGGTAGAACGCATTTCTGGCCCCAACAGCGGGTCGACGCCCGGGAATTTGTTGAACGGCAGTACCACTTCTTTCACCGAGTAGTACGGTGGGATAATTTCTTTCGTCACGCCCTGCTGTGCCAGCGTCTGGCCCGCCATCACGCGCGCCGCCACTTTCGCCAGCGGAACACCGGTAGCTTTGGAGACGAACGGTACGGTACGTGCTGCACGCGGGTTCACTTCAATCAGGTAGACTTCGTTGTCTTTGACAGCGAACTGGACATTCATCAGACCGCGAACCTGCAGTTCGAAGGCCAGCTTCTGCACCTGCTGGCGCATCACGTCCTGAATTTCCTGGCTCAGGGTGTACGCTGGCAGGGAACATGCGGAGTCACCGGAGTGAACGCCTGCCTGTTCGATGTGCTCCATGATACCGCCAATCAGCACCATTTCGCCGTCACAGATGGCATCCACATCCACTTCAACGGCATCGTCGAGGAAACGGTCGAGCAGAACCGGCGCATCGTTGGACACGCTCACTGCCGTCTGGAAGTAGCGACGCAGGTCAGCTTCGTCGTAGACGATTTCCATCGCGCGGCCGCCCAGCACGTACGAAGGACGTACCACCAGCGGGTAGCCAATCTCTTTCGCCTTCTCAACAGCCATCTCGATAGCGGTGACGGTGGCATTGGCCGGCTGTTTCAGCTTCAGACGGTCAACCGCCTGCTGGAAACGCTCACGGTCTTCTGCACGGTCGATTGCATCCGGGCTGGTACCGATTACCGGCACACCAGCGGCTTCCAGTGCGCGCGCCAGTTTCAGTGGGGTCTGGCCACCGTATTGCACGATAACGCCTTTAGGCTTCTCGATACGCACGATTTCCAGCACATCTTCCAGCGTTACCGGCTCAAAGTAGAGGCGGTCGGAGGTATCGTAGTCGGTCGACACGGTTTCCGGGTTACAGTTGACCATGATGGTCTCGTAACCGTCTTCGCGCAGTGCCAGGGAGGCGTGAACGCAGCAGTAGTCAAACTCGATGCCCTGGCCGATACGGTTAGGACCGCCGCCCAGCACCATAATCTTGTCGCGGTCGACGGACGGGTTCGCTTCACACTCATCTTCATACGTGGAGTACATGTAAGCGGTGTCGGTCGCAAACTCCGCTGCACAGGTATCCACGCGTTTGTAGACCGGGTGCAGGTCATACTGGTCACGCAGCTTGCGGATTTCCGCTTCACGTACGCCCGCCAGTTTGGCCAGACGCGCATCGGCGAAGCCTTTACGCTTCAGTACGCGCAGGAAGTCAGCGTCCAGGCCATTGATGCCCAGGTCCGCGACTCTTTCTTCCAGACGTACCAGCTCTTCAATCTGCACCAGGAACCAGCGGTCGATGTTGGTCAGGTTGAACACGCCATCAACAGAGAGGCCCGCACGGAACGCATCGGCGATGTACCAGATACGCTCTGCGCCTGCGTCTTTCAGCTCGCGGCGAATTTTGGTCAGCGCTTCAGGGTCTTCCAGACTCACTTTCGGGTCAAAACCCGTGGCCCCCACTTCCAGGCCACGCAGCGCTTTCTGCAGGGATTCCTGCTGAGTACGCCCAATCGCCATCACTTCGCCAACAGATTTCATCTGCGTGGTCAGACGGTCGTTTGCGCCGGCGAACTTCTCGAAGTTAAAGCGAGGGATCTTGGTCACAACGTAGTCGATGGACGGCTCGAAGGACGCTGGAGTGCGGCCACCGGTGATGTCGTTCATCAGCTCATCGAGGGTATATCCTACCGCCAGTTTCGCGGCCACTTTCGCAATCGGGAAGCCGGTGGCTTTCGAGGCCAGCGCGGAGGAGCGAGAAACACGCGGGTTCATTTCGATAACAATCAGGCGACCGTTTTTCGGGTTCACCGCAAACTGAACGTTAGAGCCACCCGTTTCTACGCCGATTTCACGCAGTACCGCCATCGAGGCGTTACGCATGATTTGATACTCTTTGTCGGTCAGCGTCTGGGCTGGCGCTACGGTGATGGAGTCGCCGGTGTGGATACCCATCGCATCGAAGTTTTCGATGGAGCAGACGATGATGCAGTTGTCGTTTTTATCACGCACCACTTCCATCTCGTACTCTTTCCAGCCAATCAGCGATTCATCAATCAGCAGCTCTTTGGTGGGGGAGAGATCCAGACCGCGTTCACAAATCTCTTCGAACTCTTCGCGGTTGTAGGCAATACCGCCGCCGGTGCCACCCATGGTGAAGGATGGACGGATAATGCACGGATAACCAACGTCAGCCGCCACGGCCAGCGCTTCTTCCATGGTATGTGCAATACCGGAACGCGCGGTGTCGAGGCCGATTTTCTTCATCGCCACGTCGAAGCGACGGCGGTCTTCAGCTTTATCAATGGCATCGGCTGTCGCACCAATCATGGTCACGCCGAACTCTTCCAGCACGCCCTGACGTTCCAGCTCCAGCGCACAGTTCAGCGCCGTCTGGCCGCCCATGGTAGGCAGAACCGCGTCCGGACGCTCTTTTTCGATGATTTTGCGTACCACTTCCCAGTGAATCGGCTCGATGTAGGTTGCATCAGCCATTTCCGGGTCGGTCATAATGGTGGCCGGGTTAGAGTTCACCAGAATAACGCGGTAACCCTCTTCGCGCAGGGCTTTACACGCCTGGGCACCGGAGTAGTCGAATTCGCAGGCCTGGCCGATCACAATCGGGCCAGCGCCAAGGATCAGGATGCTTTTTATGTCTGTACGTTTTGGCATGGTCTTCTCGGCTCCTGATTATTTAGCGGTCTTACGGTATTGCTCAATAAGTTCGATGAAATGATCGAACAGCGGCGCGGCATCGTGCGGGCCCGGGCTGGCTTCAGGGTGACCCTGGAAGCTGAACGCTGGCTTATCGGTACGATGAATCCCCTGCAGGGTGCCATCGAACAGAGACTTGTGGGTCACGCGCAGGTTAGCCGGCATTGACGCCTCATCCACTGCGAAGCCGTGGTTCTGTGCCGTAATCATTACCGTGTTGTTATCGATATCTTTCACCGGGTGGTTCCCACCGTGGTGACCGAACTTCATCTTCACGGTGTTGGCACCGCTCGCCAGCGCCAGCAGCTGATGACCCAGACAGATGCCGAATACCGGGATATCGGTTTCCAGGAAGGATTTGATGGCGTCGATAGCGTAATCGCACGGTGCCGGGTCGCCAGGACCGTTGGACAGGAAAATACCGTCCGGATTCATCTTCAGTACCTCTTCAGCAGAGGTTTTCGCCGGGACAACCGTCAGGCGGCAGCCGCGGTCGACCAGCATACGCAGGATGTTGCGCTTGGCACCAAAATCGTACGCCACCACGTGGAATGGCAGGTCGCTCTCTTTTTTCGCTTCCGGCAGGTCTCCCGCCAGCGTCCAGCTTCCCTGCGTCCAGCTATAGGCTTCTGCTGTGGTCACTTCTTTCGCCAGGTCCATGCCGTTCAGACCCGGGAAAGCTTTCGCTTTTTCCAGCGCCAGGGCTGCATCGAGGTTATCCCCTGCGATGATACAACCGTTTTGTGCACCCTTCTCGCGCAGCAGACGCGTCAGCTTACGGGTATCGATATCAGCAATCGCCACGATGTTATGGCGCTTCAGGTAGGAAGAGAGGTCCTCGGTATTGCGGTAGTTGCTGGCAATCAGCGGCAGGTCGCGAATGACCAGGCCTTGCGCATGTACCTGAGAGGATTCTTCGTCAGCAGCATTGGTGCCGACATTGCCGATATGAGGATAAGTAAGAGTAACGATTTGGCGAGAATAGGAAGGATCAGTGAGGATTTCTTGATAACCGGTCATTGAAGTATTGAAAACGACTTCCCCAACCGCCGAACCCGTTGCCCCTATGGCCCGACCGATAAACTGGGTTCCGTCTTCCAGAACCAATAGCGCTGACTTAATCAAAACACCCTCCAGAGAATATTCACTCACTTTATTTGCATATTAATTCATAACCGCGTCATGAATCAATGCAAATGTGTTGCCAGCGGATTTTTGGCAAACGGCGGCATTCTGGGGATTTGGTGGCTAAAAGTCAACTTAAAACGGAGATTTGTCATATTCTTTTGCGAGCCTGAGAGAGCCAGGAGAGCTTAAGCGGCAAAAAGATCAGGTAAATCACTGCGGGAAACGCTTGCGCGGCAAGTTTAATGGGAAAGAACGCTTCGTGGCATCAAAAAGTGGACCAGACGGTCAAAATTTACATTCAGATAACACAAAACACATGGAAGAGATGAACTTTAGTGTGCAAATTAATAAAATTACTATGAAACACATAAAATAAAAGGGCAATAAAATATTGCCCTATGCAATCAAAGCATTACGACTGCAATAACCACATCACGATGGGTAATAACGGTTACAAATTGTTGAGATCGAGCACATCTCGCATATCAAAAAGACCCTCTTTCTTGCCTTTTAACCACAAGGCGGAGCGTACAGCGCCATTTGCAAACGTCATCCGGCTGGATGCCTTATGCGTAATCTCGACGCGTTCCCCAATATCGGCGAACATCGCCGTATGTTCGCCGACGATATCGCCCGCGCGGACGGTAGCAAAACCAATCGTGCCGGGAACACGTTCACCGGTGTGCCCTTCACGGGCGTAGACCGCGCAGTCTTTCAAATCTTTATCCAGTGCATGAGCAATCGCTTCCCCCATCGCCAGCGCCGTACCGGATGGCGCGTCGACTTTATAACGATGGTGCGCTTCAACAATCTCAATGTCGGTATAACTGCCCATGACCTTCGCTGCCTTCTCCAGCAGCTTCAGCATGACGTTCACCCCCACGCTAAAGTTTGCGGCGAAGACAATCGCAATCTCGTGTGAGGCATCCTGAATGGCCTGCTTCCCGGCATCATCAAAACCGGTGGTGCCGATCACCATTCCTTTACCGTGCTGACGGCAAAATGCCAGATGCGTGAGCGTGCCTTCCGGACGGGTAAAATCGATGAACACATCAAAGTCATCTTTTACCGCCTCCAGGCTGCTCTGCACGGTAACGCCTGTCTTACCCGCGCCCGCCAGCTCACCCGCGTCAGCGCCAAGCAACGATGAGCCGTCACGCTCCAGCGCCGCGCCCAGTGCCACGCCATCCATCTGTAGTGCCGCCTGAATCAGCTGGCGACCCATACGTCCACCCGCGCCCGCAATGGCGACACGGATCTGTGCATCATGCATAGTTATTCTCTTACGTTAAAATGATGTAAACCGTTTTCAGATTAACCAGCCTTTGCAGATGCTGCCAACTGAAAACGACGATAATTAGAATTTAATGATAAACAGGAAGAAATATCAGCAAAAGGCATAATCTTCAGCGAAAACCGCACGATTCGCGGACCACCAGCGCGGGCGGTAAAATAATGCGTTTCGCCGGCTCCCGGTTCCCCTGTATCCGGCTGAAAAGCAGCTCGCCGGCCTTACGCCCTATCTCCTTCGCGGCAACGGAGACGGTAGTCAGTGCAGGCTGTACCAGCCCGGCCTCGGTAATATCGTCAAAGCCCACCAGGGCAAAATGACGTCCCGGCTCGCGTCCCATTTTGCGTAAACACTGCATAACGCCAAGGGCAACAATGTCCTGGTAACACACTGCCGCGGTAATCTGCGGATGGTTCATCAACAACGCTTCCGCCACGCGTGCGCCATCACTCTGGCTTGCCTGTGAGGTGACGATCCATTCGGGATTCGGCGTCACACCATACTCCAGTAATTTACTGGTAAATCCGCCGATACGCTGAGCGCGAGACCCCGAATTCAGGCTACCGCCGATAAAGGCAATCTGACGATGCCCCATCCTCAGTAGATGCTCTGTCGCCATTTGGGTGCCAAGGAAGTTATCGGTTCCCACAAAATCAAAGTCCGGATCGTTTAGCGGTCGCACGACCATAATTGCCGGAATATTGCGTCGCTTAAGACCATCGAAAAAGGCCTGCGGGGTTTCTCGCGCGGCACACAGCACCATGCCACAGACGTTGTTACGCATCAGCGAATCCACAAACTTTTGCTGTCGCTCGGACGACTCTTCGCTGTTTGCCAGAAACAGCAGAAGGTCGTGGCGTTCCATCTCATGGCTTAGACCTGCCGTCATTTCGCCATAAAAAGGGTTCGTGATGTCATGCAACAGGAGCCCCACCTGATTACTGCTGCGGTTTCGCAGGTTGGCTGCCGTCTGATTGTAAACATAGCCCGATTCATCCAGCGCCTGAAGTACGCGCTCCCGGGTCCGTTGCGAGATCCGCCCTTTATTACACAGCACCATTGATACGGTGGCGGTTGAAACCCCGGCGCGTTTTGCCACATCAGCCAGCGTGATACCCGTCATGATCGCTCCTTGTCGTTCACATCAGATTAATCGAATAACCTCAATTTTGCACTTTTGCGCGTGAGCCTCTTCACATAATGGCCGCCTTTTCGCCACTTATCGCCAGAACTGGCGGGTTAATCGCGTTAATCACCCTTCCCAAACAAGGTTAATCGAATAACCTTAAGCAACGAAGACGGAGAGAAAAGATGGCAACTTACGATAAATTCCCGGAAGTCGCAGTAGAGGGGTATGACGATTGTGCCTGGCAGGGCTGGGACGCGATTGTGCGCGAGCTTACCCGCAGAGCGGGTCAATATACACGAACCGTGCTGGTCATTGACTGCTACCCCGGCGTCAGGCTGGAGGAACTGGAGACAAAACTGCTGCCAGCATTGGGGGCCACGCTGACGCTCAATGCCGAACGGATGCGTCTCGACGAACACGCTTTAAGCCGGTTGCTGGCCCGACATCTCACTGACGACCGCGTCTTCGGCGTGCTCTCCTGCCACCAGCTCGACGAATTCATTGACCCGGTGAAACGCGAGGCGTTGCAGGCGCAGGTCGAACGGTGCCGCGAAGGGATAATCGTTATTTACGGGCCGGGTGCCGCGCTGGTTAATGCAGGCGATATTCTGGTCTACGCCGATTTACCGCGCTGGGAGATCCAGCAGCGCATGCGCAGCGGTGAACTGGCTAACTGGGGCGCGGCGAACCAACACGAGGATATTCTGCGTCGCTACAAACGCGCCTTTTTCATTGAATGGCGCGTATTCGATCGTCACAAAACCCCGCTGCTACGGCGTACTGATTTTCTCCTGGATACCACCCAGGCGGATAATCCGGCGATGGTCGGCGGCGATGCGCTGCGCGCCGGGTTGCAACATACCACCCAACGTCCTTTTCGTGTAGTGCCCTTTTTCGACCCCGGCGTCTGGGGCGGACAATGGATGAAACAGAAATTCGATCTCGATCCCTCTGCGCCTAACTACGCATGGTGTTTTGACTGCGTGCCCGAGGAAAACAGCCTGTTGCTTCGTTACGGCGCGGTGCGGATCGAGATCCCCTCTCAGGATTTGGTGCTGCTGCACCCCCGGGCGCTGCTGGGTGAAAAAGTGCATGCCCGTTTTGGCGCGGAATTTCCCATCCGCTTTGACCTGCTAGATACCCTCGGCGGGCAGAACCTGAGTTTTCAGGTGCATCCGACCACGGAGTACATACAGCAGCATTTTGGTATGCATTACACCCAGGATGAGAGCTATTACATCCTTGAGGCAGAGCCAGGGGCTCAGGTGTATCTGGGGACCCGAACGGGTACCCGGCCCGAAGAGATGATGGACGACCTCAGACGGGCCAGCCGCGGTGAAAAGCCGTTCGACGACGCCCGCTTCGTCAATCATTTTGCGGCGAACAAGCACGATCATTTTTTGATCCCCGCCGGTACAGTTCACTGTTCTGGAGCAGGAACCGTGGTACTTGAGATCAGCGCCACGCCATACATTTTCACCTTCAAGCTCTGGGACTGGGGACGACTGGGAATGGATGGGCAGCCCCGCCCGGTTCATCTGGCGCATGGCGAAAAGGTGATCGACTGGCAACGCGATACGCAGTGGGTCGAACAGCATCTTGTGAATCAGTGTGAACCCCTCGGCGAAGGCACCGGCTGGCGCGAAGAGCGGACCGGGCTTCACGAACGTGAATTTATCGAAACGCGTCGCCACTGGTTCAGTGAACCGGTGACGCACTCCCCCCACGGAGGCGTGAATGTCCTTAATCTTGTTGAAGGTGAAGAGGCGACGGTAGACAGCCCCGGCGGCGCATTCGCCCCGTTCGTCGTGCACTACGCAGAAACGTTTATCGTCCCCGCTGACGCAGGCGAATACCGTATTTCTCCGTCAGGGCCGAGCTGCGGTAAATCCATTGCCACCATTAAAGCCTGGGTAAGAGGTTAACCATGATTCACATTATTGTGGCGACACACGGCCCGCTGGCCACTGCCCTGCTGGAAAGCGGAAAAATGGTGTATGGCGATCTTCCTCATCGACAGGCGGTATGTCTGAACGCACAGGCTGGCATAGCGGGGTTTCGCCGTGATTTCGCTGCGGCATACCACCGCGCAGGTGCGGGCGCAGACGGCATCGTCGTCCTGTGCGATATGCAGAGCGGAACGCCCTGGAATGTGGCCTGCGAATACGCGTTTAATCCCCAGACGCATCCGCCGGTCGCCGTGGTGGCGGGAGTCAACTTCCCCATGCTCTTGCTCACCGACGACATTCTGATGGCCCGGGATGTCCATGCCGCCGCCGCGCAGCTCATCGCATTAACGCAGCCCACCCTGGTTCAGGCAAAACGGGTGGAATCCGCCCAGAACGACGATTTCTAAGGAGCTTATATGAGCATTTCGTTTGTACGTATTGACGACCGGGTGATTCACGGGCAGCTCGTCACGCGCTGGGCCAAAGAGCTGCCCTGTGATGGCATCGTGGCAATTGACGATGCCGTCGCGGCCGATCCGCTGCTCTCGTCGGTAATGAAAGGCGCGGTGTCAGATACCAGAGTGTGGCTGTTCGATATCCTGACAGCCATCGAAAAGCTGCCGAAAGTGATTGCCAGCGATAAGCGCTACTTCGTGATTGGCAAATCGCCTGTCACCCTGCAACGCCTTGAACAGGCAGGCATAAGCCTGAAGAACGGCAATGGCAAAATTAACGTCGGGCCAATGAGTGCCCGCGCCAACACCACCACCATTGGCCCTAATCAGTCCGTAACGCCAGAGGAGGCAGCAGCCTTTGACTGGCTGACTGAACAGGGACATGCCATCGAGTTTCGTCTGGTGCCCGATGCCAGTTTTTACAGCTGGCAGGACGCCCGGCAAAAACTGAAATAAGGAGCGCATGATGATTTTCGAAGCTTCTCTCATCGGTCTGCTTTGCTATCTCGGTGCACTCAGTAGTCCCTGGCTTTTTGGCCTGACGGGCGGCTGGTATCTCATCTCCCGCCCGCTGGTTTCGGGGATGCTGGTGGGCCTGATTCTGGGCGACGTTAAAACCGGGATCATGATTGGTGTGGCGGTGCAGGCCGTTTATATCGCGATGGTCACCCCCGGCGGTTCAATGCCTGCCGACCTCAATTTTGTCGCTTATCCTGCTATCGCGCTGGGGATTCTGTCGGGCAAAGGGCCAGAGGTGGCCGTGGCGCTGGCGGCGACCATTGGCATTGCCGGAACGATACTGTTTAACGCCATGATGGTATTGAACTCGTTCTGGAACCACCGCGCCGACGTGGCGCTTGAGCGCGGGGATGAGCGCGGAATTTATCTTAACAGCGCGGTCTGGCCGCAGGTGATGAACTTTGTTCTGCGCTTTGTGCCGACGTTCATCGCCGTCTATTTTGGCGCGCAGTACATCAGCGGGTTTATGGACAGTCTGCCCGACATCGTGCTTTCGACCATGAACGTGCTGGGGGGCATCTTACCGGCCGTTGGGATCGCCATCCTGCTTAAGCAGATCATCAAAAGCTACAGCATGCTGATCTACTTCCTGGTGGGCTTCATATGCATTGTGTTCCTGAAGCTCAACATGGTGGCACTGGTGATTGTGGGCGCCCTGCTGGCGTTAATTCATTACAACTACAAGCCGGAAGCGCCGCAGGCTGTCACGCCGGGTAGGCCCGCCGACGATGAGGATGAATTCTGATGGAAGACCGTAAACTGACCCGACAAGATCTGCGCCGCTGCTGGCGAGCGTGGATGATGCATAACCTCTCTTCGATGAGCTTCGAGCGTCTGGAATCGTTCGGCTTCTGTCTGAGCATGTTACCGGTCGCCAAAAAACTCTACCCGGATGCCGCCCAGCGCACCGAGATGCTGCGCCGACACGCCTCGTTTTACAACACGGAGCCGCAGATCGGTGCCATCGTAAACGGTATGGCGCTTGGGCTGGAAGAGAAAAAAGCCAACGGCGAGCCCATTGATGGCGAAACGATCAATACCCTGAAGGTGGGGCTGATGGGACCAATCGCGGGGATTGGTGACTCAATGATCCCCGGCATGCTGATCCCCATTTTGCTGAGCATCGGTATGGCGCTTGCCGCCGGAGGAAATGTTCTTGGCCCGTTGTTCTACACCGTCGCCTGGCTGGCCATCATTATCCCGGGATCCTGGTTTCTGTTTCTGAAAGGCTACCAGATGGGCTCAGGGTCGGTCGAGATGCTGGTGAGCAGCAAGTCAACGCGACTGCGCGAAGCTTTGTCTCTGCTGGGTGTATTTGTGATGGGCGGCGTGGCGGCAAGCTACGTTAAGCTGGGCACCGGACTGGAATTTATCACCCGTGACGGGGTTAACATCCATATTCAGCAGATGCTTGACGGTATCTTCCCGCAGCTATTACCGCTTCTGGTGGTTCTGGGCACCTGGTATCTGATGGCGAAACGTGGCGTCTCCCCGGTCAGGGCCATGATTGTGTTGCTTGCGCTGGCGGCGCTGGGCGTCGCGTCAGGTCTGTTTGCCGGATAAGACAGCCGGGGCAATGCCCCGGTTTTTTATGGGTGGAAGTTATGCCACAGCTCGGCCACTTTATCCGGGCGAGAGATAAACTGAAAGCGAGCAGGATCGGCAATAAATTGCGTATAGACAGGCTCATCCGTCAGGCCGAATTCGCTGTAGCGACGCGGTGTGATCATCTGTAGCCGCCCCGGCAGATAATGCGTGTTGTGCTGCCAGATGATATGGCTCCCCTGCAGCAGCGGATACCAGGCCAGTCCTTTACGCGCCCGCACGGCATCATATTCAAAACCATATTCCCTGTCGCACCACGCACCGAAGGTCAGCGGTTCATCCGGCGAGGCAGAGATAGTGGCATGCCCCCAGCCAGGCGGAACCAGCACCTTTTCACCCTGCCCGGCCAGTACGGCGAAACAGCGCCCGGGATCGTCCGCAACATACTCCTGCATATAGATAATGGCGCGCCCCTGCCAGATTTCATACAGCTCGGGCGGAGACCAGCCGCTGTGACGGCTTTTACGGTGAACATGCCCCTGGCTGCGGATCGGCTCTTCACCCAGCGTTCCCGTCGCGTAGGTCACGACCCCAAACAGCAGCATGCGTTTTTTCAGCTCCTGCCGGTCTGCCAGACGGGCGACATCCATCGCGATAGCATAAACGTCTTCCGGCCCTGAGCAGTCAGGATCCCGTAACGACGCGCGGATCTCATCAAGCGTACGGATCTCTGGCATCGGGCCAGTGACGTCCTCACCGTAGCTGAACCCCAGCGGGTGCCGGGTGATGGTCATGTCCAGCCCAAAGTTATCCATTCTGAACCTCCCAGCCACCGTCAGTGGTCAATACCCGCACGGCAAAACCATCGGGTAACGCGGCATAGTCGTGTCCGGCGACGGCGGGCCAGACCGCGAGTGAAGAGAGCGTGGTCTCACCGGTATTGATTAAACGGTGGGCGGTAAAAGGCGCAATAATATGGACGGATCCCGGCATCACGCACTCCAGACGGGTTTCGCCGGATGTCGTCTGGAGTAAAAGCAGGCCACTTCCCCGCAGTCCAAAATAGACTTCGCCCTGTTCACGACGTTGATGAAAATGGCCGCGGGTCATAAAGAATTCCCGGCCGATTTTACCTGCATGTAAATGGGTAACGCCGACAAACAACGCCCCTTCCTGTGCAGGCGATTCCAGCATTTCGACGTCATACACCGTCTGATGCGGATCGCATTGTGCCCAGGCGTCTCGATCGGCAAACAAACCATTGAGATCGGCAAGGCGTGTGGATTTAAGAATAAGTGCGCCGCGGGCAAGTGTACCACTGGCCCAGGCCACCAGAGGCGGCAGGATAATATCTGAAGTCATCGTCTTCTCCGGCCCGAGGAGAACAACCCGCCCAGCATAACAATTTAAACGATTAACCTGCGCATCAAAGGCGCAATGTGTCAGGTGAATCACAGTTAATCAGCAATAAAAATGCCGGCCACTGACGTGGCCGGCATTCGGGTCATGCGCGAGGAAACTTACTCGACTTCGCGTGCGTCGATACGCAGCTCTTTCGGGACCTCGAAAACAATGTTCTCTTCGCGTCCTTCCAGCGGGAGCGCTTCGCCGCCGCCCAGTTCCTGCAGACGGGAAATCACGTTCTGCACCAGGATATCCGGAGCCGAGGCGCCAGCGGTTACCCCGACACAGGCCACGTTTTTCACCCACGCTTCCTGGATATCGCTGGAATCATCAATCAGATAGGCCGCTTTCCCCATTCGCTGCGCAAGTTCAGCCAGACGGTTGGAGTTAGAGGAATTTTTCGAACCGACAACCAGCACCACGTCCGCCTGTTCAGCAAGAGCACGCACCGCTTCCTGGCGATTGGTGGTGGCGTAGCAAATGTCGTCCTTACGCGGGCCGACGATTTTCGGGAAGCGCTGGCGCAGGGCGTCAATCACGTCCGACGTATCGTCAACGGAGAGCGTCGTCTGGGTCATAAACGAGAGACGCGTTTCATTTTTGACGTTCAGCGTAAACACATCTTCCGGCGACTCCACCAGGTACATCCCCCCTTCCGGATTGCTGTACTGGCCCATGGTACCTTCGACTTCCGGGTGGCCGGCATGGCCAATCAGGATCGACTCTTCACCACGACGGCTGGCGCGCGCCACTTCCATATGCACTTTGGTCACTAATGGGCAGGTGGCGTCGAACACGGTCAGATCGCGGCTTTTCGCTTCGTTACGCACCGCCTGAGAAACCCCGTGCGCGGAGAAAATCAGGATCGCGCCGTCAGGCACTTCGCTGATCTGCTCAATGAAGATCGCGCCACGCTCGCGCAGGCTGTCGACGACATAACGGTTATGCACCACTTCGTGACGCACATAAATCGGCGCGCCGTAAATCTCGAGCGCGTTTTCAACAATGCTGATAGCGCGGTCTACACCGGCGCAAAAGCCGCGCGGGTTAGCCAACAGGATCTGCATTTCAGGCCTCCAGTACCGGATCGATCTCCAGCACTTCAATATCAAAATGGACGGTGCGCCCGGCAAGCGGATGGTTGAAGTCAACGGTGATGGAGTCACCATTGATTTCGCGGATCACGCCAGGCATTTCGCTGCCATCCATAGCGGTAAAGAGCATGATCGCCCCGATTTCCGGCTCACCTGCATCCATAAACTCGCGGCGCGAGAAGTACTGAACAAGGTCCGGGCTTGGCACGCCAAACGCGGCATCCGGCTCCAGCGAAAATGCCTTTTTCTCGCCTTCTTTCAGGCCAAGCAGCTGTTGCTCAAGACCTTCAGACAGGGAGGTGTCGCCGAGACGAAACAGGGCGGGTTTGCCGTTATTACGGGTGGATTCAGCCGTGGAGCCATCATCCAGTTTCAGCGTGAAATGAACGAGAACCGCGCTGTTGCTCTGTACGGATTTAGACATGCAAATTGCTCGCTTGTTTTGACCCACCGGTAAGAGACGGCAGGCCAGACATTCTGTAGGCCGGGGGCGCATGCGCCACCCGGCATTTACATTTAAGCCTGTTTCTTCGCGGCCGCGTTCGGCAAGAAGCCTTCCAACACGATTAACGCCGCGCCGATGCAAATTGCGCTGTCGGCGAGGTTAAAGGTCGCGAAGTGCCAGTCGCCGACATAGAAGTCGATCATATCGACCACAAAGCCGTGCCACAGGCGATCAAACAGGTTGCCCAGCGCGCCACCGATAATCAGCGCATAGGCGATGTTATTTAGCTTTTGTGTTGCCTTCGAACGGTACATCAGCAGCGATAGCACCACGCAGATACCGATAGCGATACCTGCAAAGAACCAGCGCTGCCAGCCACCGCTGTCAGCAAGGAAACTAAACGCCGCACCGTAGTTACGTGCGTAATGCAGGTTAAACGACGGGAACAGCGACACCGTCTCCCCCAGAGCAAAATTCTGGAGGATCAGGAACTTGCTGCCCAGATCGATAATCAGCACTACCACCACCAGCCACAGCCAGCGCAGTCCTGTTGAACAGAGAGTTTTACTCATCAGGCAAACTTACGTTTCTCGCCGTCACCGGCGACGTTGCTGACACAGCGTCCGCAGATATCTGCGTGTTCCGCCACCTGGCCGACATCAGTGGTGTAATGCCAGCAACGCGGGCATTTATCACCTTCGGCTTTGCTCAGTGCGACTTTCAGTCCTTTGAGCAGTTCGCTCTGCTGTGCATCAGCAGACGCCTGGGCATAATCCGCAACTTTCGCACCGGAGGTCAACAGGACAAATCGTAATTCATCGCCCAGCGCCGTCAGTTTCGCCGCCAGCTCTGGCTCGGCGTACAGGGTAACTGCCGCTTCCAGCGAGCCGCCGACTTTCTTGTCTGCACGCGCCTGCTCGATAACCTTGTTCACTTCGCCACGCACTTTCAGCAGCTCGTCCCAGAAGGCATCGTTCATCGCTTCGGTGCTGGAGAGATCGAACAGACCTTCATACCACTCGCCGGTGAAGACATACTTCTCACGGTCGCCTGGCAGGTAACCCCAGATTTCATCTGCGGTGAAGGACATGATCGGTGCCATCCAGCGAACCAGCGCTTCTGCGATGTGGAACAGCGCAGTCTGGCAGCTACGACGCGCCACGCTGTCCGCTTTCGCGGTGTACTGGCGGTCTTTGATGATGTCGAGGTAGAACGAGCCCATCTCGATGGAGCAGAAGCGCATCAGGCGCTGCACCACTTCGTGGAAATCATAAGATTCGTAAGCCTTCAGGATATCTTCCTGTGCCGCTTTCGCGCAGCCTACCGCCCAGCGATCCAGCACCACCATCTCTTCCGGTTTCACCATATCTTTTACCGGATCGAACCCGTTCAGGTTCGCCAGCAGGAAGCGCGCGGTGTTACGGATACGACGATAGCTGTCGGCAGCACGTTTCAGGATCTCGTCCGACACCGCCATTTCGCCGGTATAGTCGGTAGAAGCAACCCACAGACGCAGAATGTCCGCGCCCAGTTTGTTCATCACGTCCTGCGGAGAGACGGTGTTACCGATCGATTTAGACATCTTACGGCCCTGACCATCCACGGTGAAACCGTGGGTCAGCACCTGGCGATACGGTGCTTTACCTTTCATGGCGGTGGAAATCATCAGCGATGACATGAACCAGCCACGGTGTTGGTCAGAACCTTCCAGGTACATATCTGCCGCGTGGCCGGCAAATTCCGGACGCACGTCAACAACAGACGCGTGCGTTGAACCGGAGTCAAACCACACGTCCAGGGTATCAGGCACTTTCTCGTAGTTGTCTGCATCAGCGCCCAGGATGTCGCGGGAATCGAGATCCCACCATGCCTGAATGCCGTCAACTTCAACACGCTTCGCGACTTCTTCCATCAGCGCCAGGGTGTTCGGGTGCAGTTCCTGTGTCTCTTTGTGCACGAACAGAGACATTGGTACGCCCCAGGTACGCTGACGGGAGATACACCAGTCAGGACGGTTAGCGACCATGGATTCGATACGCGCCTGACCCCAGTCCGGGATCCACTGCACGCCTTTGATCTCTTTCAGGGACTGCTCGCGCAGGCCTTTCTGATCCATGCTAATGAACCACTGTGGGGTCGCACGGAAGATGATCGGTGATTTGTGACGCCAGCAGCACGGATAGCTGTGCTGCATTTTCTCAACGTGCAGCAGCGCGCCGCTGGTGCGCAGCATGTTAACGATGATGTCGTTCGCTTTGAAGACGTTAATACCGTCCAGCGCCGGGTAGGTACCAGGCAGGTAAGAGCCGTCAGGACCCACCGGGTTAGCGATTTCAAGACCGTATTTCAGGCTGATGCTGTAGTCGTCAGGACCGTGGCCACCGGCGGTATGTACCGCACCGGTACCCGCATCCAGCGTCACGTGATCGCCCAGAATCGCCGGCACATCGAAGTCCAGGAACGGGTGTTTGAAGCGCATCAGCTCCAGCGCGTCACCTTTCACGGTGCCCAGCACGGTGTAGTCGGCGATGTTCGCGCGTTTCAGCACGCTTTCGACCAGATCTTTCGCCAGGATCAGCGCCTGACCATCAACCTGCACCAGCGCGTACTCGAACTCACCGGACAGGGAGATCGCGCGGTTTGCTGGCAGCGTCCACGGGGTGGTGGTCCAGATAACCAGCGAGATGGTGCCATTGACAGAGGTCACGCCAAATTTGGCTTTCACCGCCTCCTGATCGACCGCGTGGAAGGCCACATCGATTGACGGAGAGGTTTTGTCGTAATACTCCACTTCCGCTTCTGCCAGCGCAGAACGGCAGTCCACGCACCAGTGCACCGGCTTCGCGCCTTTGTGCAGATGGCCGTTACCGATGATTTTACCCAGCGCACGGATGATGTTGGCTTCGGTTTTGAAGTCCATGGTCAGGTACGGACGTGACCAGTCACCCAGCACGCCCAGGCGGATAAAGTCCTGACGCTGACCGTCAACCTGCGTAGCCGCGTATTCGCGACATTTTGCGCGGAATTCTGCCGCGGTGAACTTCTCACCCGGCTTACCAAACTCTTGCTCAACTTTCAGTTCGATTGGCAGACCATGGCAGTCCCAGCCCGGAACGTAAGGCGAGTCATATCCCGCGAGGCCTTTGGACTTCACGATAATGTCTTTCAGAATCTTGTTTACAGAGTGACCAATATGAATGCTGCCATTCGCATATGGAGGGCCATCATGCAGAATGAAGGTTTTTTTGCCTTTTTTGGCTGCACGGATGATGCCGTACAGGTCATCATCGGTCCAACGCGCCAGCATTCCCGGTTCGCGCTTGGCGAGATCGCCGCGCATCGGGAACCCTGTTTCCGGCAAATTCAGGGTTGATTTATAGTCACTCATCAGATTCTCGGTTCCGTATTTTTCACGTAGGCATTTAAGCCGGGTTTACTCGCCCAAAAAACTCGCGGGCCGTTAATTCATCTCGCGCGATTTGCGCCTTTAGTTCATCCAGCGAAGCAAATCGCTGCTCATTGCGTATTTTTTTACGCAGTATCACATCTATATGGCGACCATAAAGGTCCATTACAACGTCCAACAGGTGCACTTCTAATTGTTGACGGACACCAGCGACTGTAGGACGTGTGCCAATATTGGCGACACCGAAATACGGTTTATCGCCCAGACCAGCCACTTCCACCGCATATACCCCTTTAACCGGGGAGACCTGACGACGTAGCGGTATATTCGCCGTCGGGAAACCTATGGTGCGGCCCAGCGCATCGCCATGGACCACACGGCCTGAAATGCTAAACGGATGTCCCAGCAGCGTTTCCGCCGTATCCAGTTCATCGTTGGCCAGCGCCTGACGCACCGCAGTGCTGCTAACCCGGACGCCGCCTTCGCAAAAGGTCATTGCGCTGGTGACATCAAAGCCGTACTCGAGGCCAGCCTTCTGTAATAGCAAGAAATCGCCCTGACGACCAGCGCCAAAGCGGAAATCATCCCCCACGGCCAGAAACTGCACGCCAAGGCGCCTGACCAGCAGGTCACTAACGAAATTTTGTGCTGTGAGCGCGGCAAAGCGGCGATCGAAACGCACGCACAATACGTAGTCCACCCCGGACTCTGCCAGGTAGCGCAACTTCTCGCGCAGGCGAGTGAGGCGAGCCGGTGATTTATCGCCGGCAAACAGCTCCAGCGGCTGCGGCTCAAAAATCATCACTACAACGGGCAGGCCACGCGCCTCCCCTTCTTTACGCAATCCCTGCAGCAGCGCCTGATGACCACGATGCACGCCGTCGAAATTACCAATGGTCAGCACGCACCCGTGCGGTGCTCTGCTGAGATTATGTATGCCGCGTATCAGCTTCATGTCTGGCTCAAAACAGTGAAAATCGCCAAAGTATACCTTGTACAGCGGTTAAGGTTAACCGGCGATTGTTCGCGCAAAACAGAAAGCCGTAATGATTTCATCAGGCTGACCTTTCACAGCAAAAAAATCTGCCTGTGAACTGCGTTTTTTGTGCCGAAAAGCTGTATTCACGAGCGACAAGCTGGTAGAATCCTGCGCCATCACTACGTAACGTAGCGTCGCCAATCAACGGCGCTTATTTGCACAAATCCATTGACAAAAGAAGGTATAGAGGGCATATTCCTCGGCCTTTGAATTGTCCACATAGATCATATTTGGGAGTTGGACCTTGGCTAATATCAAATCAGCTAAGAAACGTGCTATCCAGTCTGAAAAGGCTCGTAAGCACAATGCAAGCCGTCGCTCTATGATGCGTACTTTCATCAAGAAAGTATACGCAGCTATCGAAGCTGGCGACAAAGCTGCTGCGCAGAACGCATTTAATGAAATGCAACCAATCGTGGATCGTCAGGCTGCTAAAGGTCTGATCCACAAAAACAAAGCAGCGCGTCATAAAGCAAACCTGACCGCGCAGATCAACAAACTGGCTTAATCGCCACTTGTTGTTGCTTGTTTTAAAAGAACCCGCTTAACGCGGGTTTTTTTATATCTTCAGATTGCCGGTGGCGTAAACAGCGCCGAGTAGTCGCGGTTACAGATGCGCTGTACCGCTGGGTGTTGAATCATCCTTTCTGCAAATATCGCGTGATACTCCTCCATCACGTTATCGACCCGGCCAATCTCCGTAATCTTGTTATCTGAATAGAGATCGTGCACGTACAGCGTCGGTGCAACGAAGATGGCGTTATGCGCCTCACCAAAGGCTTTCATTAGCGCCGCATCGTCAAACTCGCCGAGGATCTCCACCTTCAGTCCCTGAGAGTTAAACCAGTTCAGCAGTTTGCGCCCAAGCATGGAGCGCCGGCCTGGTACCAGCAAACGACGCTCCTCCAGACAGGCAGGAAACGGTTTTTCGGGCGGCGGGTTAATGCACCAGAAGCTGACCCCGCATTCGCCAATCTTCACCGAGAACAGCCCTTCCTGCTGCGTAGAGTCGATCGGGCAGTCCGAGATAATCATATCCAGCTTATGCTGGCTCAGCTGCTCCAGCAGCATCTCGTGCGTGGACTCAAAACAGCGCAGGTGGATTTGCTCATCTTCGACCACCGCCGCATCCAGCACGCCGCTGACCAGCCGTTTTGACAACGCATCCGCCACGCCGACGTCAAAGAGCAGGTTTGACTCTTTGCGGTAGTTAACAATATCCAGCATCTCCTGGCTTAAGGTGAACATCTTATCCGCGTAGCGGAAAACCAGTTCGCCCAGCTCACTTGGCTCAATCCCACGGCCCTTGCGCTTAAAGAGCTTGCCCTGCAGCCGCTCTTCCAGCGCTTTGATTTGCCCGGTGATGGTCTGCGGCGTCAGGTAGAGCGCCTCTGCCGCCCCCACGACCGATCCCTGCTTATAGACGTGCCAGAAGTAGTAAAGGTGGTTGTAATTCAAATGAGACATCGTGTCTTCGCTCCCTGATCGTGTAGCGGGAGAAGGTGTTCTTCTCCCGGTTTCCTGTTATGCCTGAACGACCGGTCCGGACAGTTTGACCTTCAATAAGGTATAGCCAGTGACTGCGGCCAGTAACGATCCGATAAGGATACCCAGCTTCGCCCAGACGATAAGCTCAGGCGCATGGGCACCAAAAGCCAGCGTTGAGATAAAGATCGACATGGTAAACCCAATGCCGCACAGCACGCCCACCGCCATGATCTGCTTAAACGTGGTACCGTGCGGCAGTGACGCCAGCTTCAGCTTCAGCGCCAGCCAGCAGAACAGGCTAATACCCAGCGGCTTACCAATAAACAGTCCGGCAATAATGCCCAGCGGCAGCATTGAGGTCAGTCCCTCAAGGGTTACCCCTTCCAGCGAAACGCCTGCATTAGCGAAAGCAAACAGCGGCAGGATCATAAAGGCGACCCACGGGTGCAGCACATGCTCCAGCTGTTTAGCAGGCGATTTCCCCTCCTGCGGCTTAAGCGGAACGAAGAAGCCGACGATGACCCCGGCGAGCGTAGCGTGCACGCCTGATTTCAGTACCGCGGTCCACAGCACCATCCCCACCAGCACGTAGATCCCGATGCGGCGCACGTTGCAAATGTTCAACAGCGCCAGTACCGCAATCGCTCCTGCGGCAACGCTCAACGACAGGATCGACAGGTCGCTGGTGTAGAACAGCGCAATAATGACAATCGCGCCCAGGTCATCAATGATTGCCAGCGCCATCAGGAAGATTTTCAGTGCCACCGGCACGCGGCTTCCCAGCAAGGCCAGCACACCCAGGGCAAACGCGATATCCGTTGCTGCCGGAATAGCCCAGCCATGACGCGATACCGGATCCTGCCAGGTGAACACCAGGAAGAGCAACGCCGGAATGACCATCCCCCCGAATGCGGCAATCACCGGGAACGCGGCACGCTGACGGCTGGCAAGCGAACCCAGGACCAGCTCACGCTTAACCTCCAGTCCTACCAGCAGGAAAAACACGGCCATCAGTGCATCGTTGATCCACAGCAGCATGTTCTTGTTAATTTCCAGCGCCCCGACTTTCAGCTCGACGGGAGTTTCCAGAAACGCGTGGTAAAAGTCGCGTGTGAAACCCATATTGGCCAGCGCCATCGCGGCCGCAGCGGCAATAATCAGGATGATGCCGCCTGATGCTTCACTGCTAAAAAAACGGTGTATTAATTTCACGTAGGCTCTCTCTTACAGCAATACTTCGGTAAAACCATAATACCAGGCCAAACAGCTCGGCAAAAGCAGATTAATGTTGAGTATATATTCAGTTTTACCGAATGATAGCCATGAGGACAGCTACAAAAAGAAAAAGCCCGAAATCGCTTCCGGGCTTTTTGAGATGAACACCAGCTAACGGATCAGCGGGTCAAATCGTCGAAGAATTTTTTGACGCCATCGAAGAAGCTTTTGGAGCGCGGGCTGTTTTTCTCACCCGTCGGGCCGCCAAAACTTTCCTGCAGCTCTTTCAGCAGCTGTTTCTGCTTGTCGTTCAGGCCAACCGGGGTTTCAACCACCACGCGGCACAGCAGGTCGCCCTGCGCACCACCGCGAACGGATTTAACACCTTTACCACGCATGCGGAACAGCTTGCCGGTCTGGGTTTCGCCTGGAACCTTCAGATTGACGCGACCATCAAGCGTTGGCACTTCAATTTCGCCACCGAGTGCCGCCATGGCGAAGTTGATGGGCACTTCACAGTACAGGTTGTTGCCTTCACGCTCGAAGATGGCGTGCTGCTTGACCTGAACCTGAACGTACAGATCGCCTGCCGGTGCACCGTGCTCGCCGGCCTCACCTTCACCTGCCAGACGGATACGGTCGCCCGTGTCCACGCCTGCCGGGATTTTAACGGACAGCGTCTTGGTTTTCTCAACGCGACCATGACCGTGGCATTTTGTGCAGGGGTCTTTAATCAGCGTACCGCGACCATGACAGTGCGGACACGCCTGCTGCACGGCGAAGAAGCCCTGACGCATCTGTACCTGGCCGGAACCGTGACAGGTTGGACAGGTTTGCGGCTGGGTGCCTGCTTTCGCGCCGCTGCCGTGGCAAACGTCACACTCTTCCAGCGTCGGAATACGGATCTCTTTGGTGACGCCGCGTACGGCCTCTTCCAGCGTCAGATCCATGTTGTAGCGCAGGTCGGCACCGCGCGCCGCGCGCTGACGGCCACGACCGCCGCCAAAAATGTCGCCGAAAACATCGCCAAAGATATCGCTGAAGTCAGCGCCGCCGCCAAAGCCGCCGCCACCGAATCCACCGCCGCCCATGCCGCCTTGTTCGAAGGCTGCGTGACCGTACTGGTCATAGGCCGCACGTTTCTGTGCATCGGTCAGGACTTCGTAGGCTTCTTTGATCTCTTTAAATTTGGCTTCAGCCTCTTTGTCACCCTGGTTGCGATCCGGGTGGAATTTCATGGCCAGGCGCTTATACGCCTTTTTGATTTCACGCTCTTCCGCAGTTTTCGGAACGCCTAAAATCTCGTAATAGTCTTGCTTTGCCATTGGTTTTTTTAAGCCCCTTAACATGCGAGCACGGGCGTGGAGAGTTCTCCTACGCCCGTGCCGATTAATTACCCTGCATCAGGGCGATTATTTTTTGTCTTTCACTTCTTCGAACTCAGCGTCGACAACGTCGTCGTCTTTCGCGTTGTTCTGAGAAGCGTCAGCGCCAGCCTGCTGTTGGGCGTGCTGCTGCTGAGCGATTTCCATCAGCTTCTGAGAAGCCTGTGCCAGCTCCTGCATCTTCGCTTCGATATCCGCTTTATCTTCGCCTTTCAGAGACGTTTCCAGCGCGCTCAGTGCAGCTTCGATAGCCGTTTTGTCTTCAGCTGGCAGTTTATCGCCGGCTTCTTCAACCTGCTTACGGGTGCTGTGCAGCAGATGGTCGCCCTGGTTGCGGGTCTGAACCAGCTCTTCGAACTTACGGTCAGATTCCGCGTTCGCTTCTGCTTCACGAACCATTTTCTGGATCTCTTCTTCGTTCAGACCGGAAGAGGCCTTAATGGTGATCTTCTGCTCTTTACCGCTGTTTTTGTCTTTCGCGGAAACGTGCAGGATACCATCAGCATCGATATCGAAGGTTACTTCGATCTGCGGCATACCGCGTGGCGCCGGGTTGATGCCATCCAGGTTGAACTGACCCAGTGACTTGTTATCCGCCGCACGCTTACGCTCACCCTGCAGCACATGGATGGTTACTGCAGACTGGTTGTCTTCAGCAGTAGAGAACACCTGGCTGTGTTTAGTAGGGATAGTGGTGTTTTTGGTGATAAGCGCCGTCATCACACCGCCCATGGTTTCGATACCCAGAGACAGCGGGGTAACGTCCAGCAGCAGAACGTCTTTCACATCACCCGTCAACACACCACCCTGAACGGCAGCACCGATAGCCACTGCTTCGTCCGGGTTAACGTCTTTACGTGGCTCTTTACCAAAGAATTCAGCCACTTTCTTCTGAACCATTGGCATACGGGTCTGGCCACCGACGAGGATAACGTCGTTGATATCAGACACGGACAGGCCAGCATCCTGCAGAGCAACTTTCAGTGGCTCGATGGAACGGTTCACCAGGTCTTCTACCAGGCTTTCCAGTTTCGCACGGGTCACTTTAATGTTCATGTGTTTAGGACCGGTCGCGTCTGCAGTGATATACGGCAGGTTCACGTCGGTCTGCTGAGCGGAAGACAGTTCGATCTTCGCTTTCTCAGCGGCTTCTTTCAGGCGCTGCATTGCCAGCGGGTCGTTACGCAGGTCAATGCCCTGATCTTTCTTGAACTCGTCAACGAGGTAGTTGATCAGACGGGTATCGAAGTCTTCACCACCCAGGTGGGTATCACCGTTGGTTGCCAGAACTTCGAAGGTTTTTTCGCCATCAACTTCGTCGATTTCGATAATAGAGATATCGAAAGTACCACCACCCAGGTCGTAAACCGCGATAGTACGGTTGCCAACTTCTTTATCCAGACCGTAAGCCAGTGCCGCTGCGGTTGGTTCGTTGATGATACGTTTTACTTCCAGACCTGCGATACGGCCAGCATCTTTCGTTGCCTGACGCTGAGCATCGTTGAAGTAAGCAGGAACGGTGATAACAGCTTCAGTTACCGGTTCACCCAGGTAATCTTCTGCGGTTTTCTTCATTTTTTTCAGCACTTCAGCAGAGATCTGCGGTGGTGCCGTTTTGGTGCCTTTCACATCAAGCCATGCATCGCCGTTATCTGCTGCGATGATTTTGTAAGGCATGATAGAAACGTCACGCTGAACTTCTTCGTCCTGGAAGCGGCGGCCAATCAGGCGTTTAATCGCAAACAGGGTATTTTGCGGGTTTGTCACTGCCTGACGTTTAGCCGGCTGACCAACCAGAGTTTCACCATCCTGGGTATAAGCAATGATAGAAGGCGTGGTGCGATCGCCCTCGGCGTTCTCCAGCACGCGTGCGGTAGTGCCATCCATAATCGCTACACAAGAGTTGGTAGTACCCAGGTCGATACCAATAATTTTACCCATCTAAACGTCTCCACTTAAAATTCAGTCAACATGTGGTTGTGTACCTGTAATAAGGGCAGAACGTGCTTTTTCAACTGCCCACAATTGATTTTTTTCAGGTCCACACACTGCGGTTGACTACAAGATGGGGTCGCGCCAGCGTCCATCAAGGGGGAACGGTAAAAAAAATTTTTAATTTCACCCTGATGAGATCATAGACGGCATTGATTGCGCCCATTATGATGCCGCGCCCCGTCAGGGAGAACTGACGCGGGTTTAACCATTTCACCATATTAATGATGATTTTTTTGAGGACTTATGGGCAACACTAAGTTGGCTAATCCGGCTCCGCTGGGCCTGATGGGTTTTGGCATGACCACTATCCTGCTGAACCTGCACAACATCGGGATGTTCCCGATGGATGGCATTATCCTGGCGATGGGCATTTTTTACGGCGGTATCGCGCAAATCTTCGCGGGCCTGCTGGAATATAAGAAAGGCAACACCTTCGGCTTAACCGCATTTACCTCTTATGGTTCTTTCTGGCTGACCCTGGTCGCGATCCTGTTGATGCCTAAAATGGGCCTGGCAGACGCGGCAAACGCACATTTCCTGGGCGTTTACCTCGGTCTGTGGGGCGTCTTCACGCTGTTTATGTTCTTCGGCACCCTGAAAGGCAACCGCGCATTGCAGTTTGTTTTCCTGAGCCTGACCGTGCTGTTCGCCCTGCTGGCGATCGGCCACCTCGTGGATAACGAAAGCATCGTGCATATTGCCGGCTGGATTGGTCTGGTGTGCGGCGCAAGCGCTATCTACCTGGCAATGGGTGAAGTGCTGAACGAGCAGTTTGACCGCACCATTCTACCGATTGGTGAAAAACACTGATCCTTCTGTCGTGTCCGCCTCGCGGGCACGACATCCCTGTTTCTGCCGAAGCCAAATGCCTAACACCAGCCCCATCACCGACAGCGCGAGCACATACCAGGCAGGTGCCATCGGGGATACTCCCATCAACACCGTGACCGCAATCGGCGTCAGCCCGCCAAAGATGGCGTAAGAGACGTTATAGGAGAAAGAGATCCCGGTGAAGCGGACCTCTGGCGGAAAAGCTCGCACCATCACATACGGCACTGCACCGACAACCCCCACGCACAGCCCGACCGTACCGTAGAGCAGAAACAGCTGTTCAGGATGGCTGCCTGCCAGGTGGTAAAACGCCCAGCTCGACGCAGCCAGCAGCAGGCTGCCGATGATGAAAGTCAGGCCGGCACCGATACGATCAACGGCCAGCCCCGCGGCCAGACAGCCAAAGCAGAGCATAATGGTGGCGATACTGTTTGCCTGCAACGTTACCGCCGGCGCAAAACCGTACTGCTTTTGCAGCCATACCGGAGACATTAAGATAACAACCACGATGCCCGCCGACAGTAGCCAGGTGAGCAGCATCGACACCACAACCGCGCTCCGGTGGCGCACCACCACGGCTTTTACCGGCAACTCCTGTGCCAGCGCCTTGCGCTGCTGCATCTCAAGGAAAATGGGTGTCTCCTGCAGCCAGCGGCGAAGATACATCGCCACCAGGCCAAACGCCCCGCCGAGCAGGAACGGTACGCGCCATCCCCAGTCGTGAACCGCCTGTTGCGTCATGCTGGTATTCACGATAGTGGCCACCACTGAACCGAGGAGGATACCGACAGTCAGCCCCGCCGTTAAGGTTCCACAGGCGATGCCGATGCGGCGCGCCGGCACATGCTCCGCCACAAACACCCAGGCCCCCGGCACTTCGCCGCCAATCGCCGCCCCCTGAAGAATGCGCATCAGCAACAGCAGCAGCGGAGCAACAATGCCCATTGAGGCGTAAGTGGGCAGCAGACCAATGGCCAGCGTCGGCACGGCCATCAGTAAAATGCTGAGCGTGAACATCTTCTTACGCCCGACCAGGTCACCAAAGTGGGCCATCACAATGCCACCCAGCGGTCGTGCCAGATACCCGGCGGCAAAAATGCCGAAGGTTTGCACCTGGCGCAACCACTCCGGGATATCTGCCGGGAAGAAAAGCTCCCCCACCACGGCGGCGAAGAAGACGAAGATGATAAAGTCGTAAAACTCCAGCGCACCGCCTAAGGCCGCGAGCGTGAGGGTTTTATAGTCCTGTCGATTCAGAGGTCGGGTGTTATGTGACATAGCGAACCATTTGGCTTGTGTTGTGGATTTATTTTTACAGCAAACGTAAAGAAAAAATTACTATACCGTAAAACCCTTACCACGCTACCGTCGCTTCAGCTAATGTCACATATTGATTAATTTCAGGAGATTGTCTCGCGACGGGCGTTTTTCGGACGAAAAGCTGCTACCACTTTCTCATCGGTTTCTACATACGGACCGTCAAGTAACTGTATACAATACGGTACACTTGCAAAAATCCCGTGCACGATCACGCTGCCATCTTCCGCTTTCAGTCCTTCAAGCGTCTCTTTGATGGACTTCGGCTGGCCCGGCAAATTCAGAATCAATGCCTGCTTGCGGATCACCCCGACCTGACGGGAGAGGATCGCCGTCGGGACAAAGTGTAGACTGATCTGGCGCATCTGCTCACCGAAGCCAGGCATCTCACGATCGGCAACCGCCAGCGTGGCATCCGGAGTGACGTCCCGGCGCGCAGGTCCGGTGCCTCCCGTGGTCAATACCAGGTGGCAGCTCATCTCATCCACCAGCTCACAGAGTGTCTGTTCGATAATTGGCTGCTCGTCAGGGATCAGGCGGGTCTGGATCTCAAAGGGGGTTGTCAACGCACTGCCCAGCCATTCTTCCAGCGCGGGGATGCCTTTATCCTGATAAACACCGCTGGAGGCGCGGTCAGAAATCGACACTAAGCCGATGCGTAAGGTATTCATATCCATTCCATTCAAAAAAGTACTGATTAAAGGGAATGATACACGCAGAGGGGAAATTCAGACAGAGTACGAAAGAAGTAGCGTGACCGGGGACCCGGTCACGCAGAATGATTACAGCAGGTCGCCGATCATTTTTTCCAGTTTTTCCTGGTCGATAGCAAACTTACGGATACCGTCCGCCAGTTTATCTACAGCCATTGGATCCTGGTTATGCTGCCACAGGAACTCAGATTCAGTGATGCGCTCCGGACGCGCTTTCACTTCACCGGTGTAGGACAGTTTACGCTCGATAGCACCTTCGCTTTCAGCCAGCTCTTTCAGCAGTGCCGGGGCGATGGTCAGGCGGTCACAGCCAGCCAGTTCGATGATTTCACCTACGTTACGGAAGCTTGCGCCCATCACCACAGTCTCATAACCGTGCTGTTTGTAGTATTCGTAGATTTCGGTCACGGAAACGACGCCTGGATCTTCAGATGCCGCGTACTCTTTCTTATCCGTGTTGGCTTTGTACCAGTCCAGAATACGGCCAACGAATGGAGAAATCAGGTATACGCCGGCTTCCGCACATGCACGCGCCTGTGCGAAGGAGAACAGCAGCGTCAGGTTACAGTTGATACCGTCTTTTTCCAGCTGTTCAGCTGCACGAATACCCTGCCAGGTTGACGCCAGTTTGATCAGGATGCGGTCATTGCTGATGCCGGCATCGTTGTACATTTTGATCAGACGTTTTGCTTTGGCGATAGACGCTTCGGTGTCGTAGGAGAGACGTGCGTCAACTTCGGTAGAGATGCGGCCAGGAACCAGTTTCAGAATTTCCAGACCAATGTTCACGGCCAGTTTATCAGTGGCATCAACAACCTGCTGCGCGCGGTCGTTGCTCTGTGCTTTCGCCCAGGTCACTGCGTCGTCAATCAGTTTGCGATACTCAGGGATCTGTGCGGCGTTAAGGATCAGAGAAGGGTTGGTGGTGGCATCCTGCGGCTGGTACAGCTTCATTGCCGCGATATCTCCGGTGTCAGCTACGACAGTGGTGAACTGACGAAGGGAGGTCAATTTATCCGTCATGATAGTGTTTCTCTTTTAACGTGCCCTGGATAATTCACGCTACCGACAGCATGCCTGCAGCGGAAAAATGACAGGTTTACTTGTTAGGGGGATGTAACCGGTCTGCCCTGATGATAACACGACGGAGGGGTAGCGCAACCGCAGACCGTGCGCTTAGACAGAGTATGATAAACTCAGAATATTAACAGGCTGCTAAGTAACAGCATGTCCAATCAGTGGTAGCGCTTACATATTCATTTTGGCATCAACAAGAGGGACGTTAATGCCTGATTTCCTTTTCTTTATTAATGAAGTCCTTTGGGGTTCGATAATGATATACCTGCTGCTGGGTGCAGGTATTTGGTTTACGCTACGCAGCGGGTTTATCCAGTTTCGTTATATTCGCAAATTTGGCAGAAGTCTGAAAAACAGCGTCACGCCCCAGCCAGGCGGATTAACCTCTTTCCAGGCCCTCTGCACCAGCATTGCCGCACGCCTCGGCAGCGGTAATATGGCAGGGGTGGCACTGGCCATCAGCGCCGGTGGCCCGGGCGCCGTTTTCTGGATGTGGGTCACGGCGCTTATCGGGATGGCCACCTCCTTTGCCGAGAGCGCCCTCGCCCAACTCTACAAAGAAAAAGATAAAAACGGACAGTTTCGCGGCGGCCCGGCCTGGTACATGGCGCGTGGCTTAGGAATGCGCTGGATGGGCGTGCTGTTTTCGCTGTTTTTACTGCTCGCCTACGGTCTGATTTTCAATACCGTTCAGGCGAATTCTGTCGCCCATGCCTTGCGCTATGCCTTTGCGTGTCCGGAGTGGATCACCGGGCTTGTTTTAGCCCTCTGTATCCTGCTGACCATTTCGACCGGCCTAAAAGGTGTCGCCCGCCTGATGCAGTGGCTGGTGCCTGTCATGGCGCTGCTGTGGGTTGCCGCCAGCCTGTTCGTGGCCGCACGGCATATCGAGCAGGTGCCGGAAGTGATTGCAACCATCTTCAAAAGCGCATTTGGCTGGCGCGAGGCGGCATCGGGCGCACTGGGCTATACCTTCAGCCAGGCCCTGATGTCGGGCTTTCAGCGCGGAATGTTCTCCAATGAAGCCGGTATGGGGTCAACCCCCAATGCCGCAGCAGCCGCCGCGTCCTGGCCGCCCCACCCGGCGGCACAAGGCATTGTTCAGATGATTGGCGTTTTTACGGACACCATTATTATCTGTTCCGCCAGCGCCATGATCCTGCTGCTGGCCGGCCCGGTACCTCACTCATCGGAAACAGCCGGCATACAACTGCTTCAGCAGGCACTGGTGAATCTGACGGGCGGCTGGGGAGCCGGGTTTGTCTCGCTCATCCTGCTGTTATTCGCCTTCAGCTCGATTGTTGTGAATTACCTCTACGCCGAAAATAACCTTATTTTCCTGAAAGTGGACTCCCGCCGTATGATCACGCTGCTGCGCCTCGGGGTGATACTGATGGTGTTAGCAGGTTCGCTGCTCAGCATGCCGCTGGTCTGGCAACTGGCGGATGTCTTTATGGCGCTCATGGCCATCACTAACCTGACGGCGATCCTGCTGCTCTCACCCGTGGTTACGCTTATCGCACGGGACTATCTTCGTCAGCGCAAACTGGGCGTACCGCCGGTCTTTGATGCCTCGCGTTATCCCGACATCCAGGCGCAAATTGCGCCTGGCACCTGGGATGATTTGCCACGGCAATAACAGCTATCGATCAAATGAGGGCGATTTTTTGCTAAAGTCGCTCTAAATTTCCTGCAAGGACTGGATATGCTGATTCTGATTTCACCTGCTAAAACGCTCGATTACCAGAGCCCGCTCGCCACCGAGCGCTATACCCAGCCTGAACTGCTGGACTATTCGCAACAGCTGATTCACGTCGCGCGTAAGCTCTCTGCGCCACAAATTGCCTCGCTGATGAGCATCAGCGACAAACTGGCGGATCTTAACGCGACCCGTTTCCACGAGTGGCATCCGGACTTCACGCCGAACAACGCCCGCCAGGCGCTTCTGGCGTTTAAAGGTGATGTGTATACCGGCCTGCAGGCGGAAGATTTTAGCGAAGCCGATTTCGACTTCGCCCAGCAGCATCTGCGCATGTTGTCAGGTCTGTACGGCGTGCTGCGCCCGTTGGACCTGATGCAGCCATATCGTCTGGAGATGGGTATCCGCCTGGAAAACCCTAAAGGCAAAGATCTGTACCATTTCTGGGGCGATATCATCACCGACAAACTGAACGCTGCGCTGCGTGCTCAGGGCGATAATGTGGTGATCAATCTGGCCTCCGATGAATACTACAAATCGGTGAAGCCGAAAAAGCTGGATGCGGAAATTATCAAGCCCGTTTTCCTCGATGAGAAAAACGGCAAGTTCAAGGTCATCAGCTTCTACGCCAAAAAAGCGCGTGGGCTGATGAGCCGCTACATCATTCAGAACCGCCTGACGAAGCCGGAGCAACTGACCGGCTTCAACAGCGAAGGCTACTTCTTCGATGAAGAAGCGTCAGGAAAAGGCGAACTGGTGTTTAAGCGCCACGAGCAGTAAAACAAACCCCGCCAGATGGCGGGGTTTTGCATTAATGGTGTTTCCAGTCCGGGCCAGGACGCGGGTCGTCGTGACGATCGTGATGGTGGTCATCATGATGACGATCGTGATGCTCGTCATGTGGGCGCCAGTGATTATCGCGCCAGTCATAGTGAGCCTTCCACCAGTCATGGTCGCGCCAGCGACCACCATCCCAGTAGTGACCACGATTATCCTGATCGCCAATCTGCAGTTTTACCGCAGGGACGAGGGTGATTTCAGAGGCCTGAACCGCCATCGGAGCTACCAGCATCATTGAAAGCACCAGCAGAGCAGGTTTCAGTTTAGACATAGGTGACTCCTTATTCATTTACCCGATGTGGGCCGATGTAAGGAGAATACGTGAGGAGGACGGGGGATGTTATTCTCTGCAATCCTAATCGCTAAGTGACCGCATTTATTGGGAATTTCTGCTTTTTTACTGCTATTTTTCTCCTTAATTTCTCCATAAAAAAAGCCGGGTAAGTTTCACCTTACCCGGCCTGCATAGGAGGACAGAACCGTTATCCGCGCGTCATCATCAACTTACGCAGCGCGGCGAAATCCGCGGGCAGTTCATGCGAAAGCAGCGGCAGGTCCGCACGCTCGGCCAGCTCTTTTGGCAGCGGCAGCGTTTCACCCAGAATCACTTCCACGCTCTCTTTGAACTTCGCCGGATGAGCCGTTCCCAGGAACAGGCCATACTCCCCCGGATTCAGCTGATCGCGCAGCGCACGGTAAGCGATCGCCGCATGCGGTTCAGAGGTGTACCCCGCCGCTTTCAGCTCACGCATAGTGGCTTTGGTGGTCTCATCCGTCACCGCGGCGTAACCCAGATCGCCCAGACGCCAGACCTTACGGCGGAACAGCTCTTCCACACGCGGCCAGTTGTTCGGCTGGCTTACGTCCATCGCATTCGAAAGCGTCGCCTGCGTGGCGTTCGGCGCCCATTTACCGTCTTTCAGGAAGCGCGGCACGGTGTCGTTGGCGTTGGTGGCGGCGATAAAGCGTTTTACCGGCAGGCCGAGCGATTTCGCCAGCAGGCCCGCCGTCAGGTCACCAAAGTTGCCGCTTGGTACGGAGACGACCAGCTGATTGCGCGCCTCCTGTGGCAGCTGTGCAACCGCTTCGAAGTAGTAGCAGATCTGCGCCAGCAGACGGCTGATGTTAATGGAGTTCGCCGAGTTCAGACCCAGCGCCACTTTCAGCTCTTCATCATCGAAGGCCTGCTTGACCAGCGCCTGACAGGCATCGAAATCGCCGTCAATCGCCACGGTTTCAATGTTGCCCCCGAGCGTACAGAACAGTTTTTCCTGCAGCGGACTGATTTTGCCTTTCGGGTAGAGGATCACCACGCGAACGTTCTTCAGACCATAGAACGCATGGGCAACGGCCGCACCGGTATCGCCGGAGGTCGCCGTCAGAATCGTTACCGGTTTGTCGCCGCTGATGTGGGTCAGCATCTGCGCCATAAAGCGGCCACCGAAGTCTTTAAACGCCAAGGTTGGACCGTGGAACAGCTCAAGGCAGCCGACATCCGGCTCAACCTGCTTAACCGGTGCCGGGAAAGCGAACGCTGCACGCACGCGCTCTTCCAGCAGCTCCTGCGGGATTTCATCGCCGATAAAGGCAGAGAGAATTTTAGTGCTGCGGGTGACAAAGTCCTGCTTCAGCAGTTCATCAATGTCGGTCAGCTGAAATTCCGGCAGGTCATGGGGGAAGAACAGCCCCTGATTTTTGCCCAGTCCCTGAGTCACTGCCTGCGCGAAGCTGACCTGCTCGTTATGATCTTTAAGGTTGTAGAGTTTCATTCGTTATCCCAGTACTCGTGCGCCAGCCGTGTCCAGACGGCAAATATGAACAAAGCCTTCCTGATTTTGCAGGTAGTGTTTAGAGAGCCAGTCCGCCACGCGCTGCGCCGTGTCTGGCTTATCGCACAGGGCGAACAGCGTCGGGCCGGAGCCGGAGATACCGCACGCCAGGGCGCCGGTATCCATTGACGCCTGTCGCGCCTCGTTAAAGCCAGGCAGCAGCTTAGTGCGGTACGGCTCGGCGATAACGTCTTTCATTAATTTTGCTGCCAGCTGCGGCTGACGGGTGTAGCAGGCGTGTATAAAGCCGGCCAGATGACGTCCGTGAGCGATACAGTCCTGACGACGATACTGCGCAGGCAGGATCGCACGCGCTTCAGCAGTAGATACCTTAATGCCGGGATAGGCCAGCACCCACAGCCACTCATCAAACCCTGGCACCTGCTGGCTGATGATGCCATTTTCTTCAATCATCAGTTGCATACCGCCGAGGAAGCAGGGGGCGACGTTGTCATAATGAATGCTGCCGGAGATGCGCCCTTCCAGCTCGCCCATTAACCCGAGCAGACGGTTATTATTCAGCGGCTTGCCGCAGTGCTCATTCATGGCCACCAGTCCGGCGACCACGGAGCAAGCGCTGGAACCCAGACCAGAGCCAATCGGCATACTTTTTTCCAGCGTCATGGCGACCGGCACATTTTTGCCGATCTCCTGACAGAACCGCTCCCAGCACTGATAAACGATATTCTCGCGCGGGTCTGTCGGCAGTTTGCTGGCGAAGCGGCCCACGTTATTCAGGCTAAAGCTCTCTGCCGCTTCAACCGTTACCGTATCGCCCAGCAGCGAACCATCCACCGGCGTCACCGCCGCGCCCAGCACATCAAATCCGACGCTCATATTGGCGCTGGAAGCCGGGGCATAAACTTTCACCATGTTAAACTCCTAACTTCCATGACAGGGTACGCAGCAAATCGGCAAATACACCCGCCGCGGTAACATCATTCCCTGCGCCATAGCCGCGAAGCACCAGCGGCAGTGGCTGATAATAGTGGCTGTAAAACGCGAGGGCGTTTTCGCCGTTTTTTACTTTGAACAGCGGGTCGTTGCCATCCACTTCAGCAATCTTCACGCGGCACATACCATCGTCTTCAATATTGCCAACATAGCGCAATACCTTACCTTCATCACGGGCTTTCGCAACGCGTGCGGCAAAGGCGTCGTCTAGCTGCGCTAAATTGGCCATAAAGGTGTTCACGTCACCGCTGTCGTCAAACCCGGCAGGCAGAACAGGCTCAATCACGATATCGGAAAGCTCCAGCTCACGGCCCGTTTCACGCACCAGTATGAGCAACTTACGCGCCACATCCATACCGGAGAGATCGTCTCGCGGATCCGGCTCGGTGTACCCCAGTTCACGCGCGGCACGGGTCGCTTCCGACAGGCTCATGCCCTCATCCAGCTTGCCGAAGATAAACGACAGCGAGCCGGAAAGAATGCCGGAGAAACGCTGCAGTTCATCCCCCGCGTTCAGCAGGTTTTGCAGGTTCTCGATCACCGGCAGGCCCGCGCCTACGTTGGTGTCGTAGAGGAACTTACGCCGTGACTTGCTCGCCGCCAGACGCAGCTGGTGATAGTAATCCATCGACGAGGTGTTGGCCTTTTTGTTTGGCGTCACCACGTGGAAACCTTCGCGCAGGAAATCGGCGTACTGATCGGCCACCGCCTGGTTCGAGGTACAATCGACAATGACCGGGTTAAGCAGGTGATACTCTTTCACCAGACGGATTAACCGGCCCAGATTAAAGGGCTCTTTGGCATCATTCAGCTCAGCCTGCCAGTTTTCCAGGTTCAGGCCATGAACGTTGGTCAGCAGCGCTTTTGAGTTCGCGATACCGCACACGCGCAGATCAATGTGCTTTTTCTTCAACCACTCCTGCTGACGCTTCACCTGCTCCAGCAGCGCGCCACCCACACCGCCCACGCCAATCAGGAACAGCTCGATCACCTGATCGGTGTTGAACAGCATCTGATGAACCACGCGAACGCCGGTTGTCGCATCGTCGTTGTCAACGACCACCGAGATTGAACGCTCAGATGACCCCTGGGCAATGGCCACAATGTTGATGTTGGCCCTGGCCAGCGCGGCAAAGAATTTGGCCGAGATACCGCGCAGCGTACGCATACCGTCGCCCACCACCGAGATAACCGCCAGGCGTTCCTGGATAGAAAGCGGCTCCAGCAGCTCTTCTTTCAGCTCAAGGTAAAACTCTTCTTCCAGCGCACGACGGGCGCGCAGGCAATCCCCCTGCGGTACGCAGAAGCTGATGCTGTATTCAGAAGAGGACTGAGTGATCAGCACAACCGAGATACCGTTGCGGGACATGGCCGCGAAAACGCGGGCCGCCATACCGACCATGCCTTTCATTCCCGGGCCGGAAACGCTGAACATGGCCATATTGTTCAGGTTAGAAATGCCTTTCACCGGCAGGCCGTCTTCATCGGTACTGGCACCAATCAGCGTGCCTGGCGCTTGCGGGTTACCGGTGTTTTTAATCAGGCAAGGGATCTGGAACTGGGCTATGGGAGAGATGGTGCGAGGGTGAAGAACTTTAGCGCCGAAGTAGGAAAGCTCCATCGCTTCCTGGTATGACATCGACTTCAGCAGCCTGGCGTCCGGCACCTGGCGTGGATCGCAGGTGTATACACCGTCGACGTCAGTCCAGATCTCACAACAGTCGGCGCGTAAACAGGCTGCCAGCACGGCAGCAGAGTAGTCGGAGCCGTTACGGCCCAGTACGACAAGTTCACCCTTCTCGTTTCCGGCGGTGAAGCCCGCCATCAGGATCATATGGTCAGACGGAATTTTGCTCGCGGCAATGCGGCGGGTTGATTCGGCTATATCAACGGTAGACTCGAGGTAGTGACCCACTGCCAGCAGTTTTTCAACGGGATCGATAACCGACACATTGTGGCCACGCGCTTCCAGCAGGCCCGCCATGATGGCAATCGACAATTTTTCACCACGGCAGATTAACTCCGCGTTGATGCTGTCCGGGCACTGACCTAAAAGGCTGATACCGTGCAGCACGTGTTTGATTTGGGCGAACTCTTGCTCAACAAAGGATTTCAGCTGTGCGAGCGGGAAACCCGGCTGCGCCTCCGCCAGTCCCTGCAGCAGCTCAGCGAAGATACGCTCGGCGTCGCTCAAGTTCGGGAGTGCATCCTGGCCACCGATGGTCTTTTCAATCATCGCCACCAGGTGGTTGGTGATTTTTGCCGGGGCAGAGAGCACGGTCGCGACCTGCCCCTGCCTGGCGTTGTTCTCCAGGATATCGGCAACACGCAGAAAACGTTCTGCATTTGCCACTGATGTACCGCCGAACTTCAACACTCGCATGGTTCTACCTCGTTTCCTTTAGCCGAAAAAAAAGCCCGCACTGTTTGGGTGCGGGCTTTTTTCTGTTTTTCCTGTACGCGTCAGCCCGCATCATTTCCTGTGGTAATGATGATGGTTGTTGTAATGGTGGTGATGCTGATGCGTTTCATGGATGTTGTGTACACTGTCATTATTATCTGTCTGTGCTGTATTCTTTTAGGGTTAAAGGATTGGGCACCTTAAGTCAATGAATTTTTAATTTGATCACAATTCGGGACGCTCTCACGTCCCGCTGCTTGCAGATTTATTTTCATCCGATTCCCCCAGACGCACCCCACCCAGACAGACGGATACGCCATAGTAAAAACTTATGACAGCATTTTACTCGGCCAATTTTTTTTCAATATCATGCAGCAAACGGTGCAACATTGCCGTGTCTCGCTGCTCAAGGCGCCCAAGTCGCTGATGCAGCCAGTCCGCCATTTTTTGATCTTCCGCGACACCGAGTTGTAATAACAGATGGTCAACGCGAGCGCGCAGCGCGGCCAGTTGGTTTTCATCTGCCCCTTCAGCCTGGGGTTGAGGAATTTGTATTAGGGAGGCTAATTGATAGCAATACACCATTACCGCCTGGCCTAAATTCAGCGACGGATAATCCGCCACCATCGGCGCACCGGTCAGGACGTCCGCCAACGCCAGCTCCTCGTTCGTCAGACCGGAATCTTCCCGCCCAAAGACCAGCGCGGCCTTCGTCAGCCACTGGCTTTTCTCCGTTAACATCGGCACCAGTTCCGCCGGCGTGGCGTAATAGTGGAACTTTGCCCGGCTGCGTGCCGTGGTCGCCACGGTAAAGGAAATGTCGTGCAGCGCAGCGGCGAGCGTGTCGTAAGTGGTTATATTATCGAGAATATCCCCTGAACCGTGCGCCACCCAACGGGCCGCGGGCTCGAGGTGCGCCTGGCTGTCCACGATGCGAAGATCGGTAAACCCCATGGTCTTCATGGCACGCGCCGCAGCGCCTATATTTTCGGCTCTGGCTGGGGCGACCAGTACAATCGACAGATGCATTTATGCTCTCTTTTTAATCAGTTAGCGGGTGAAAATGTGATGCACTTCAACATATTACGCGGCGCGAATTTACAAAAATGCAACACAAATCACCGAAATAGCGTTTCAGAACAAATTAAAAACGCTAAACTATTTTGTGGCTGAACAATCAGTTAGAATGTTAACAGAAGGCTATTATCCTTATGTTTTATAATGGTAATGACCTCATGAATACTCTTTTCTGATTGGATTCGTATCGTTTATAAATCAAGGTACGCAACTAGTTGGTTTATTGAAAAATTGTGACAAAGGCTAGCATTCGGCTACGATGATTTCATCAAACTGTTAACGTGCTACAATTGAACTTGATATATGTCAACGAAGCGTAGTTTTATTGGGTGTCTGGTGTCACTTAGCCTGTTATGTTGCTGTTAAAATGGTTAGGATGACAGCCGTTTTTGACACTGTCGGGTCCAAAGGGAAAGTACCCACGACCAAGCTAATGATGTTGTTGACGTTGATGGAAAGTGCATCAAGAACGCAATTACGTACTTTAGTCACGTTAGGCCGGTCATGTTAATTTGCGACATGCATCAGGCAGGTCAGGGACTTTTGTACTTCCTGTTTCGATTTAGTTGGCAATTTAGGTAGCAAACATGCAGACCCCGCACATTCTTATCGTTGAAGACGAGTTGGTAACACGCAACACGTTAAAGAGCATTTTCGAAGCAGAAGGCTACGATGTCTTTGAAGCGACCGATGGCGCAGAGATGCATCAGATCCTTTCTGAAAATGATATCAACCTGGTGATCATGGATATCAACCTGCCGGGCAAAAACGGCCTTCTTCTGGCGCGCGAACTGCGTGAACAGGCGAACGTCGCGTTAATGTTCCTGACAGGCCGTGATAACGAAGTTGATAAAATCCTTGGCCTGGAAATCGGTGCGGATGACTACATCACTAAACCGTTTAATCCACGCGAGTTAACCATTCGTGCACGCAACCTGCTGTCCCGCACCATGAACCTGGGCACGGTCAGCGAAGAGCGTCGTAGCGTAGACAGCTACAAGTTCAACGGCTGGGAACTTGATATCAATAGCCGTTCACTGATTAGCCCGAACGGTGAGCAGTATAAACTGCCGCGCAGTGAATTCCGCGCGATGCTGCACTTCTGTGAAAATCCGGGCAAAATTCAGTCCCGTGCAGAACTGCTGAAGAAAATGACCGGCCGTGAGCTGAAGCCGCACGACCGTACCGTAGACGTGACCATCCGTCGTATCCGTAAACATTTCGAATCTACGCCTGATACGCCGGAAATTATCGCCACTATTCACGGTGAAGGTTATCGTTTCTGCGGCGACCTGCAGGAGTAATCCGGCAACTGAAGTAAAAAAAACGGCGCTTTCGCGCCGTTTTTTATTTCCAGACTCGCATCGTATCCGCATCAGGTTCTACGGGGGGGACGGGACGCTTCGGCTGAGAGAGCGAATACCAGTCAAGGTGACGCGTCAGGTACATGACCGCAAACAGTGCCATCGCCAGTACGGCAGCTCCCAGCAGCAACGCGCTGTCCTCAGAACGCAGCAGGAACCACATCACGACATCCAGCCCCAGCAGCGCCAGAATAAACACCCCGCTTCGCCTCCAGCTTTTCAGTACCGCCTGCAGGTACACACCATTCATCATCGCGCCGACAAGGCTTGCAATAATCCAGGCCGGCGTAAACCCGACATGCTCAGACAGGGCAAGTAAGACGAGATAGAAGAGGACCAGCGACAACCCTACCAGCAGATACTGCATTGGGTGCAGACGCAATCCGGTGAGGGTTTCGAACACGAAGAAGGCCATAAACGTCAGGGCAATCAGTAAAATAGCGTACTTGATCGCGCGGTCTGTCAGTTGGTACTGATCAGCTGGCGTGGCAACCGTCACGCTAAAGGCCGGGATAGAACTCCACTCCGGTGACTCGCCCTCGGCGAACCAGCTTTGCATGTTGTTAGCAAACCAACTGCTCTGCCAGTTTGCCTGGAAACCAGACTCGCTAATCTGATGCTTAACAGGCAAGTAGTATCCCATAAATCCCGGGTGCGGCCAGTTACTGCTCAGCGTCATTTCGCTATTACGCCCGACAGGCACCACCGCAAAACTGCCCGTCCCCGCCAGGTTAAACGACATATCAAGGGCGAGCGTTTTCGGCTCAAGGGCTTTATCACTCAGCGGAATATGAATACCGGCAAGTGTGCCATACACGCCGGTTCCCGGTTCTACGCTGAGCGCCTCACCGTTGATTTTTGCGACCTTCACCGTACCAATGCCCCGGGCATCACCCACGCCAATCACCAGGAATGGTTGCCCCAGCGTCATGGTTTCGCCCTTCAGCTGCGCCATTTTCTCCGTCGAAAACTGCGCTTTTATTTTGAGATCGGTGTTCCAGATTTGCCCGTCATAAATACCGATGCTTCTGGACTCCACGTGCTGATTTCCCTCAACGAGCAGAGATTCCGGCAGGATAAAGTGCAGGTAGCTTTTTTTGTATTCGACCTTTTTCTCATCCTCAAGTTTGTAAAAAACCTCGGTGACAGGAATGGCAATCAGCGGCCCTACCAGCTTTTGCGGCCCGCTGGTGCTTTGGCGAAGCGAGTGTTCAACATCGTTACGGTAGCTCTCACGCTCCGAAATCAGGTTACTGACCATAAAGAGCGGGACTAACAACAGCAGAATGCACCCCAGCAGGGTGCTTACTTTCCAGAACAGGGGGGATTTCATCATTACGTCTCCTTTGTGATGAGGAGAGCGTACCCGGGCTATGTGGGGCCAGTTTGAAGTTATGTGAAGTGACGGTGAAGTGTCAGCGTGGCTTTCACGCCGCCTTCTGGCTGGTTATGCAGAGCAATGTCCCCCTGATGCAGACGCGCCACCTCCTGCACGAATGCCAGACCCAGCCCGCTGCTTTTCAACCCGTTCTCGCGTGGGAGCGAGTAAAAACGTTCAAAAATACGCGCCATGGCATAGTCCGGTACCCCGCTTCCGCTGTCGCTTACGGTAAGCCGGATCTCGGTTGGCGTCTCCTCGGCAGCCAGCTGAAGCGTCCCGCCCTGCGGGGTAAAATCGATGGCATTATCCAGCAAATTGCCCAGCGCCTGTTCAAGCAGCTCGGGGTCGCCCTGCACCTGCAGCGAAGTGGGCTGGCAGGTCAGGATGATATTTTTCGCCGTGATAACGGCGGAGCGTGAATCCGCAAGCCGTGAAAACAGCGTGCTGATACTCACGCTCACCGGCTCTATCTCTACCCGGTTTTCAAGACGCGCCTGAGAGAGCAGTTTTTCCACCAGCGACTGCATACGCGCGTTTTGCACCAGAATATTATCGATAAACCGCGCGGCCACCGCCGGCGGCGGCTGCTCATTAAGGATCTCTGCCGCGCCGCGGATTGCCGCCAGCGGGCTTTTGAGTTCGTGAGTAAGCGCATGCACATAATGCTCGATGTAATTCTTACCCTCGAGGCGAATGCGCATATTTTCCAGCGCCTGCGCCAGCTTTCGTAGCTCACTGCTGCCGGGGTTAGGCAGCGGGAGAGGCGTGTCCGTGGTCACCGCATCGGCGTAGCGCGACAATCTGCCAATGGAACGATTGATCCATCCCGCCACCAGCAGACCAATCAGCAGGGCAATGCCGAGCAGCGCCCCACCCGCCCACAGGATCCGCCGCTCGCTACGGTGAATAACCGGCGCCATGGCGCTGTTAGGTTTTCCGACCGACAGCACGCCGATAATGTTGCCCCTGTCCATTACCGGTGCGGCAACATACATCACCGTACTTTCCGGATCGTCAGGGTTGCTCTGGGTGCTGCGCGCGCCATATTCCCCGCGAAGCGTCAGCCAGACGTCATTCCAGCGGGAGTAGTCTTTTCCTACCGCCAGGCCCGCCGAATCAAACACCACCTTGCCCGTGGCATCGGTCATGTAGACGTGGTACTCGTTGCGGACTTTATGAATGCCGCCAATGTTGGCGCGAAACGGCCGCTGATGGAGCCGTGAAAAGGCCTGAGCCAGCTGGCCCTGCTGCGGATTGCCTGCGAGCAGGTCGTCTCGCCCCACTTCCGCCAGCAGGGTCGCGGTGTCAATCAGCGTGCCTTCGGTGGCTCTGCGCACGCCGGGCTTGACCTCCTGCACGAAGATAGACAGCACAAACCACGCGGCGATAGCGACAATCAGGAAATAGCCCAGCAGCAGACGCATGCCAATACGCATTAATAAAGCCCCAGACTGTAACCCATCCCGCGATGGGTACTGATGGGCGAAAGCCCGTCATTGACCGCGCGCAGCTTGGCGCGCAAGGTTTTGATATGCGTATCCACGGTACGATCGAAGCTATCGCCGTCTTCGCCCCACACTTTGTCCATAAGCTGCTGGCGAGAAAAGACCCGGCCCGGCGCCTGCAACAATGTTTTGAGCAGCAGGAACTCGTAGCGCGTGAGCGGTAAAGGCTCCCCATACCAGCTGATTCTGGCGGCGGGTTCATTCAGTTCAAACTGCCCGATACGCACGATCTCGGTGGGGGCGGTGGATTTTTGTAACCGCCGTAGAATAGTCCTCACCCGGGCACAGACTTCACGCGGGGAGAAGGGTTTAGCGACATAATCATCCGCGCCCATCTCCAGTCCGAGCAGCTTATCCACCTCGTCACTTCGCGCCGTCAGAAACAGGATCGGCAGTGACGGATGCTGCGCCAGAAGCTGGCGGCAGAGTTCAAAGCCGCTGATGTCAGGCAACCCGACATCCAGAATCGCCAGCGCGGGAACCTGCCGCCGCGCCTCTTCCAGTACCGGTAACCCACGCCCGAAAGCCTTCACCGCAAACCCCTCCTGCTGAAGCATGTAGAGTAGCGTGTCGGCAATACTGATTTCGTCCTCAACCAGCCAGACCAGAGGTTGCTGCATGATTCATCCCTGAATTAGTGCCATGGCATGATCGGCACGGCGCTGATGGCGTTTTTCGGTGAGCCTTCAACCACTTTGTCGGAATAGGCCAGATAGGCGAGCGTGTTGCGTTTGGCGTCATAAAAACGCACCACCTGCAGCTTTTTAAACACCAGCGAGGTCCGTTTCTGGAACACAACGTCGCCCTGCGCTTTGCCGTTTTTGATTTTGTCACTCAGCTCCACAGGACCGACCTGCTGGCAGGAGATTGCCGCATCGGAGGTATCTTCAGCCAGCCCAAGCCCGCCTTTAATGCCCCCGGTTTTCGCCCGACTAACGTAGCAGGTGACGTTTTTCACGTCCGGATCGTCAAACGCCTCCACCACAATCTTGTGGTCCGGGCCGAACACTTTGAAAACGGTATCGACAGAACCAATCTGTTCCGCCTGCGCGGCGTGCCCCACCGTCAACATCAGGGCAGTGAAGATCAAAGTCTTGTATTTCATATTGTTACCATTTTTAAGAATTACGCTGAGCGATTATTCAACACTGTAGACAAAAATGTAGCAAGATCACAGGATTAGAATATATTCACCCAAAACGAGGAACAAAAGGCATTAATGAGCAAAAAAAACACTGAATGCTAAAACATCAAAAAATGCTATTATCCGCTAACCTGTTATCAGGCACCTGCTGTTTTAAGGATGAGGATAGTATATGGATCAGGCTGGAATTATTCGCGACCTGCTCACCTGGCTGGAAGGTCATCTCGACCAGCCTTTGTCACTGGATAATGTGGCGGCTAAAGCAGGCTATTCCAAGTGGCATCTGCAAAGGATGTTCAAGGATGTCACCGGTCATGCTATCGGGGCCTATATCCGCGCACGTCGTCTGTCAAAATCAGCGGTGGCATTACGCCTGACCGCGCGGCCGATTCTGGATATTGCACTGCAATATCGTTTCGACTCGCAGCAAACCTTTACCCGCGCCTTTAAAAAACAGTTCTCGTTAACGCCAGCGCTCTATCGCCGCTCGCCTGACTGGAGCTCGTTTGGCATGCGTCCGCCGCTGCGTCTGGGCGAGTTTGCAATGCCGAAATATGAATTTATCACCCTGCCAGAAACGCACCTGATTGGTACGACGCAAAGCTACTCCTGTTCGCTGGAGCAGATTTCCGAATTCCGTCATCAGATGCGCGTTCAGTTCTGGCGCGACTTCCTGAGCCATGCACCGGCGATCCCGCCCATCCTGTATGGTCTCAACGAAACGCACCCAAGCCAGGAAAAAGACGACGAGCAGGAGGTGTTCTACACCACCGCGTTAACGCCAGAGCTGGCGAATGGCTATATTCAGGGTTCAAAGCCCGTGGTGCTGGAAGGCGGCGAATACGTGATGTTCGCTTATGAAGGGCTGGGAACGGGTGTACAGGAATTTATCCTGACCGTTTACGGAACCTGCATGCCAATGCTGAACCTGAATCGCCGTAAAGGTCAGGATATTGAGCGCTACTATCCGGCAAGCGATGCTAAACCGGAAGAAGGCCCTATCAATCTGCGTCTGGAATTCTTAATTCCGATACGTCGTTAACGCTGAAGTTCGTCAAGTGCAGGGGCATCAAGATGCGAAATGTCCCCTGCCATCTCTACGACCCAACCTGACGCCAGCCACGCGCTTTCCTGATAGTCGATACGGGAAATAGAGCAGTTGCGCAGACGCAAACGGCGCTCTGCATACGCAGGTAACCCCAGAATCGTGCTCACCAGGCAGCCCAGCGCAATACCGTGACTCACCAGCAGCGGACGGCTCCCGGCCGGAAGCTTCAGGCATTCCGCCAGCGCGGCATGCATGCGCACGCTCAGCTCCTGCATGGATTCGCCTTCCGGAATACGGCCATCTTCAGTGCCGTTGACCAGCGTGCGACGCCAGCCCTCTTCCGTTTCCGTCAGCGTATCGATATGCCGTTTTTCCAGCACGCCCATATCCAGCTCGCGCAGACGCGGCTCGATCATGACATCACAACCACAGGCATCGGCAATGATGCGCGCCGTCTGCTGTGTGCGACCTAAGTCGCTGGTGATAACATGCGTAATGCCCAGCGTTCTGGCGCGTTCTGCCACCTGCCACGCCTGCTGCACACCCTTTTCAGTAAGAGGACTGTCTGACTGGCCTTGAATACGTCGCTCGGCGTTCCACTGCGTCTCACCGTGGCGAACAAGGTATACCTGTAACATGCTTTTTTTCCGTTATACTGCGATGAGTTTTTTTTGAATCGAGCTTAATTATGCACCATGTTGTCTCTGCTACCACCAATCCTGCCAAAATTCAGGCAATTCTAAGGGCATTTGAAGAGATTTTCGGCGAAGGATCCTGCCATATTGATGCCATCGGCGTCGAGAGCGGCGTGCCTGAACAGCCGTTTGGCAGCGAGGAAACGCGCGCTGGCGCACGAAATCGCGTGGCAAACGCCAGGGCTGCCGCACCGGATGCTGACTTCTGGGTGGCAATTGAAGCGGGTATCGACGAAGGCGCGACGTTCAGCTGGGTGGTCATCGAGAACCGTGAACAGCGTGGAGAAGCGCGTTCAGCAACCCTGCCGCTGCCAAAAATCATTCTGGAAAAAGTGTCCACGGGTGAAGCGCTCGGGCCGGTGATGTCTCAGTACACCGGCATCGATGAAATTGGCCGCAAAGAAGGCGCGATTGGCGTCTTTACCGCTGGCGCATTAACGCGTTCAGGCGTTTACCACCAGGCGGTGATTCTGGCCCTGAGCCCGTTCCATAACGCGATTTATCGCTGAGCGCCCAGCAGCACAGACTCCAGCCACTGACGCAGTTCCACCGGCGCGGATTTCAGGCTGTTCGATCCGCGGGTGATCGTTGCGATACCCGCGCCCAGCTCATTTTTAAGCTCACGCTGGCTCATCTCACCGCGCAACAGCTCTTCGATGATCCGCACGCGTGTGCCCAGGGCTTCACGCTCATCCGGCGTCAGCATCAGCTGTAATAAAGGCAAATGCAGATCCTGGTCGTAAGACTGGCGGAGCAACTCCACAAAACGAAGCCACTCCTGATGACGTTGTTCGGCCATTGCCGAGGAATACGGGGAATGCTGGGTCATGTTATGCCGCCTGTTGTACTCATTAACGAGTACAGCATAACACAACCCGCCCCATCAGTAACGTCTCTGCCACTCAGCATCGCTCATCAGGGTATCTTTTTGTCCCATGAAATAGCGATAGTAGGCGTCATAAGCCAATACGTTCTTCACATAGCCGCGGGTTTCCGAGAACGGAATACTTTCCACAAACGCGACGGCGTCAATGCGCCCGGCGCTGTTGCCAAGCCAGGTGCGCACGCGGCCCGGGCCTGCGTTATACGCCGCTGAGGAGAAGATGCGGTTATTGCCGAACTGCTGATAAACATACTGCAGGTAGCTGGTACCGATATTGATGTTGGTCTCCGGATCCAGCAGCTGTGACGGGCTGCTGTATCCCGGGATGTTAAACATCTTCACCGTGTGCGTCGCGGTTCCCGGCATCACCTGCATCAGGCCGCTGGCCCCGACCGGGGAACGGACTTTCGGGTTCCACGCACTCTCCTGGCGGGCAATGGCCATGGCGTAGCTTTGTGGAATGTCTTTACCGCTGGTGTAGCGCTCGAACAGATCTTTATAGGCCAGCGGGAAACGCTCTTCGAGATGATCCCACAGCTTGCCGGCGATCGTTGCCTGCACGCTCAGATCCCACCAGTGGTTATCAAAGGCATAGCGTGCAAGCTGTGCCTTCTCATCGGTCGTACGGCTGGTCACCAGATTCGCCCATTCGCTACGGGCGGTATTGTCCATGTTCCAGTACATCAGCTCGCGAACGCGCGCCATTTCTGGCCCCTGAGTCAACGCCGGGTTGGCGTTAGCAGGTGCTTTATCAATGCGGAACGTGTACTCCTCACCCAGACGCTGTGCGGCCGCCATCGGGTAGAACCCACGCTGCTGCATCAGCGCATGAAGGATCTCTTTGGCTTCATCGTCACGCCCGCGCTCCATCAGCAGATCCGCCTGCCAGTAACGCCATTCGTCTTTCTCTTTGGCATCCATTGGCAGACGCGCAAGCCAGGTATTCAGCCCCCGGCGATCGCCCGTCCCCAGCGCCATACGCACGCGGCGCTCCACCAGCGACGTGGAGTTCGAACGCATAATCGCATCGTCTCGCCAGCGCGCCTGCTCGTCGGTCACATCGGTGCTCATCAGTCGCCACGCCACAATGTCGCGCAGCTCCTGAGTTTGATCTTCGTTGAGCTGCTGCGCCTGCACCAGCTGCGGGATCATCAGCCGCGCATTTTCCACGTCGTCACGCGCCACGCTGGCAAAAGCCACCGCGGCCATCTGGCGGGTAAAATCGGTCGCGCCGGTGCTGCGGGCAAAGGTCAGTACGCTGTTCGGATCGTTCGCCAGGGCGATGACGGCGGTTGAGATCGTCTGATAATCAGACGGCATTTGTCCCGCAAGCGTGGTAACCAGCCGCGTGTTTCCGGCTTTCATCGCCAGGCGAATACGTTCAAGGTACGCCAGCGGATCCTGCTTACCTGACGCACGCCATGCGCCAAAGAGGGAATCACAGGCATTTGGCTGGCTTTTTCCGGTCAACCACAGATCTTTCGCGCCCGCCCAGGCCTCTTCCTGCTGTCCGGTAACCCACTTCGCATAGTAATAGTTACACTGGGCTTCGGTGGTGTTCGGTTTTTCCGGGCTAAACGCCAGCAGCCCACGCCAGTCTTCACGGCGTGCCAGCTCGTTCACAAAACGAGACTGCAGCGTCCGCGCGGGTGGCAGCGTCGGGTTCGCCTGAATAAAGTTATTCACGGTGACCGTGGGTTGATTCATGAGATCGTCAGTGATCTGCCGATACTCCAGATACGGATAGAGAGGATACGCTTTTAAGGTCGGCATCAGTGCCTGCACGGTATCCATCTGCTTATTGTCCCACGCCTGTTTAATCTGGGCGTAGCGATTACGTTGTTCATCCAGTGAATCGGCATGCACCGCCTGGCTTGCCGCCATCACGCATACGCTGGCAGCCAGCAGACGCCAGACCACCTGTTTGGCTTTTCCCACAAGCTCTTCCTCATTGTTTTTTCGTCAATTGCAGCGTCTTGCCACGTCAAAGTCTAATTAACTTATGCTAACCAGGCATCCTGCAACGCGCCACGTCGCGGACACTTTTTTACCTTTCTTGCGCGTTTTAACACTCCCGACGTTCCTGGCTGGGATTAGGACGGGAAAAAGGCTACACTTCGAGGCTGATATTCTTTCTCATCACGATAAAAGAGGCGAAGTCCAACGTGGCTCAATTCGTTTATACCATGCATCGTGTCGGCAAAGTTGTCCCGCCGAAACGTCATATTCTTAAAAATATCTCGCTGAGCTTCTTCCCGGGCGCAAAAATCGGTGTTCTGGGTCTCAACGGTGCCGGTAAGTCCACCCTGCTGCGCATCATGGCCGGCATCGATACAGATATCGAAGGTGAAGCCCGTCCGCAGCCTGGCATCAAAATTGGCTACCTGCCGCAGGAGCCTCAGCTCAACCCGGAACACACCGTTCGTGAATCCGTTGAAGAGGCGGTTTCTGACGTCGTTAACGCACTGAAAGGTCTGGATGAGGTGTATGCCAAATACGCTGAACCGGATGCGGACTTCGATAAACTGGCCGCTCAGCAAGGCAAGTTTGAAGAGATTATCCAGGCGCATGACGGCCACAACCTGAACGTGCAGCTCGAGCGCGCCGCTGACGCCCTGCGTCTGCCAGACTGGGATGCGAAAATCGCGAACCTCTCCGGGGGTGAACGCCGCCGCGTGGCGCTGTGCCGTCTGCTGCTGGAAAAGCCAGACATGCTGCTGCTCGACGAACCGACCAACCACCTGGATGCGGAATCCGTGGCATGGCTGGAGCGTTTCCTGCACGACTTCGAAGGCACCGTTGTGGCGATCACCCACGACCGTTACTTCCTCGACAACGTTGCAGGCTGGATCCTGGAGCTTGACCGTGGTGAAGGCATTCCATGGGAAGGCAACTACTCCTCCTGGCTGGAGCAAAAAGACCAGCGTCTGGCGCAGGAAGCCTCTCAGGAAGCCGCGCGTCGTAAGTCTATCGAGAAAGAGCTGGAATGGGTTCGTCAGGGCGCTAAAGGCCGTCAGTCTAAGGGCAAAGCCCGTCTGGCACGCTTTGAAGAGCTGAACAACACCGAATACCAGAAACGTAACGAGACCAACGAACTGTTTATTCCGCCTGGCGCACGTCTGGGGGATAAAGTGGTTGAAGTCATCAATCTGCGTAAGTCTTATGGCGATCGCCTGCTGATTGACGACCTGACCTTCTCCGTACCGAAAGGTGCCATCGTGGGGATCATCGGTCCGAACGGCGCGGGTAAATCCACCCTGTTCCGCATGATGTCAGGTCAGGAACAGCCAGACAGTGGTTCAATCACTCTGGGTGAAACCGTGAAACTGGCTTCCGTTGACCAGTTCCGTGACGCCATGGATAACAGCAAAACCGTGTGGGAAGAAGTCTCCGGCGGCCTGGATATCATGCGTATCGGTAACACCGAAATGCCAAGCCGCGCTTACGTTGGCCGCTTTAACTTCAAAGGTACCGACCAGGGTAAACGCGTGGGCGAGCTCTCCGGTGGTGAACGTGGTCGTCTGCACCTGGCCAAACTGCTGCAGGTTGGCGGTAACGTGCTGCTGCTCGATGAACCGACCAACGACCTGGACATTGAAACCCTGCGCGCGCTCGAAAACGCCCTGCTGGAGTTCCCGGGCTGTGCAATGGTTATCTCGCACGACCGTTGGTTCCTTGACCGTATCGCAACCCACATCCTGGACTACCAGGACGAAGGTAAAGTGGAGTTCTTCGAAGGTAACTTCACCGAATACGAAGAGTACAAGAAACGTACGCTGGGCGCGGATGCGCTGGAGCCGAAACGTATTAAGTACAAACGTATCGCGAAATAAATGTAAAACGGCAACGTCAGTTGCCGTTTTTTTTGTTTGTTCCTACACCCTGTGAGTGACGCACCGTTCACCCCCCCACGTAAAACCGCTTCACCTCATCACACTGCATCGCAAAGTCGATATAACGCATCAGCGCCGGCGAGTTCAGCTTGCGGCTCGGGTAAGCCAGCCACAAATCGTTCCCCTCGACGTTCCACTCCGGCAGCACCTTCACCAGCGCGCCCTTTTCAACCTTATCCTCAAGCAAAAAAGCGGGAAGCAGCGTGATCCCGGCGCCGGCGATGGCACATTCGCGCGCATACACCAGATTATCCGTCAGATGGGCGTTATCCGGCAGATAACGGTAATCCTCACTTTCGCTTTGCAGCAGCCATTCAGACCACGCCTTGTGGGTAATACAGCGGTGTTCCACCAGCTGCCGGGGATGCGTCAGCGGCTCCCGGCGCGCCAGGTAAGTCGGTGAGGCCAGCATATAACGCGGGCAATGACCGATCATACGGCCAATCAGAGAGGAGTCCTGCGGCTTACCGGTACGCAGCGCCACGTCAAAACCTGACTCGACCAGGTCGAGCACGTCGTCAGAAATGGACACGTCAAGCGAAACGTCCGGATAGCGGAGCTGGAACTCCGCATTCAAATGCGCCAGCAGCGTCGCGCCGATCCCGGCCGGGCAGGTGATGCGCAGTCGACCGCTGGGGTTTTCACGCAGCCGCTGAATGGCGTACTCCGCCCGTTCACTTGCCGCCAGCATCTCGCGGCAGTGAACCAGATAGTGCTCGCCGGCGAACGTCAGGTTCAGCCTGCGCGTAGTACGATTGAGCAAGCGGATCCCCACCTGCTGCTCAAGCTGGCTGATTCGCTGACTGACGCTGGATTTCGGCAGCTCAGCTTTCTGTGCCGCCGCGGTAAAACTGCCCAGCTCTGCCACCAGCGCAAACAGCGCCATATCCTGAAGCTGTTTAAACATGATTGTTCATCCTGTACGAACACTTCGTTCTCAATTGTCCATCTTATCACGCGACTGAGCACTTAATAGACTAGTCTCAACAACACGCTTTCCATAAAGGAGCTCACCATGTCAGTTAAAGCCATTGCCGTTAATCCAGACAGTCCTGCTGATTTCATTGATATTACCCAACCGATGCCGCAGCCCGGCGAGCACGATCTGCTGGTTGAGGTAAAAGCCGTTTCCATCAACCCGGTCGATACCAAAGTTCACGCGGGCATCGTCAGAAGCGGCCTGACAGAACCACGCGTTCTCGGCTGGGACGCCAGCGGCATTGTGAAAGCCGTGGGTGCAGGCGTTAGCGGTTTTAAACCGGGGGATGAAGTGTGGTACGCGGGCGATATTACCCGCCCGGGCAGCAATACCACCCATCAGCTGATCGATGCGCGCATTGTCGGGCATAAGCCGGTAAGCCTCGGCTGGGCAGCCGCAGCCGCCTTGCCGTTAACCGCCCTCACCGCCTGGGAAGGATTGTTTGAACGGCTGAATATCCAGGATGCCGGCCCGGACAAAACGCTGCTCATTATTGGCGGCGCGGGCGGCGTAGGATCGCTGGCGATCCCGTTTGCGAAACATCGCAGCAACGTGAAGATCGTCGCGACCGCCTCGCGGGAAGATTCTGCTCAGTGGTGTCGCGATCGCGGTGCCGATCACGTGGTGAATTACCGTGACCTGAAAGGTGAACTGGCTAAACAGGGCCTGACGTTTGTGGATTACATTTTCATTCTCAATGATACCGACGGCCACTGGGATGCCGTCAGTGAACTGATCGCACCACAGGGGCATATCTGCTCCATCGTTGAGAACGCACACCCGCTGAACCAGGATAAACTGAAATCCAAATCTGCCGCGCTGCACTGGGAGTTTATGTACACCCGCAGCATGTACCAGACCGCCGACATGGCGCGTCAGGGCGAGATCTTAAACGAGGTTGCGAAGCTGGTGGATAACGGCGTGGTGGAAAGCTCACTGAGCGAAACGCTGCACGGGCTGAGCGTCGAAAGCATCACCGAAGCGCACCGAAAAGTGCTGGACGGGCATATGCGCGGCAAAGTGGTGGTTGAGTATTGAGGGGGGGGTTCCCCCCTCACACCGGCCCTCTCCGTCAGGAGAGGGTTAGGATGAGGGAATTACCCCTGCTCCCCCATCATCTCTTTCACCAGCTCTACGCAGCGCAGGAAACGGCTGTCGTAATCTGACTCCTCCACATGCACAAACTCCACGTTATTTTCGTGCAGCATGTCGATGAGCATGCTCTGGAACTCTTTTCTGTCGACGGAACTGCCGAGGCTGCGGATCCCGTCGGCAACCCACGGGGTGTTGTTTTCGAGCAAAATCACCAGGTCAAAACGGTATTCGTCTATCAGCGCCTGCACAAACGGATGCTCGCGTCCCTCGTATTTTTTGCAAAACGCCTGGGTGGTGACGAAATCGGTATCAATGAAGGCCACTTTATTGGCGTATTTCACCGCGAAATCAATGTACTGCGCATGACCGAGCGCGATTTTATCATAGTCGGAGTACTGCAACGCCATCTCGTCACCGCCCAGATGTGAGAAGACGTAATCACGCCCGTACTCCCACGCACTGGTGGTGTTAAAGATGTTGGCCAGCTTGTTGACCAGCGTCGATTTCCCGCTCGACTCGCCGCCCAGAATCGCAACGGTGCGCACAAAGAACGGTTTTACCTCGGTTGGGATGTAATCCCAGTAGCGGAACGGGTTTTCGCGGATCAGCGCCCCGCTGATGTTCATAAAGGTACGCTTTGGATCGATCAGCACGGTTTCAATGCCCAGATGCTCGCGGAACTGCGGCGCATCGGACTCTTCAGAGGTGTAGATCCAGTTCGGGGTGATCCCCTTTTCGTCCATGAACGCTTTGACGCCATTGCTCCACACATCCCAGCCGTGCGGATACGGCTCCATGCCCTCTTCATTAAAAGCATGAATACGAATGTTTTTCTGGTACTTAAAGGTCTGCAGCAGCCAGCGCAGGCGATCCGGCACGGTTGGCTGCTGCGACATGGCGCTGTCCTCGAACAGCTGACGGTCGCGGGTTTCATCGTAACCCATGATGATATGCAGCTCGTCCACCTGGCTACAGGCACGCTGGATCAGATAGATGTGCCCGGTATGCAGCGGGTAAAACTTGCCAAATACCACGCCGACGTTCTTTTGCATACGCGGGAATTCAAGCCCCAGAAAGCGGTGCAACGCTTCCAGCTTTTGTGCGCTGGGGCTTTTGATTTTGGCGTTCAGCAGTTGGCTCAGGTAGCCTTTGGTCATGCCGCTGGCATCCGCCACCTGCTGCAGCGTGCAGCCTTTCTGGCGGATTGCGGTCTTGATGTAGTCAAATGATGACATAAATTACGGTGCCTCCTGCAAAATCGAATACGTAATTATAAGTCGTCAAAGACATTTAACGCATCTGCGAGTTTCTTCACGCCAAAGACCTGCATCCCTTCCGGGATTTTTTTCGGCACGTTGGCGGCGGGCACAATGGCGCGGCGAAAGCCGTGCTTCGCCGCCTCGGAGATGCGCTCCTGGCCGCTTGGCACCGGGCGTATCTCCCCGGCCAGACCCACTTCACCAAACACCACCAGGTCCTGGGGCAGCGGTCTGTCACGCAGGCTGGAGACCATTGCCAGCAGCAGCGCCAGATCCGCACTGGTCTCAGTGACTTTGACCCCGCCGACCACGTTGACGAACACGTCCTGATCCGCCATCTGCAGGCCGCCGTGGCGGTGCAGTACGGCCAACAGGATCGCCAGGCGGTTTTGTTCCAGGCCAACGGCCACACGCCGTGGGTTACCCATCATTGAGTGATCCACCAGCGCCTGAATTTCCACGAGCAGCGGACGCGTCCCTTCCCAGAGCACCATCACCGAGCTACCGGAGGTCACTTCATCGCCCCGGCTGAGGAAGATGGCAGACGGGTTGCTGACTTCACGCAGCCCCTGCTCGGTCATGGCAAACACGCCCAACTCGTTCACCGCACCAAAACGGTTTTTGTGGCTGCGCAACGTACGGAAACGGGAATCGGCATCGCCGTCGAGCATGACGGAGCAGTCGATACAGTGCTCCAGCACTTTCGGCCCCGCCAGCGAGCCATCTTTCGTGACGTGGCCGACCATCACAATCGCCACACCGCGCGTTTTGGCAAAGCGCGTGAGATAGGCGGCGGTTTCACGCACCTGCGCCACGCTCCCCGGTGAAGACTGGATATCCGCCATGTGCATCACCTGAATGGAGTCGATAACCATCAGCTTCGGCTGCTCTTCTTCGGCAATCATGCAGATTTGCTCGATGCTGGTTTCCGAAAGCATGTTGAGGTTGCCGGTTGGCAGGCCAAGACGGTGCGCACGCATCGCCACCTGCTGCAGGGACTCTTCACCGGTGACGTACAGGGTTTTCATCTGTTCGGCGAGCTTGCAGAGCGTTTGCAACAGCAGTGTTGATTTACCCGCTCCCGGGTTACCGCCGATCAGGATCGCACTGCCCGGCACCACTCCCCCGCCGAGCACACGGTCAAACTCTTTGAAGCCGGTCGAGAAACGTGGCAGCTCTTCGAGGCTGATATCCGAGAGCTTTTGCACTTTCGCGACACCGGCGTTGCCGGCATAACCGCTCAGGCGTTCATTGCGGGCCACGCTCGGCGAAGCCGCCACACCACGCACTTCGGTGATGGTGTTCCAGGCATGACAGGCGCTACATTGCCCCTGCCAGCGCGGATAATCCGCACCACATTCATTACAGACAAATGCGCGTTTTGGAGCTTTCGCCACGGTTTACCTCGTTATTTCTGATTCACGCTGCCGGAGAGAATGCAGAACACCCCCATCAGGTCAGCATGACGGATGGTGACTTCCGTCTTTTCATTCACTTTAGGCTTGGCATGGTAGGCAATGCCAAGGCCTGCCGCTTTGATCATCGGCAGGTCGTTCGCGCCATCACCGATGGCAACGGTCTGGACGACAGGAATTTCATATTTTTCCGCCAGACGGGTCAGGGTATTGGCTTTGTACTGGGCATCCACGATATCGCCGATCACCTGGCCGGTCAGCTTGCCGTCCATGATTTCCAGCTCATTCGCCACCACGGTGGTCAGGCGCAACGTGTCACGAAGGTAGTCGGCGAAGAAGGTAAACCCGCCCGAGGCGATAGCCACTTTCCAGCCCAGCGTTTCTAACTTCAGCACCAGCTGCGTCAGCCCCGGCATTAACGGCAGCTCATCACGCACCTGGCGCAGGATGTTCGCGTCCGCCCCTTTCAGGGTCGCCACGCGCTGTCTCAGACTGGCGGTGAAATCCAGCTCGCCGCGCATCGCGCGTTCGGTCACATCGGCCACCAGCTCGCCGCTGCCGGCAAGCCTGGCGATCTCGTCGATGCACTCGATCTGGATGGCGGTGGAATCCATGTCCATCACCAGCAGACCCGGCGTTTTCAGGTGTGGAATTTTGCCGAGAGGCGCCACGTCCAGGCCGGCATCATGCGCCAGACGGGTCGCGCGCTGCGTCAGGGAACCTGCCAGGCGGATGACCTGATAATCCTCTACGCACCAGGCAGCAACGATGACCATCGCTGCACCCAGTTTGGTTTGATATTGGGTCAGGCGTTGTTTGTCCAGGCCGCGTCCGTACAGCAGCCAGCCGCTACGGCCAGCGTGGTAATCCAGAGGCATCACCTCATCACCACTTAAAGAGAGCGGCAATCCTGGCCATAAAGAGACATCCGTAGGCAGGTCGCACCAGGTAATGTTCGGCATTGAAGCTCCTGTGAATTCGTTCGCGCCGGAAGGTTCCAGAGGGAAAATAACGCATGAGGCTACCTTGTAACCATCACTTCTGGCAACATTAAGCCGTAAATTTTCAGCAGGTGGAATATGGCTCGCGCAAAACTGAAATTCCGACTTCATCGTGCCGTGATTGTCCTGATATGTCTCGCACTCTTGGTCGCGCTGATGCAAGGAGCATCGTGGTTCAGCCAGAATCACCAGCGGCAACGTAACCCGCAGTTTGAGGAACTGGCGCGTACTCTGGCGCGTCAGGTCACGCTCAACATCGCCCCGGCGATGCGCACCGAAACGCCGGACGAGAAGCGCATAGGTCAGATATTACGCCAGTTAACCGAAAACAGCCGCATTCTTGATGCTGGTGTCTACGACGAACAGGGCGACTTGATCGCCCGTGCCGGTGAGCACGTTGACGTCCGTGACAGGCTGGCGCTGGACGGCAAAAAAGCCGGCGGCTATTTCAATCAGCAGATCGTCGAACCCGTGCAGGGGAAAAATGGTCCGCTCGGGTATTTGCGGCTGACGCTCGACACCCACACCCTGCCCACCGAAGCAAAACAGGTGGACAACACCACCAATATTTTGCGCCTGATGCTGCTGCTCTCGTTGGCCATCGGTGTGGTGCTGGCACGCACGCTGCTGCAGGGTAAACGCACCCGCTGGCAGCAATCGCCTTTCCTCCTGACCGCCAGTAAATCGGTGCCCGAAGAGGACGAGGGCGATAAGAAAGAATAGTGATAAAGTAGGCTTACGATTCGGAAAAGGAACTTTGCCATGACGACGTTACGCCTGCTTATCTCTGACTCTCACGATCCCTGGTTCAATCTCGCGGTAGAAGAGTGCATCTTCCGTCAGATGCCAGCCACTCAACGGGTGTTATTTTTATGGCGCAACGCCGATACGGTGGTGATTGGCCGTGCGCAGAATCCCTGGAAAGAGTGTAATACCCGGCGTATGGAAGAGGATAACGTCCGCCTGGCGCGACGCAGCAGCGGCGGCGGCGCGGTATTTCACGACCTCGGCAATACCTGCTTTACCTTTATGGCGGGCAAACCTGAATACGATAAAACCATTTCCACCGCGATTGTGCTTAACGCCCTGACATCGCTGGGCGTGACTGCCGAAGCGTCAGGCCGCAACGATCTGGTCGTCAAAACCCCCGACGGGGATCGCAAAGTCTCCGGCTCCGCCTACCGTGAAACCCTGGACCGGGGGTTCCATCACGGTACATTGTTGCTGAACGCCGACCTCAGCCGTCTTGCGAATTACCTTAATCCCGATAAGAAAAAGCTGCAGGCCAAAGGTATCACCTCCGTGCGAGGCCGCGTCGCCAACCTGACCGAATTACTGCCGGGCATCACCCATGAACAGATCTGCGATGCCATCCGCGAAGCGTTTTTCGCTCACTACGGCGAGCGGGTCGAAGCCGAAGTGATCTCCCCGGATAACACCCCTGACCTGCCAAACTTTGCGGAAACCTTTGCCCGTCAGAGCAGCTGGGAGTGGAACTTTGGTCAGGCGCCGGCCTTCTCGCACCTGCTGGACGAGCGCTTCACCTGGGGCGGCGTGGAGCTTCATTTTGACGTGGAAAAAGGCCACATTACCCGGGCACAGGTCTTTACGGACAGCCTGAACCCTGCGCCTCTGGAGGCGCTGGCCAGCCGCTTACAGGGCTGCCTGTATCGTGCCGACACGGTGCAGCTGACATGTGAGGCGTTACGTGGCGAGTTCCCCGATCAGGCAATCGAGCTGGGCGAGCTTTCTGCCTGGCTTTCGCAGGCCGTACGCTAAACTATGTTGCCCGGCGTGCTTCGCCGGGTGAGTGATGTAACCTGTTTACGCGATAACCTCTTATTCTTATTTTTTAAGCAGGCTTCAGGGATCCAGCCTGCCCCATCTTATTAAAAAATATTATATTATCGTCGGGAAGGGCATTGAATGCTTCCCGGCCTTACGAAAACCGCTAATAACTTTCAATAATAAATTGAACAATAAAAGCGGAAATATTCCCGTAAAATGCGTGAAAATATTCACACCATCTATGCTTTTATATTTTCATTACTGCCCGTTTAGAAATTCTAAATACACCATTTAGAGCAGCCACAATATACTACCGCCCGTGGTTATACCCATATATAAAACCTATTGATTACATTACTAGTCGACAGCTCTATAATTTCTCTTCGTTAAGGAACAACAATGAAAAAAATTCTTCTTGTCGCGGCCATCGCTGCGGCAACGTCCATGACCGCAGCCCATGCGGCTAACACCGCCGTCATGAAAGTGAAAGGCAAACTGACCAACGCGTCATGTACTCCTACAATGAGCAACGGCGGTGCAGTAGATTATGGCAAAATATCAATGGGCTCACTGAGCGCGACTGAGGATAACCAGCTCGGCCAGCGTGATATCACCATGACAATTACCTGTAATTCTGCGACCAAAGTCGGCTGGACAATGTACGACAACCGCAAAGACAGTCTGGCTGATGGCCATTATATTGAAGTCGATGATTCTGCCGTTGATGGCAGCTCGACATTCAGCCCTCAGTACACAAGCGGTTTAGGTTTTACCAAAGAGGGCCAGAAGATTGGCGGATGGGCAGTGTATACCAACCTGCCATATGTCACGGTAGACGGCGCACCTGCTGATGCGATTACCGCGGGAGGCACTAATCTGACTAAATGGAATAAAAATACGACGGGTCGTCTTGTTCTGGATGACTACGAAACCATGTCCGTCGCCAAACCGGGTGAACTCGTGCCGATGGCCTTTACCGAAGCCGTATTCCCAATGAAAGTCTCCATGGCAATCAGGAATACCAACAGACTGAGCATTACCGAAGATACCGAACTGGATGGTCAGGCGACCATTACGCTGAAATACCTCTAATTAAATTATCGCTCAGGCGATAACGTATCTCTGACGGCGAATTTAATTCGCCGTTTTTTATTCCTTTATTCATACTGCATCCATCATATTATTCGCAAGACGTAAATACATACATGATTGTATTTACAGCCCTTAATTAAACTCACAACCGAGTGTAGAATTTCTCATTTCACAAATAACTCTGACCATTAATAGAATTCCCGCGCTTGTGAATCAATACGTTAATTACACGCACATAAGAAAATGTCCACTTTTTGGTTAAGGAATAACAGTGAAAAAACTTCTTCTCGCCACTCTGATTGCCGTGGCTTCGCACGCTGCGCTCGCCGACTCTACCGTTGTGATGAAGGTGAAAGGCAAAATGAATAATGCGTCCTGTACGCCTGAATTAAGCAATGGCGGTTCTATCGATTTTGGCACCATCGCCCTGGATCAACTTTCTCCTACCCAGACGAATCAGATGGGTCAAAAGGACATGTCGTTAACCATTAACTGCCCTTCAGCGACCAAAGTGGCCTGGAGCATCGCGGACAATAAAGAAGATACCAATGCGGCAAATGACCTGACGTCCAGCCAGTTCTACATCCGCGATGCGGCGGATAACGGAGGTGATGCCTGGGGCGCTGGCACCACCTATGGCGTTGGCACCACGGCTGCGGGCGAAAAGATTGGGGCGTATGCCATCGCAACGCGCGTGAATGAAGTTACCGCCAATGGTCTTCCGGCTCAGGCCATTTATGCCCCGGCGTACGTCAACAGCAATGGCGAATACATGTGGCGTAACCTGAGTACCGGTATTATTGCCAACGGTAACGCAGAAATTATGACGGCGACCACCCCAGGCAAATCTTCTCCGCTGGCGATTACCAACGTCGTCTTCCCGTTTAAAGTCTCGATGGCCATTGTGAATACCGATCGCCTGACCACGACCGATGAAGCTCAACTGAGCGGCGAAACCACCATTACGCTGGTTTATCTCTGATACGTTAAGGTCATGTTTTCTTTTCTCCGGCGGGATATCCCGCCGTTTTAAAGCAGAATATAAATCCATTCATATCTGATTGTAATGACTTAATAAAATCTCAATGTGCTCGTTAGAAAATCTAATTATTGCATTCTGTGAATCATTAATAGAATCAGCGGCGCTTGTTATTTAACACGTGTATTCATGCAAGCACTTTGCGGACTAAAAATATCTTTTTTAGTCACTCTCTTTCAGGTTAAGGAATAACAATGAAAAAGCTTCTTCTTGCCACCGTGCTATCCATGGCGGCAACAGCCGTTTGCGCAGAACCGACCGCCATGCTCAAAGTACAGGGCTCACTGACCAGCGCAGGCTGCGTGCCGGAAATCAGCAACGGGGGTCTGGCCAACTTCGGTGAAATCGGTCTGGACTCCCTCTCCTCCAGCGTGCCATATCAGGCAGGCCATAAAGATGTCACCCTGACCATCAAGTGCCAGTCCGCCACACGCGTGGGCTGGACGCTTCACGACGATCGCGCGGATTCCAACGCCGGTGCCAGCCTGCCAGCCAACCAATTCCACGTGGATAACGCTACCGCAAACGGTGGCCAGGCTTCTGGCTCCAGCCAACTGAACGGCGTAGGTAAAACCAGCGCCGGCGAGAACATCGGTGCGTATGCCATTTCTACCTACCTGACCTCCGTTACCGCAGACGGCGCGGCGGTACAGCCTATCGCGGCTACCCTGTATACCGGCGGCACGATCAGCAGCAGAAGCTGGATGAACATGTGGACCAGCGGCATCCTCTCCAACGATGGCACCGACGTCATGACCGTTTCCAAAAGCGGCCAGCGTGCACCTTTAGCCTTCATGAGCGCGGCATTCCCGCTGAAGATTGCGCTGGCCGTAGCCCCAAGCGACAAGCTGACCCTGACCGACAAAACCGAGCTTGAAGGCCAGTCAACGATCACCCTGGTTTACCTCTAATCCAGCCCCCTGACGCAAAACTCTCCAGTTACATGGGGAGTTTTTTTCCTGACCAGCGAATGAAACCCACTATGTCTACGATCCACACATCAACACGTTTGATCTGCTCACTGTGCCTCGCCCTTCCGGCTTCGCTTTTTGCCGCCGGAATGGTGCCTGAAACCACCCTGCTGCTGATTGACGAAGCGAACCACGGCGGCGTCATGAGCGTGAAAAACACCGACAGCATTCCCACCCTGCTTTACACCTCCATCCGGGATATCGGGGGCGACCAGGGGGTAAAACTCAACGTCACCCAACCGGTAGTGCGCCTTGAGCCAGGCCAGGAGCAACAGGTTCGCTTTATTCTTGAAACCGACAAACCGCTTAGCGTTGAACAGTACAAACGCGTGGTGTTCGAAGGTATTCCGCCCAAAAGCACGGATAAAAACGTGAAGGTCGGGATCAACCTGCGTCAGGATTTACCGGTCCTGATCCATCCCAAAGATCTGCCGGTGGTCACCGACGCCTGGAAATTACTGACCTGGTCAGTCACCGGGAAAGAGGTCAAGGTGCAGAATCCGTCCGCCTACGTGGTCCGTTTCTCCACCTCTGTCACCTTACTGCCTTCGCATACGGAAGGTCTGGTCAACAAGACGTTTATCCTGCCGGGAGAGACCATGACGGTGCAGACCGACACCCCGGTTAACGGCACCGATAACGCCATTGAGTTCAATCCGGCCAGCCGCTACGGGATTGAAGTTGAGAGCTTTACCGCTTCCCTGACGCGCCAGTAAGACAGGGATGTTTTGGTGATTGAGTTCTCTTTGCGTAATCAGACGCTTCGCGCCGCCATACTGGGGGCTTTGACATTGCCCGCCCAGTCGGTATCGGCGGCCGGTATGGATTTTAATACCGATATTCTGGCGACCCGCGGTATCAGCACCAACCTCGCCCACTACTTCTCCCAGGCCCAGCGATACCTGCCGGGGCCGCATGCCGTGCAGGTAAAAATTAACGGCGTCGATAAAGGCACGCTTGCGATCCGCGTGGGAGAGGAAGGGCAACTGTGTCTGGATGATGACTTTACCCGTGCGGCAGGTCTTCTTCCGCTGAATATCGATGCAAAAGAGCCCTGCCATAATCTTCTGCAAGATTACCCGACGGCCACCGTCACGCTGCTGCCCAACGCGGAGTCGCTTGAGATTTATGTTCCCGCAGAGGCGATGGACAATGGTTTTTATGCCGCGAAATACTACGCGCACGGCGGTGCGGCGGGTCTTATCAATTACAGTGCGTTCAGCAACTACAACGAGTACGGCAGCGGCGGAAACAGTACCTTTTCCCAGGGCAATATTGGCGCCGGTCTCAACGTGGCGAACTGGACGCTGCGCAGCAACTTTATCCTGACCGACGATAACGGAACCCGCAGCACAGAGAATCTCTATACCTACGCGGAACACGTCTTCGAAGAACGGAAACTTCGCATTCAGGCGGGGCAGATTAACGTCAACTCGGCGCTGTTCAGTGGCGCACAAATTAATGGCGTACAGTTCATGCCGGAAACGGGCCTGCAACCGAATATTCCGGCGACGACCATTTCCGGCATCGCCCGCACCAACCAGGCGCGCGTTGACGTTCGTCAGTCCGGGCAGGTTATCTACTCTTCGCTGGTGAATGCCGGTCCGTTTACTCTGACCGATGTCCCGGTGGTGCGTGGCAACGTGGATTTGGACATCAGCGTGGTCGAAACCGACGGTTCCACCACGACGTTTACGGTTCCCTCCTCCTCACTGAACGTGAGCGGGATGACGCGCACTGAAGGGCTCAGCGTCTCGTTGGGTAAAGTTCGCGATACCGGGGATGAACAAGGGTCGCCCTGGGTATTTAATTTTTCTGACGGAACCCGGTTTACGCCCCAGCTCACCGGCGTCACGGCGGGCGTGCTGGCAGAGCAGTATCAGGCCCTCGGGGCGATGCTGGAATGGTCGCCAGCCGAGTACTGGCTCCTTTCTCCCAGCGTTCAGATGAGCCGCGCGCAGTTCTACGGTCAACAAAATGGCCGCAAGATAGAATTGCAAAGTCACCTTTCCCTGCCCGAGCAACTCACGCTTGGGGTCAGCGCATCAACTTACAGCACCGGCTACCGGGAGTTAAACGAGGCGATGGACGCTGAATCCCAGCGCTATCAAAGCGCCTGGAATACCAGCCTCAACTGGAACAACGCATGGGTTGGCTCGCTTTCTTTCCAGTACAGCGAGAATGCTGGCGATGAAGAGAGCAGTAGCTCCCGCTACCTGATGGTCTCCTGGGGCAAGAGTCTGGGGCACACGTCGCTCTCAGTGAACTGGCAGCACGCCCTCAGCAGCAGTGAGACGGAGAAGGGCGGCACACGTGATGGCGACCTGCTCTATCTTAATCTGGTCATTCCGTTTGGCACTGAGCGCATCAGTACCTATATGCGCAGCCAGGGTGAAAAACAAAACCTCGGTATTCAGGACAGCGGATCGTGGGGTCAAAACACCAATTACAACCTCTCGGTCGATCGCGACAATCAGGACAAGACCCAGTCGTTTAACGGCAATGTCAGCACCAACCTGCACTACACACAGCTGGGCATGGCCGCAGGGCTGAATGACGGGAACCAGCATAATTACAGCACCTCCCTCAGCGGCGGCATCGCCCTGCATGGTCATGGCATTACGTTTGCACCCTACCCGCTTAAAGACACCTTTGGCATTGCGCGATTAAGCGAGCCGGAAAGCGGTATTCAAATCACCACGCCCGATGGAACCGTCTGGACCGATGCGTGGGGACAAGCCGTGGTGCCGGGTCTGCGCGAGTGGCAAACCTCTCAGATTGTCATTGATGCCAGCTCCCTGCCACAGGGAATGGATTTATCGAACGGGATACAGACCGTTTCTGCAGCTTACGGCTCATTCGCGCAGGTGGATTTCCACGTGCTGAACACGCGTCGTCTAATGCTGAGCGTGAAACGCCCTGACGGGTCATGGCTCGCCAGAGGGCTTAGCGTGGTGGATAAAGACAGCCGTTATATCGTGAGCGTAATGGATAACGGCAGCGTGTTTATTCCCGACGCCACGGATGCGCCCGCCCTGTATGTGGTGGACGACAACATGGCAAAAATTTGCCACATCACGTATTCGCTCAGCGAAGACAAAAATACCGAGTCCTATTACGAAAAAGCAGAAGGAATGTGCCAGTGAAAACCTGTTATTCCCTTTTATTCGCGGCGTTTGCCAGCATGATTTTGCTCTTCTCCGCACGCGCGTCCAGTGAAGAGTGTCAGGTTACGTTTTCGCAGCCTGTTGTCTCGTTTGGAAAACTCAAACCGTCGGATATCGCCGCCTCGCAGAAGAACTGGAACCGGATGCCGGCCAAAGAAATCACGGCCAACGTCTTCTGCCCGGAGCCGAGAGTGATGGCCTTGTTTCTGCAGTCCACTGCCGGCGTCAACGGGGGGGTTCTCTTTGGTCAGGACGGGCGACTGGCCATTATTGCCGACAATATGGTAGTTGACGGGCATGCCTGCACGCTGGCGAAAACGACGGACCGTATCGGTTTTACGCCCTCCTCCAGCCCGACGCAACGCGCGTTTATCAAAAATAATGAAGGTCTCGTTGCCCGGCAAAATGCCGCGCCGGTGCGGGGTAAACACATGAGCTTCACCCTTAAGATTGTTCCCGTCATTAATAACAGCCAGCTTCGTCATGTTGCTGACAATACCCTTCTTGAGAGCAATATGGCCTGGGAATTATTAACACAGGAATAACCCCATTCACGCGTCAGGTACCTGCCTGCGTGAAGCGTAGAAAAGCACTACCGTTACAAATACTGACGGGTTAATACCCCGCAATGTCATGCTTTTTATTTATGTTAAGGATTAACAATGAAAAAATGTTTACTCGTTGTCGCGCTGGCCCTGGCGGCCACATCCGCACACGCGGGCGATACCGCCGTGCTGAAAGTCAAAGCCTCGCTTGCCGGTGCCTCGTGTGTACCGGAGCTGAGCAATAATGGCGTGATCGATTTTGGCAGGATTCATATTGGCGATTTGTCGCAAACCCAGGCTACGCAGCTGGGCGAAAAAGGGGTGATGCTGACGATCAACTGCCCTACGCCAACAAAGGTGGGCTGGAGCATTGCGGATAACCGTACCGATTCCAACGCCAGCACGGGCAGCAGCAGTAACCTGAAGGTGAAAAACGCCAATGCTAACGGCGGTGAACTTCGCGGTGCGATGAGCACCTTTGGGCTGGGCAAAACGCACGATGGTAAAAACATCGGCGCGTACTCCATCTACACCACGCCAGGCGATGTGACGGCGAACGGCAATAACGCTGAGCCTATCCGTACGGCCGTGACCGCGGGAGCGGGCGTGAGCCGCTGGCAGAAAGCCAACGGTGGTACCATCGCCAATAAAGATTTGGGTCTGATGAGCGTTGCACCGGCGGGAAAAAACGACCCGATGGCGGTCACCAGCGTCTCTTTCCCGCTGAACGTGTCGCTGGCGGTCGAGAATCTGAAGAATCTGTCTTTAACGGAAGATACGGAGTTTGACGGTCAGGCGACCATCAGCGTGGTGTATTTGTAACCGGGAAGAGCATGCCGGGCAGCGGACGCCGCCCGGCAGTACAACATTACTCTTTGTCGCCCAGCAGAACGGATTCCAGCGCGATTTTGATCATGTCGTTGAAGGTGGTCTGACGCTCAGCAGCGGTCGTCTGCTCGTGCGTACGGATATGGTCAGACACGGTGCAGATAGTCAGTGCTTTCGCGCCAAACTCAGCCGCGACACCGTAGATCCCTGCCGCTTCCATTTCCACACCCAGGATGCCGTACTTTTCCATCACGTCGAACATCTCGCCGCCGTCTGGTGCATAGAACAGGTCAGCAGAGAACAGGTTACCCACGCGTGCGTCTACGCCCAGCGCTTTTGCGGCGTCAACCGCGTTACGCACCATGCCGAAGTCAGCGATGGCGGCAAAGTCATGGTCTTTGAAACGCATACGGTTAACTTTAGAGTCCGTGCACGCGCCCATGCCGATAACCACATCACGCAGCTTAACGTCCATACGTACTGCACCGCAGGAGCCTACGCGAATGATTTTCTTCACGCCGAAATCGGTGATCAGCTCTTTGGTGTAGATGGAGCAGGATGGGATACCCATACCGTGACCCATCACGGAGATTTTGCGGCCTTTGTACGTACCGGTGAAGCCCAGCATGCCGCGAACGTTGTTCACTTCACGCACGTCTTCGAGGAAAGTTTCTGCAATGTGCTTCGCGCGCAGCGGGTCGCCCGGCATCAATACGACGTCAGCGAAATCACCCATTTCGGCATTAATGTGAGGAGTTGCCATCTTCAGTTCCTTTTATCGTGTTTTTGCCGGGTGGCGGCGGCGCCTGCCCGGCCTGCATGGTGTTCTCCCTCTCGCGAAGGGAGAGGGGATACGCCCGGATGTGTTTAGAACATGGCCTTGCCATATTCCATGTCGGACGTACCAAAGTATTTCGCAATAGTCTGACCGATATCGGCGAAGGTTTCACGGTGGCCCAGTGAGCCAGGTTTCACTTTCGGGCCGTACACCAGCACAGGAATGTGCTCGCGCGTGTGGTCGGTACCGGTCCAGGTTGGGTCGCAGCCGTGGTCGGCGGTCAGGATCAGAATGTCATCTTCACCCACCAGCTCCATCAGCTCCGGCAGACGGCGGTCAAACAGTTCCAGGCCCGCGGCATAACCGGCCACGTCACGACGGTGGCCCCAGGAGGAGTCGAAGTCCACGAAGTTGGTGAAGACGATAGTCTTGTCACCCGCTTCTTTCATCTCTTTGATGGTGGCGTCAAACAGCGCATCCAGACCGGTGGCTTTCACTTTTTTGGTGATACCGCAGTTGGCATAGATGTCTGCAATTTTCCCCACGGACACCACGTGGCCGTCTTTCTCATCAACCAGCTTCTGCAGTACGGTCGGTGCCGGTGGCTCAACGGCCAGGTCATGACGGTTACCGGTGCGCTGGAAGTTACCCGCTTTATCACCGATAAACGGACGTGCAATCACGCGACCGATGTTATAGCCGCCTTCGGTCAGCTCTTCACGTGCGATTTCGCACAGCTCGTAAAGCTTATCCAGGCCAAAGGTCTCTTCGTGGCAGGCAATCTGGAACACGGAGTCGGCAGAGGTGTAGAAAATCGGCTTGCCGGTTTTCATGTGCTCTTCACCGAGTTCGTCCAGAATCACGGTACCGGAAGAGTGACAGTTACCGAGGTAACCCGGCAGATTGGCACGCTTAACCAGCTTGTCCAGCAGCTCCTGCGGGAAGCTGTTCTCGTGATCGGAGAAGTAACCCCAGTCGAAGAGAACCGGCACGCCGGCGATTTCCCAGTGGCCAGACGGGGTATCTTTACCGGAAGAGAGCTCGTGCGCCCAGGCGTACGCGCCTACCACTTCCGCATTGCCGTCCATACCGGCTGCAATTTTACCGGTAGAGCCTTCATGGGCTTTCACCAGACCCAGACGGGTCAGGTTTGGCAGAGTCAGAGGGCCTTTACGACCGTTGTCCGCTTCGCCTTTCGCACAGGCTTCAGCGATGTGACCCATGGTATCGGAACCCACGTCACCAAAACGTTCTGCATCTTCGGTTGCGCCGATGCCGAATGAGTCCAGCACCATAATAAATGCACGTTTCATAATTGTTCTCCGTACGTAGTGCTTCAAAAATTATCGATCAGATCAGTATACCGCTATTCGGTGATACGGCGATAGACAGTCGGTGTGCTTTGCGGTGCTTTATCATCAAGCGTAATGGCCGCTTTCACCGCCTTCGCTGCTTCCTGCCAGCTGGCTTCATCTTTCGCGTGGATCACGGCCAGCGGACGTTGACCATCGACGCTGTCACCCAGACGCGCCATATCGGTAAAGCCGACGCTGTAATCAATGGTGTCCGAGGCCTGACGACGACCGCCGCCCATCGACACGACCGCCATGCCGAGCGCGCGCGTATCCATCGCCGAGACAAAGCCTTCGGTATCGGCGTAGACCGCTTTGCTGAGCGTCGCCGTTGGCAGGTATTTCGCGTAGTGTTCCACGAAGTCGGTCGGGCCTTTCTGCGCCGCTACCATGCGGCCGAAGATCTCTGCCGCTTTGCCGTTATCCAGCACCGCCTGAAGTTTGGCGCGTGCGTCGGCATCATCGCTGGCGAGCTTGCCGGAGATCAGCATCTCCACGCACAGGGCCATGGTGACATCAAGCAGACGCGGGTTCCGGTATTCACCGGTGAGGAACTGCACGGCTTCACGCACTTCCACGGCGTTGCCTGCGCTGGACGCCAGCACCTGGTTCATGTCCGTCAGCAGGGCGGTAGTACGCACGCCCGCTCCGTTGGAGACGCCCACAATGGCTTCTGCCAGCGCCGCGGAAAGCTCATAGGTCGGCATAAAGGCGCCGCTGCCCACTTTCACATCCATGACCAGCGCATCCAGGCCTTCCGCCAGTTTCTTGGCGAGGATAGAGGCGGTAATCAGGGGAATAGAGTCAACGGTCGCGGTGATATCGCGGGTCGCGTAGAAGCGCTTGTCTGCAGGAGCAAGAGAGCTGGTCTGGCCGATAATCGCCACACCAACGTCTTTAATAATGTCGCGGAAGCGATGGTCATCCGGGAAGATATCGAAGCCCGGGATGGCTTCCAGTTTGTCCAGCGTACCGCCGGTATGTCCCAGGCCACGCCCGGAGATCATGGGGATATAACCACCACAGGCCGCCACCATTGGGCCCAGCATCAGCGACGTCACGTCACCTACACCGCCGGTTGAGTGTTTATCCACAATCGGGCCGTTGAGGTTAAGGCTTTTCCAGTCCAGAACGGTTCCTGAATCTCGCATCGCCATGGTCAGCGATACACGCTCAGGCATCGACATATCGTGGAAGAAAATGGTCATCGCCAGAGCAGCAATCTGCCCTTCAGAGATGGTGTTATCACGAATGCCATTGATAAAGAAGCGGATCTCTTCGTCGCTTAATGCATGACCATCACGTTTTTTACGAATAATTTCTTGTGCGAGAAACACGGTAACCCCCGAGAAAACAGGTTAAATGCGGCGGATAGCCCGCCGCAGGATAAAAATCAGTAGCTGCTTGCGCTCTTACCGTCGCCGTGACCCAGCGCTTTCAGCAGGCTCGCCAGCAGGCTGGATGCACCAAAGCGATAATGACGGGAATCCGCCCACGCCGGGCCAAACAGTTCATCGGCAATCGCCAGGAACTGCTGCGCATCTTCAGCCGTGCGCACGCCGCCTGCAGGTTTGAAGCCCACGGTCTTTTCCACGCCCATATCACGGATCACTTCCATCATGATGCGCGCGCTTTCCGGCGTTGCGTTCACCGGCACTTTACCGGTAGAGGTTTTGATGAAATCCGCACCCGCGTTGATGGAGATTTCGGACGCTTTACGGATCAGCGCTTCTTCTTTCAGCTCACCGGTTTCGATGATCACTTTCAGCAGCACGTTTGCCGCTGCACAAGCGTCTTTACACGCTTTCACCAGGTCAAAACCAACCTGCTCGTTACCGGCGATCAGCGCACGGTACGGGAATACCACGTCCACTTCGTCAGCGCCGTACGCGATGGCCGCGCGGGTTTCCGCCAGCGCAATCTCGATGTCGTCATTGCCGTGCGGGAAGTTAGTCACGGTTGCAATGCGTACATCCGACGTGCCCTGCTCTTTCAGCGTCTTACGGGCAATGGGGATAAAGCGCGGGTAGATACAGACGGCTGCAGTGTTCCCGACGGGCGTTTTCGCCTGATGGCACAGGGCGATGACTTTCTCATTGGTGTCGTCATCATTCAGGGTGGTCAGGTCCATCAGTTTCAACGCGCGCAGGCTGCTTGCAGTTAAATCGGTCATAACATTCTCCAACGGCATCGCCGTATAAATTTCACCTTGCGGTCTGTGACTATTCTAACATCCAGCCGCACTTACACTTCGACATTCATCACAGTTAATGAAAACTGCGTACAAATTTGCATTACTGTAATGAGATGAACTTCAAATTTTACTGCTGTCGCTGCTGATTAAAGCAGCGATACCCGGTGTGGGATCAAAAGTCCCCCCGGGATGACTTCCTACAATTCGGTCATCATCCGCAGAACCATAAAGGAAGCGAATATGTCCCACGCCAGCCCTCACGCACTGCAACAACGTTGCCAGCAAATTGTGACAAGCCCGGTATTGACCCCCGAGCAAAAACGTCATTTTCTGGCGCTGGAAGCGGAGAATAATCTTCCCTACCCCGCGCTGCCTCAGGCCGCTCGCACCGCGTTGGAAGAGGGATTTATCTGCGACATGTTCGAAGGCCATGCGCCTTATAAACCGCGCTATGTTCTGCCTGATTACGCCAGATTCCTCGCCAACGGCTCGGCATGGCTGGAACTGGAAGGGGCAAAGGATCTGGATGACGCGCTCTCACTGCTGACCATCCTGTACCACCATGTTCCTTCTGTCACATCGATGCCGGTCTTCCTCGGTCATCTTGATGCATTACTGCAACCGTATGTTAATATTCTAACACAAGAAGAAATCGATAGCCGAATAAAACGTTTCTGGCGCTATCTCGACAGAACGCTTCCGGATGCGTTTATGCATGCCAATATTGGTCCGGCGGACACGCCCGTTACCCGCGCGATTTTACGCGCTGATGCAGAGCTGAAGCAGGTCGCACCGAATCTGACCTTTATTTATGATCCCGATATCACACCGGATTCGCTGCTGCTCAGGGTGGCCGAAAACCTCTGTGAATGCAGCAAACCCCATATTTCTAACGGCCCGGTGAATGATAAAATTTTCACAAAAGGCCGTTATGGCATCGTGAGTTGTTACAACTCCCTGCCGCTGGCAGGCGGCGGCAGCACGCTGGTGCGCCTGAACCTGAAGGCCATTGCCGAACATAGCGACTCGCCCGAAGACTTTTTTAGCCGTACGTTGCCCCACTACTGCCAGCAGCAACTGGCCGTCATCAATGCCCGCTGCGAGTTCCTGTATCAAAAATCCGGCTTCTTTGAGAATAGCTTCCTCGTCAAAGAGGGGCTGATTGATCCCGACCGCTTTGTGCCGATGTTCGGCATGTACGGCCTGGCCGAAGCGGTGAACGTGCTGTGTGAGAAAGCGGGTTCCCCGGGCCGTTACGGTAAAGACGACCAGGCCAACGCGCTGGGGTATCGCATCAGCGAGCAGCTCGCGGCGTTTGTTGAAAACACGCCGGTGAAATACGGCTGGAAACAGCGTGCGATGCTGCATGCCCAGTCCGGAATAAGCTCTGATATCGGTACGACGCCGGGCGCGCGGTTGCCTTACGGGGAGGAGCCGGACCCGATTAGCCACCTGCTGAGCGTGGCGCCACACCACAAGCACTATCACGCCGGGATTAGCGACATCCTGACGCTGGACGAGACGGTCAAACGCAACCCGCAGGCCGTGGTGCAACTGTGTCTGGGTGCGTTCAATGCCGGAATGCGGGAGTTCACCGCCAACGTGGCCGGTAACGATCTGGTACGCGTGACCGGATATATGGTGCGGTTGTCCGACCTGGAGAAATACCGTGAAGCAGGGTCACGCACTAACACCACCTGGCTTGGAGAAGAAGCCGCCCGACACACCCGCATCCTGGAGCGCCAGCCACGCGTGATAAGCCATGAACAGCAGATGCGCTTTAGTTAGTCAGGTGATCCCCTTCTCCTGCGTGGACGGGCCGGGCAGCCGCCTGGCTCTGTTTCTCCAGGGGTGCAACCTGCGCTGCAAAACCTGCCACAATCCGTGGACCATCGGACGCTGCAACGACTGCGGCGACTGCGTACCCCACTGCCCGCACGATGCGCTGAATATACAGGCCGGGCGGGTCTGGTGGCAGGAGAGTCAGTGTCAGCAGTGTGATACCTGCCTGCAGTTGTGCCAGCAGCAGGCAACGCCAATGGCGCACCGTTTTAGCGTCGACGAGATCCTCACTCAGCTCTCTAAATCCGCACCCTTTATTGAAGGTATTACCGTGAGCGGCGGTGAAGCGACAACGCAGCTACCGTTCCTGGTGGCGCTCTTCACGGCGATCAAAGCCGATCCCGCCCTGCAACACCTGACGTGCCTGGTGGACAGCAACGGTCTGTTAGGGGAAACCGGCTGGCAAAAACTGCTGCCGGTATTCGACGGAGCAATGGTGGATTTGAAGGCCTGGGGGAACGAACACCATCGCTTCCTGACCGGACGCGAAAATCCGCAGATTAAGCACAGTATCCGCTGGCTGGCACACCATCAGCGGCTGGCGGAACTGCGGTTACTGGTGATCCCGGAGCAATGTGATTATCTGGAGCATCTCAAAGCGCTGACGGCGTTTATCCACGCGTTGGGCAATGTCCCGGTACGCATTAACGCCTTTCATGCTCACGGCGTTTACGGTGAAGCGGCGTCCTGGCGCAGCGCCACGCCCGAAGATATTGAGCCGCTGGCACGGGCGCTGGAACAACAGCAAATCGTGGTGATCCGACCGGCGCTTTATCTATAACGTAATACCAAATACCGCGCGGGTATTCTCCAGCAGGGCATGCGCAATCACCTCTTCCGGCTCCTCGCGCAGCTCACACAGCGTGTAAAAGACCCGAGCGGCCTGCTCCGGGCGATTTGGCTGCCCCTGAAAACCGTTGAGCGGCATATCCGGTGCGTCGGTTTCCAGTAATAATGCTTCGAGCGGCAGCTGCGCCATCACATCGCGGGTTTTACTGGCACGTGGATAGGTGATGGTACCCCCGACGCCAATTTTATAGCCCAGCGCAATAAAGCGCTGCGCCTGCTGCAGGCTCCCTGAAAAACCGTGCACAACGCCCCTTCGCGGAAGATCGATACGCTTCAGATGCATTGCCAGTTTGTCATGGGTTCGACGGGAGTGAAGGATCACCGGCAGATCGTGGCGCTTCGCCAGCCGCAGCTGCGCATCAAGGATCGTCTGCTGGCGCGCAAACTGCGGATCGTCGCGATAGAGATCGAGGCCGATCTCACCGATGGCGACAAGTTTGTCGCCATCCGTCTGCACAATGGCGTCCAGCGCGTCGATATGCTCATCAAGATGGTGTTCAATCACAATGGGATGCAGGCCGAGCGCGGCATACAGCGCCTGGTGCCGCCTTGAGAGATCCAGTACTCGCTCAAAGTATGCCGCTTCAACCGCCGGCACAATTATCGCCTCTACGCCGGCTTGTGCAGCTCGCGTGATGCTTTGCTCTTCATCCCCCGTAAACGGTGGAAAATCAAAATGACAGTGGGTATCGATAAACCGGTACGTCACGCCAGATCCTCATTATCTAACAATGCGTCATTCGCCTGCGGAGCATCCACCAGCGGCATCGCCAGCGCATCATTCGCCACCACTGCCGGTGGGGTAATAATGGCTTTATGACGATGTATAGGCGGTTGTTCAGCCAGCAGTTTGCCTATTGTCGCCAGGAAGTAACGCCCGCACAGACGCCCCGTTTTGTAATCGGTACGCAGCGCAGGAACGCGGCTGCCCAGCGCCATGCTGACCAGCGGTTTAGGCGGATAAATTTCAAATATACGCAGCTTACCCGGCGGTTTTTCAATAAAGCGCTGCATGGCGCCGTAGGTCGTTTCATGCTGCTTCGCGATATTGACCAGATGTTGCAGGCTGCTGTCGCCTAACCAGCGCTCCATGCGTTTAAACCATTGCGGGGTATAGTACATTTGCGACGGGACGGTGCGGATCACCACAATGGTTTTTGCCCCGCGTCGCGCAGCTTCCTGTACCGGCACCGCGTCACTGATGCCGCCGTCCAGATAGCTGATGCCGTCCAGCAGCGCGCCGGAACGATAGAAACCGGGAATGGCGCTGGAGGCGCGAATGATATCCAGCCAGTTCTCTTTTTGAGGAGAGAAATACCCCGGCGTGTAGTCATCACCACGGCTGGCGCACATCCAGAACTCTTTTCCGCTGTCGAACAGGCGCGCCGCCGTATCCATTGCCAGCGGCATCTGGCTTGAGGTCGAATCCAGCAGCCAGTCAAGGTCAATCAGGTTCCCGCCACGCACAAAGCGCACCGGGTTGAAAAATTCTTTCGCCGTGGTGTAGCGCATGATCACTTTTCGCGCGTAGCCGGGCTGGTTACAGACATAAGCAGAGAGGTTTTGCGCCCCGGCAGAGGTCCCGAAGTACAGGTCAAACGGGTTGAATTGTGCGCGCATAAACTCGTCCAGCACACCGGCCGTAAAAATGCCGCGCTGTCCGCCACCTTCACACACCAGCGCAAGCGGGCCTGCGCGAAACGGCTTTAACGCCAGCGGCGCAATATTGCCGAGCGTAACGGGAATTCGTTGCCCCACCTCTGCTTTCCTGTTTTCATTTTTCTGTTATGACACAGTAGCGCACCCGACCAGCGACTGAAACAAGAAAAAGCCAGTCACGAGGACTGGCTTTTTTTTGTTGAAGGAATATTGCGTTTGCTACGGACGTCGACGACCCGTAAACAGGCTGACCAGGAACAGAATAATACCCACGACGAAGACAATTTTTGCTGCCCATGCCGCTGTACCTGCCAGACCACCAAAGCCCAATGCGGCGGCAATTAACGCGATAACCAGAAATATAATGCCCCAACGAAACATAAGCTTCTCCTTTACCATAGTTAATGTCGGCCGCTAAATGTGAGCGCGCTCAGATCACTCACCGGCGATTTTCCAGAGTCATTTTTATTTCGCCCGCTGACGTTAGCCAGACGGGCGAATGGTGCAGATTTACTTCGTTTTCAGATCGTTTTTAACGCTTTTAACACCATCGATCGCTTTCGCGATGGACTCGGCGCGCTCACTTTGCGCCTGAGAATCGACCGTACCGGAAAGCTGAACCACACCATCGGTGGTTTCCACTTTCACTTTACGAGATGGCACGATGTCATCTGCTAAAAGTTTAGCTTTGATTTCGCTGGTGGTGGCTGCATCTCCGGCATACCCTTTCACCGACGCGTTTTTGCTGTCCCGAACGTGCAGTTTGTCGCTCACGGACGCTACACCTTCAACACCCTTCGCCACTTTTACCGCCTGTTCGGCCTGGGCCTGGCTTTCTACAAAACCACTCAGGGTGACAACTTTCTTGTCAGTTTTAACGGAAATATCGGTGCTCTTGATAGCTTCATCATCCACCAGTGCGGCTTTCACTTTTGCTGTGATTGAGCTGTCATCCATGAAATTACCGACTTTATTCATAGAGCTATCGATTTTTTGCCCTGCGGTATCGGCGGTGGACTGCGCTTTATCCATAGTGCTGGTTTCAGCCAGAGCAGAACCACTTACCAGGATGCTACCCAGTGTCACAGCCAGCAGAGTTTTAGAAATCTTCAGTCTTGTCATATTCATCGATGTATTCCTGTGTATACCCGTCATTCGGGCGACATACTTCCCTAATTGCTAGTTTTATATATTGCGAATGAACACACGGGCAAAATGGAGAACCCAAAGTCATGCATTGAACAGTTAATTCATCCACGCCCGGTGTTAAACACTGAGTTAAATATAGATCACTCTCACAGTGCCGCTTTCAGATTTGGGTAAAAAACGAGCAAAAGACGCGAAATAATGTTGAATTAAGAACATTCCGCAAGAGATTAATAAGACAGGAAATAAAGAAGAGCACGGCGATTGCCGTGCTCTGAGAGGGGATCAGTGTTCGCGCGTTTTGCGGAACTGGACATCAGGATAACGTTCCTGCGTCAGGTTAAGATTGACCATGGTTGGAGCGATATACGTCAGGTTATCACCGCCATCCAGCGCCAGCTGCACTTCGTTCTTACGTTTAAATTCTTCGAATTTCTTCACGTCAGAACACTCTACCCAGCGCGCGGTCGCCACGTTCACCGATTCATAGATCGCTTCCACGTTGTACTCGCTCTTCAGACGCGCAACGACCACGTCGAACTGCAGCACACCGACAGCGCCTACGATCAGATCGTTGTTAGCGATTGGGCGGAACACCTGGACAGCGCCCTCTTCGGAAAGCTGAACCAGCCCTTTCAGCAGCTGTTTTTGCTTCAGCGGATCGCGCAGGCGAATACGACGGAACAGTTCCGGTGCGAAATTCGGAATACCGGTGAACTTCATCATTTCACCCTGGGTGAAGGTATCGCCGATCTGAATCGTACCGTGGTTGTGCAGACCGATGATGTCGCCCGGATAGGCTTCTTCAACGTGCGAACGGTCGCCCGCCATAAAGGTCAGCGCGTCGGAGATCACCACATCTTTACCGATACGTACCTGACGCAGCTTCATGCCCTTTTCATACTTACCGGACACCACGCGCATAAAGGCGACGCGGTCACGGTGTTTCGGGTCCATGTTGGCCTGAATTTTAAAGACGAAACCGGTGAACTTCTCTTCTTTCGCTTCCACTTCACGGGTGTCAGTTTTACGTGACATCGGTTGTGGCGCCCACTCCACCAGGCCATCAAGCATATGGTCAACGCCGAAGTTACCCAGCGCGGTACCAAAGAAGACCGGGGTGATTTCACCGCTCAGGAACAGCTCTCTGTCGAATTCGTGAGATGCACCTTGAACCAGCTCCAGCTCGTCACGCAGCTGCGCGGCCAGCTCTTCACCCACAGCCGCATCCAGCTCCGGGTTATCCAGACCTTTTACGATACGGACTTCCTGAATGGTATGGCCTTTACCGGTCTGGTAGAGATAGGTTTCGTCTTTATAAAGGTGGTAGACACCCTTGAACAGCTTGCCGCAGCCAATGGGCCAGGTGATAGGCGCACAGGCAATTTTCAGCTCGTTTTCCACTTCATCCATCAGCTCCATCGGGTCGCGGATGTCACGGTCGAGTTTGTTCATAAAGGTGAGGATCGGCGTATCACGCAGACGGGTAACTTCCATCAGCTTACGGGTACGATCTTCTACCCCTTTCGCGGCGTCGATGACCATCAGACAGCAGTCCACCGCCGTCAGCGTACGGTAGGTATCTTCCGAGAAGTCTTCGTGCCCTGGGGTATCCAGCAGGTTGACCAGGCAATCATGATACGGGAACTGCATCACGGAGGTGGTAATGGAAATACCACGCTGCTTTTCCATCTCCATCCAGTCAGATTTTGCATGCTGGTTGGAACCACGGCCTTTTACGGTACCCGCAGTCTGAATCGCCTGTCCGAACAGTAACACCTTCTCGGTGATGGTCGTTTTACCGGCATCCGGGTGAGAGATAATGGCAAAAGTACGGCGCCTGGCCACCTCTTGCAGATAAGGAGACAACGTCATAATGAAATCTTCTATATAAGCGCGGCGTCAGGCCGCGCATCATGGGATACGAAAAATGCGGCTATTTTACCCATCAATGGGGGGCAGGCAATCATTGTTTACACAGGAGCTGCTCCAGTTCGTTCAATGACGTGACGGTCCAGGTCGGCTGGATACCTTCCGGCAACGTGCGACCGTGTGCATTCAGCCAGACGGTCGACAGGCCGGCGTTCATCCCGCCACGAATATCCGACTCCGCGGTGTCCCCGACCATCAGCACTCGTTCACGATCGGGATTGCCCGCTTGTTCCAGCGCATAATCAAAAATACGCGGATCCGGCTTAGGTACGCCCACCTCTTCAGAGATCACCAGCGCGTCAAAATGATCGCGCAGGCCCGTACGCTCAAGGCGGATCTGCTGCAGGGCGGTAAAACCGTTGGTAATAATGCCCAGCTTCGCCTTGCCCTTCAGGGCGTCCAGCAGGGAAACCGCGCCCGACAACGGCGCGCAGATATCCGCCATGGCATTAAGGAAGGCATCGTTAAGCGCACCCGGGCTGACGTTTAACCGCTCGGCCCAGACATCAAAGCGCTGGTGCTGCAGCTGTAACGCGGTGATGGCACCGTTCTGGTAATCCACCCACAGCGGTTTGTTTACCGCCTGATAGTCCTGAAAGTCTTCAGCGGTGAAGGTAACGCTATAATCGAGAAACATCCGCTGTAGGCCGCCAAACGAGTCAAACGTAAACAGCGTTTCGTCGGCATCAAAGAAAATCCAGTCCCATTTCATCGTTACAACCTTATTTTAGTTATCCAAGCGGCAGAGCCATTATGATGGCGTCTTCACGTCCCTCTGCGGTGGGGTAGTAGTTACGGCGGATAGTCGCCTCGTTAAAGCCTAAGCTTTCATAGAGTGCGATGGCGGCGACATTCGACGCGCGCACCTCCAGCCACAGGGTGAAAACGTCACGGGTTTCGAGCTCGCGAATGAGATACTCAAGCAGTTCTCTTCCCAGCCCCCGGCGCTGATACGCGGGGTCAACCGCGATATTAAACAGCGTCGCTTCGTCCAGAACGACCTGCGTGATGGCAAAAGCGGCCATCGTGCCGTCGACGTCCAGACGGTAATTCAGATACCGCTCGCCCTGATTGCTGGCGAGGGTTTTTTCGCTCCATGGAAAAGCATGGGCGCGCGTTTCAATCGCGTACGCCGCGGTCAGATCAGGCGTCGTGAGGGAAGAAATCGTGTTCATATTCGCAGATTTGTTGCCATAGCGCGCTGCGCGCTTTTGGGTTGGCTTTCAGTTCGTCCAGCGCTGGCGAGCAGATCTGGCTCCCTTCCAGGGAGACCTCATCGATGTCTCCCATACGCCAGCTGTTGCAGCGGCTGTCGGATGGCAGCATGGTGACCCTGTCTGGCGTAAGCTGTAAAACCTGTTCAGTGGTCAGCTTCAGGCTACGAAGGACATCACCAATAAGGGGTTCATTCAGGGCAGGCAGTTCCTCCGCCACCATCACCAGCCGGACGTGCGCAGGGATGGAGATGGCGATTTCGCCCTGCAACGCCGTCGGGCGACGCAAGGCCCACTGGGTGATGCCCAGTTGCTGCAACTGCCAGTCTCGTCGGGATGTCATAGGGAAAACTCCTGTCTCTCAGGCGCGCAAATATAGCAAATGTGTCGAAACTGCGCCATCTACCTACTATAATCCCCGCCTGAGTTAATTGAGGAACAATTCATGTCTGCATTTACCCCGGCAAGTGAAGTCTTGCTGCGTCACAGTGATGATTTCGAAGAAAGCCGTATTCTGTTTGCCGGAGATATGCAGGATGACCTGCCCGCACGTTTCGACTGTGCTGAAAGCCGTGCCCACACCCAATATTACCACCACTGGCAGGTACTGAGCCGCCAGATGGACGACCGCGCGCGCTTTAGCCTGGTCGCTGAACAGAGCGACATCGCCGACTGCGACACGCTCATCTACTACTGGCCGAAGAACAAGCCAGAAGCCCAGTTCCAGCTGATGAACCTGCTTTCTCTGCTGCCCGTTGGCTGCGATATTTTTGTGGTCGGTGAGAACCGCAGCGGCGTTCGTAGCGCAGAACAGATGCTGGAAGGCTATGCGCAGCTGAATAAAATCGACAGCGCCCGTCGCTGTGGCCTGTATCACGGCCGTCTGGAAAAACAGGCGACCTTTGATGCTGAGAAATTCTGGGATGAGTATCAGCTTGACGGTCTGACCATTAAAACTCTGCCAGGCGTCTTCAGCCGCGACGGTCTGGACGTGGGCAGTCAGCTGTTGCTCTCCACCCTGACGCCGCATACGAAAGGCAAAGTGCTGGATGTCGGCTGTGGCGCGGGTGTACTGGCAACCGTACTGGCGAGCCATTCGCCAAAAGTGCGCTTAACCCTGTGCGATGTGAGCGCCCCGGCGGTTGAAGCAAGCCGCGCAACGCTTGCCGCAAACGGCCTGGAAGGCGACGTGTTTGCCAGCAACGTCTTCTCTGATGTGAATGGCCGTTTCGACATGATCATCTCCAACCCACCGTTCCACGATGGTATGGAAACCAGCCTTGAAGCGGCGCAAACGCTGATCCGTGGTGCAGTACGTCATCTGAACAGCGGGGGGGAACTGCGTATCGTGGCTAACGCCTTCTTGCCGTACCCGAAAGTGCTGGATGAAACCTTTGGCTTCCATGAAGTCATCGCCCAGACGGGTCGCTTTAAGGTTTACCGCACCGTGATGACGCGTCAGGCTAAGAAGTAATCCCCTTATCTGTCAGGCCGGATACGCGTAACCGCTATCCGGCAAAACCGGGCGCTACCATCGGCCATTTTTGCAGCAATCAAAACAGCGTGCGCATTTTTCTGTTGACGTAAAGCTGAAAACATCTAGAATGCGCCTCCGTGGTTACGATACTTTTACAGTGTCGATGGTATGCGAAGGTGGCGGAATTGGTAGACGCGCTAGCTTCAGGTGTTAGTGTCCTTACGGACGTGGGGGTTCAAGTCCCCCCCCTCGCACCAATTATCTTACATCCTTTCTGACGTTCTTCTCGCTTTCCGCTTATTTCAAACTCATCAGTATCACCAGAATTCCACTGACCAGTGCTACGCATGACGGCAGTAACACAAAGTGGCGTAGCTGTTTATGCCAGATCATCCCTGACGTCACTAACAGTCCTAACACAATGAGCGCTTTCCAGACATCAATGGAGAGATCGGCAAACATCAGACCGCCAAGAATCGCCCCCGGCAGTAACACTCCCCAACCACTTCCCAGCGCCCTGTTCAACATGGTTCGCCCTCTCACACTGATAATGATAACCAATATCATATGATATCAATTATCATTTGTCAGCACGATTAATCAAAAACTCTCCCCCTTTACCTTTCCTGTAATGACAGGAAATGCCTAAGGTGATAAATTGCTCACCTGTTAACTAGACCTAAAGTTTTTCTGATAATTACTCTTTGAGTTTTTTGCATCTTTCATTGCGAAACAACACCTATTTACCTGTTTTAATTAAATATTAATAAAAACGCACTACTATGACATCACAATCCTGGCGGTCTTTGGTCCACAGTAAATATCAATTATCGTTACGTTTATTTTTATTTTTGAACGCGACCTCAGCTGTGTTCTCGGTAACAAACCCGCTCTATTCTATTCGCCTGTTATCGGTCCCTCTGATTTCTATTTTTGTTATCAGCATCGGGCTACTCGTCTGGCACTGGAAAAAGAGAACCCGCAAGGTAAATATTCCTGCCGTTTCAGCGATCTTCGGTATTTTATGGGCGTGGCAGGTGGCCTCGAAATTTTCGTTAATTACCCACGATCAGGCGACCTATTTGATCATGGCATTATTAACGGTACTGTTTATTGGTACGCTGGCCTTCGCCAGTAATATCAAAGCATTTACGCTGCACTCCTTCCCCACCTTTATTGTCTGCCTGTGGTTAAGTAATCATGATATATGGCTGAGAATGACCTATTCTTTCGCACTTCCTGTGGTAGCAATTGCGATTCATAACATTTTGCAAAGACGTAACGATCGCTTCGCGCAGGAACTGCTTTCCCGTTTGCTGGAGGAGCGTGAGACCCTCACCGATCTGAGCATGATGGACCCGCTTACCGGCCTTTATAACCGTCGCGGACTGCAAAGCCGGCTGGAGAATCTTCCGGCAGTGGAGAACGGCGAGCACTTTGTCCTGCTGATGGATATCGACCACTTTAAAGCCTACAACGACCACTACGGCCATATGATGGGCGACCAGGCGCTGATCCGGGTCTCTGCTGCCATCCGTGATGCCGTGCGTTCACGTGATATTGTGGCTCGCTTCGGCGGGGAAGAATTTATGGTTCTGCTGACCAATATTTCTCTCGAGCATGCCCGCCAGACGGCAGAGCGGATCCGCCAGAAAGTCTACGATTTAAAAATCCCGCATATGTTCAATGAAAGCGTGGCGACAAACGTCACCATCAGCATTGGAATTGCCATTTTTGAGGATGAAGATGCCGAAGGCGCACTGGAGAAAGCGGACAAAGCCCTCTACGAAGCAAAGCATATGGGGCGCAATAACATCCTGCTGAGCGAAGAGCTTCAGACCGCGTAAGCGCGGCGTCATATAACGCGGACAAAAGTCTTGCCATCGGTATGAGCAATAGTTAGGATTGGCAATCATTATCATTTAGATTTGTATCTCTACTATGGCCACTCATACCGCACAAATCGTTGAACCCCTTCTCTGGAGAGCCCGCCTCCCCACCGGGAATGTTTCGCTTGCGGATGCCATCAGGGATAAGATCGCTAAAACCCGCGCCCACCTGCTGGACTTTATCAGGCTGGATGAAGCGCACCCGCACCACGCCATGACGCTGGAAGAGTGGCGACAGCCGTCGACACTGCAGTCGTTGCTGGCAACCTATTCCGACCATATCTATCGCAATCAACCGACCCTTACGCGGGAAAACAAACCCCTGCTCTCCCTATGGGCGCAGTGGTATATCGGGCTGATGGTGCCCCCACTCATGCTGGCGCTGCTCACTCAAAAGGGCATGCTGGAACTCTCCCCGGAATATTTTCATGTCGAGTTCCACGAGACCGGCCGTGCGGCCTGTTTCTGGATTGATCTCCACGAAGACCAGAATGCGGAGCACCTCTCTGCTCAGGAACGTATGGAGCAGCTCATAACTCGCGCCCTGATCCCGGTGGTGGATGCGCTGGAAGAGACGGGGGAAATCAACGGGAAGCTTATCTGGAGCAATACCGGGTATTTAATCCACTGGTATTTGACGGAAATGAAACCTCTGCTCGGTGATGAGAAGGTCGAGGCCCTGCGCCAGTCCTGTTTCTTTGCAAAACAGCTTTCCGATGGCCGCGATAACCCGTTATTCCGCACCGTGGTCCTTCGTGACGGGCTTCTGGTTCGTCGCACCTGCTGCCAGCGTTATCGCCTGCCGGACGTTCAGCAGTGTGGAGATTGTACGCTCAAGTAAGGTCAGGTGTTGCCGGGCCGCATTAACGCTGACCCGGCACCCGTTTCTCACGCTACCTGCTGATTTTCCTCTTCCGCATTACGTTGCGCTTCTTCCGCTTCCTGCTCCAGCAGCTGCTTCTCATACACTTTAAAGAACGGGAAGTAGATGATGGCCGATACGCACGCCAGGACCACCACCAGAATGGCTGCACGGAAATCCCAGCCCAGCGCCCATGCGGCACCTACCGGTGCAGGTGCCGTCCACGGCACAACGGAGATCACGCGGCCAATCAGATCGAACTTCATCGCCGACCAGGCCAGCACGGCGTTAACCATGGGTGCCAGCAGGAACGGAATAAAGAACACCGGGTTCATGACAATCGGCGTACCGAAAATAACGGGTTCGTTGATGTTAAAGAGGCTTGGCACCACGCTCAGGCGGCCGATAGAACGCAGATGAGCGGAGCGGCTGCGCAGGTAGCAGAACACCAGCCCCATCGTGGCACCTGACCCCCCGATGACGATAAAGAACGTCCAGAACGCTTCCATAAAAATATGCGGCAGCGGCTGGCTGGCGGCCAGCGCGGTCTGGTTAGCGCCCAGGTTGGTCAGCCAGAACATCTGCAACATCCCGGAGACAATCGCGGCACCGTGGATCCCGGCGAACCACAGCAAATGCCCAATCAACACCGCCAGCAGGATTGCCGGCAGGGAGTCTGCGGCGGAAACCAGCGGTTTGAAGACAGACATAATCGCCTGCGGGATCAGCATGCCAAACTCAGACTGAATCACCAGACTCAGCGGGTAAAGCGTCAACACCACCACCAGCACCGGGATCAACAGATCAAAGGAGTTTTTGATCATCGGCGGAACCTGGTCCGGCAGACGGATCCCGATGTTATGCGCTTTGAGAAAACGCATCATCTCAACGCAGTAGATAGCCACCAGAATCGCGGTAAAAATGCCTGTCCCGCCGAGGCTGTCGACCGGAAGCGTGCCTTTGGTTTTCGGCGCCGCGACCAGCAGAAACGCCATCAGCGACAGCATGGCGCACATAAACGGGTCTAACTGATGCGATTTGACATAGTGTTTGCCAAGGTTATAGGCAATGGCCGCGCAGATATACAGGGACATAACGCCCATGGTCATATCAAACGGCGTGAGGATCTGACCTTCAAATTGCTTCGCCATGTCCAGCCAGGCGCGCGCGAAACCCCAGGTGGTATCAGGCGAAAACGGTGGATACGCGAAGACGAGTAAAAATGAACCCACAATCATGAACGGCATCGCGGAGATAAAGCCATCACGAATAGCCATAACATGACGCTGGGAGGAGATCCGCCCGGCAATCGGGCTGACGTAATTTTCTACAAAACGAAATATCAGATTAAACGCAGCATGGTTGGCAGACATAGCAGATCTCCTTTCAGACGTTTATGACGGGCGCATGCACGCCATACGTTGGTCCATACATCACCTTCACAACCTTGCCGGCGCGTTTACCAGCGGTACTGCTCAGACGGAATGGTTTCATATTTAGCTCTTATTATTGGATACAGGGGACGTTACATAGTCAGTATTAATCTCTCACTCACGGTCTGCAACCGGTTACTGTAACCGGTTTCTGTGAATGTGAAGGCGATCCAGAAATCGACCGTGTGGGATATTTGTTACTGAAGAGATATTTACAGAGCATAAATTCTTATGACAGATTACGCGGGATATTTGTCAGGAGGAAACAATGAGTTTGCAGTCTGTACAGCAGTTTTTTGCCGACAACGCTCCGGATATAGAGGTTATTGAACTTAGCCAGAGTACCGCAACCGTTGCGTTGGCTGCTGCCGCCCATCGTGTTGAGCCGGGACAAATCGCCAAGACGCTGTCATTGAAGGTTAAAAATGACGTCATTCTGGTGGTCGCGAAAGGTGATGCGCGTCTGGATAATAAAAAACTGAAAGACACGTTTGGCGCAAAAGCACGCATGCTCAGTTGTGATGAAGTGGTGACCATCACGGGTCATCCTGTTGGCGGCGTGTGCCCGTTTGGGCTGGAAAATCCGCTCGCGGTTTATTGCGATATTTCACTGAAGCAGTATGCTGAAGTGCTGCCGGCCGCGGGTGCAATTCACAGTGCCGTGCGTATTTCACCAGACAGAATGGCAGAACTGACGTCCGCAAAATGGGTGGATGTTTGCATCTGAATGAGGCGCCAGAGCCTGTCTGGCGCACAGATATCAGCTTATAAAAATGTCGGCTGGCTTAATACTGATGTTCGCGGATCCCGGGCCGGGAGATGAGTCAGAATATCTGCCGCATCAAGCAGTCCCACGTCAGAATTGACCCCAAGCTTCACCATCGCATTAAACTTGTGCGCCCGGATGGTCTTAATATTGCGCTCAAGCTGCGCGGCGATTTCAGGAATAGAAAACCCGCAGGACATATACCGCAAAATCGCCCGCTCCGTTGGGCTTAACATCCTGTTTTGACTCTTGTACCAGTGGTTGAGCATATTGTCATTGATGTGCAGCGTTTCACTCAGCAACACCAGCAACTCCTCCTGCAGGCGGTCGAGCGACACCGATTTACTGACGACACCGTGAAGGCGTGAAGGGGAAAGATGGCTGATTAACCGCGCTTCCATTTCATCTGCCGCCAGGATGATGCGCTGAATATGATTATGCGTAAACGCGAGATCCCGCAGGGATGCCAGGCAGTTTCGACGCTCTTCTCGCGCATCAGAAAGTGAATAGATCAGCGAGAAAAAAGAGACATGAGGAAGCGCCTTCTTAAAGCTGTCAAATTCACTGAACATGTGCAGTTGATAATGGCTGAGCGTGGGCAGTGCAAACAGGTGCTCCAGCCCGACGGCACTCATCGCGCAATTTTCGATGACGGCAATATGTCTTGTTGAACCGGTTTTATCCATTCCTCGAACTCTCCATAGGCTGACATTAAACTCAGCTCTCTCAATCCCTGAGTACTGTTGATCCAGGCGTACAGATCGGCATTACTCCGTAATGACAACCGTCGCATCGCACTGTTTTTCTGTGCACTGATCGTTTTATTGCTCTTCTTGAGCAAAGTGGCAATTTGGTTAATCCCCCAGCCCTTGCCTAACAGACGCAATACCTTGCGTTCAGAGTGGGTGAGCGCAATGACCCGGTCGTCTTCATCATCGTTACAGGCAGGCTCGGGCGTTAATAACGTCTGGCTTATCCGCTCTGCCCGTTCACTGCCTGCACGGATGGCGTTAATTACGCCTTCTATCGGCTCCATATCAGAAAGCAACGTGCTTTCCGGACGCATCAGCAGCTCAACGGCAATAGGGTAAAGCGGCCGGGAGACTAAAAAAATCCAGTGAATATCCCGATATTGATTTAATAAACCGTAATATTCTTCGAGCGTGCCCCGGGGATTCCTGTATTCACCTGAAATATCAGCGATAATGACGTCTGCACGCCGTAACTGCAGCAGGGTTAATTCCTGCAGCGAACGGCAAAACGTTAAATCAAAATCGGCAAAATGGCGTGTCATCACGCCCCCCAACCCGTTTTGCATTACGGGTATCCTGCTAATGACGACGCCATGTTTACCATTCAATGACGACATAGACCCTCCGTGTCCATTTTCATATGATGAGTAACGTTAAAACGCATCAAGGTATAAGTGTATTCGTCCCTGAGTGTAAAACTGATTAATACAAGCAGAAGATGAGATGTGTGCTTCATTTAAGAAATGCCTAAAACAGCGGTAATATCTCACAAAGCACAGATAAATTTAATTATAAAGGCCTTAAAATAATTAAAATATAAACTTAGTAAAACTAAATATAAATATCTTATATTTCTCAATTAATAATTCATCATATTTATGACCCAAAACCGCATCCCGCCGCCAGACAGCCCGCAACTGTTTGCATAAATCTTGATCTGACCCACAGCTAGAGGCACTGCAGTTTGTGCTAAAAGTAAGCATGACGGGCCATCAGGCAAGCTATTCACCTTCTCTTCAGGACATGACATGCAGGCAGATCGATCAACGCAGCGTGCCATCACGCGGCTCTGTATTCAGTGCGGTCTTTTTCTGCTCCAGCACGGGGCGGAAAGCGCGCTGGTCGAGGAACTTTCCACCCGGTTGGGGCTGGCGCTGGGTATGGACAGCGTTGAGAGCGCCATTTCATCCAATGCTATCGTGTTGACCACCATAAAAGACGGTCAGTGCCTGACCTCCACCCGCAAAAACCACGACCGCGGCATCAATATGCACGTTGTAACCGAGGTCCAGCATATTGTCATTCTTGCTGAGCATAAGCTTCTCGACCTGCACGACATTGAAAAACGGTTCAACCAGATTAAGCCCTTACGTTATCCCCGCTGGCTGGTGGTGTTAATGGTCGGGCTGTCCTGCGCCTGTTTTTGTAAGCTCAACAAAGGCGGCTGGGACGGCGCGGTCATCACCTTTTTCGCCAGCAGCATCGCCATGTACGTGCGCCAGCTCCTGACGCACCGCCAACTCCACCCGCAAATTAATTTCTGCATTACCGCTTTTGTCGCCACCACGGTTTCTGGCCTGCTGCTTCGTCTGCCGCAGTTTGCCAACACGCCGACGATTGCCATGGCGGCCAGCGTGCTTCTGCTGGTGCCCGGCTTCCCATTGATTAACGCCGTAGCCGATATGTTTAAGGGTCACATCAATACCGGTCTGGCACGCTGGGCGATTGCCAGCCTGCTGACGCTTGCAACCTGCATTGGTGTGGTAATGGCCATGACACTCTGGGGGTTACGCGGATGGGCGTGATCGATTTTCTGCTGGCGCTGGCGCAGGATATGCTGCTGGCCGCGATCCCTGCCGTCGGTTTTGCGATGGTCTTTAACGTTCCGCAACGCGCGTTACCGTGGTGCGCGCTGTTGGGTGCTATTGGTCATGGCTCGCGAATGGTGATGATGACGGCGGGATTCAACATTGAATGGTCAACATTTATGGCCTCAATGCTGGTCGGTAGCATCGGAATTCAGTGGTCGCGCTGGTATCTGGCGCATCCCAAGGTGTTCACCGTCGCCGCCGTTATCCCGATGTTCCCCGGCATATCTGCCTATACGGCCATGATTTCCGCGGTAAAAATCAGCCATTTCGGCTACACCGAACCGCAAATGATCCTCCTTCTGAGCAACTTTCTTAAGGCTTCGTCCATTGTCGGTGCGCTCTCTATCGGACTGTCGATCCCCGGACTGTGGTTGTACCGCAAACGTCCACGGGTTTGAGATTTGTGTTATTACGCTGCCGTGAGGATAATCACTCCAATCCGTTTGGTGACGATAAGGAAAGGATGTGGCTAACCCAGGCAGCGAACTCCCCGAGCACAATGAAGAATCCAGCCTGAAAGAGAAAATCTTTCAGAGCGCTATCACGCTGTTTGCCGAATACGGGTTGAACGGTGCCCGCATGGAACAAATTGCGGAGAAAGCTGGCACCACCAAACGCATGGTTGTTTACCACTTCAAAAACAAAGAGAACCTGTATCTTCTCGTACTGGAGTATGTTTACACCCAGATCCGCGCCAGTGAACAGGCGCTCAGCCTGGCGGGAATGCCCCCTGTCGAAGCGTTGGTTCATCTGGTTGAAGCCACCTTTGACTACCATGCCGACCACCCGGATTACATCCGCATTATCTGCATGGAAAACATGCAGCGCGGCCGTTTTATGCAGCAGTCCAGCTACCTACGCCAGGTCAACCGCAGCGCGCTTGATCTGCTTGAAGCGATCCTCCGTCGCGGGAAAGAAAAGCAGTTGTTCAATCAGACGGTTGAAGCCCGCGATCTGCATCGTTTGATCAGCAGTTTCAGCTTCCACTACGTTGCCAACAGCTACACCTTCACCCTGCTGTTTGAAGAGGGTGCGGACGAACAGGCACAGCGCCAGCACTACCGCAAAATGGCCGTTCAGGTGGCGCTCCGTTATACTTGCCCATAAAATAGCTTGCAATTAAGTCGTACACTATCTATATTTATCTCATGAACGCGAAAACGAACGACACGACCGCTGCGCTCCTGCTGGATAACCAGCTCTGCTTTGCTCTCTATTCAGCAAATCTGGCGCTGAACAAGCTGTACCGGCAACTGCTGGCACCGCTGAACCTGACTTACCCGCAATACCTGGTGATGCTGGTGCTGTGGGAGCAGGATGACATCACGGTGTCGGACATCGGTGAACGGTTGTTCCTTGACTCTGCCACGCTGACGCCGCTGTTGAAGCGTCTGGAAAGCGCGGGGCTGATAAACCGCCACCGCTCACGTAAAGACGAGCGTCAGGTCGCCGTCACCCTGAGCGATGCGGGACGTCATCTCCAGCAGCAGGCTTCCGGGATCCCCCATGCAGTGGGATGCGCCGCCCAGTGTGATACTGAGACCATGCTGTCACTTAAGCAGCAGCTGGAACGTTTGCGACAACAGATCCAACGCGCGTAAGGCTATACTTTACGCGTATTTATTTATCCATATATATCGCACGCTATTTAATAGCACACATTAATGTAAGATGAGGAATCTGCCATGTCTTTAGAAAAAGTTGTCTACACTGCCAAAGCAAAAGCTACCGGAGGCCGTGATGGCCGTGCGACCTCTTCCGACGGCGTACTGGACGTTAAACTCGGCGTGCCAAAAGAGATGGGCGGCATGGGCGGTGACGTCACCAACCCTGAGCAGCTGTTTGCTGCCGGCTACTCTGCCTGCTTCCTGGGTGCCATGAAGTTTGTAGCCGCTCGCGACAAATTTACCCTGCCGAAAGAGGCCTTTATTGAAGGCGAAGTGGGGATTGGGCCGCTGCCAACCGGTTTTGGTATCGAAGCAAAACTGAACATCCACGTTGAAGGAATGGATCCTGCAGAAGCCAAAAAACTGGTCGATGCAGCACACATTGTGTGTCCGTACTCTAACGCGACCCGCGGTAACATCGACGTAACGCTGAACATTATCGCCTGATAACTGCCTGATGGCGTTACGCTTATCAGGCCAGCTGTTGTCGCCCCGGCAGGCATCGCGCCGCCGGGAAAAACCCCTCCTTCCCTTCCCGCTCTCTGTGCTACCATAAGCCCATATCACGCCCGTAGTTATCAGTAGAGTAAGCGTTATGTCCTCCAGAATTCTGACCACCAGCATTGCTGGTATTGATGCCTTTATGCGCGATCCCCGCGGTGTGCTGACCCACGCCGAAGGCGGCACGGTTGCGGTATTTGCTGACAACGCTCCGGCGTTTTATGTCATCACACCGGAACGTCTGGCACAGCTTCTGGAGATTGAAGCGCAGTTGTCCCGCCCGGCGAGCGACGTAACCCTCGATAACCAGTTCTTTGACGAGCCGGTTAACGTCCCCATGGCCGTTCCCATGGGAAAATTTGCCCTGTATGCGGGCTGGCAACCTGATGCTGATTTTCAACGGCAGGCGGCATTGTGGGGCATAGCGTTAACGCAACCGGCTACCCCCGAAGAGCTGGCCGCGTTTACCGCCTGGTGGCAGGCGGAAGGCAAAGTATTCACCCATATTCAGTGGCAACAGAAGCTCGCGCGTCATCTGCAAATTAATCGCGCCAGCAATAACGGCCAGCCAAAACGTGATATCAACGCGTTTTCCGAACCGGATAAACAGATCCCTAATGGATTCCGAGGTGCGAAATGAAGAACGTCGGCGACCTGATGAAACGTCTGCAAAAGATGATGCCAGCCAACGTGAAGCCCGCCTTCACGACGGGTGAAGAACTCCTGGCGTGGCAAAAAGAGCAGGGTAAGATCCGCGCCGCCGCGCTGGCCCGCGAAAACCGGGCGATGAAAATGCAGCGCACCTTTAACCGTTCCGGTATTCGCCCCCTGCACCAGAACTGCTCATTTGATAACTATAAAATTGAGACCAACGGGCAGATGAATGCACTCGCTGCCGCGCGTCAGTACGTGGATGAATTCGACGGCAATATCGCCAGCTTCATTTTTAGCGGCAAGCCTGGCACGGGGAAAAACCACCTGGCGGCCGCTATCTGTAACGAGCTGCTGCTGCGCGGGAAATCGGTGCTGATCATCACCGTGGCCGATATCATGTCCGCCATGAAAGACACCTTCAGCAACCGCGAAACCAGCGAAGAGCAACTGCTTAACGACCTGAGTAATGTCGATTTACTGGTTATTGATGAGATTGGCGTCCAGACCGAATCCCGCTATGAAAAAGTGATCATTAACCAGATTGTCGATCGCCGCTCTTCCTCCAAACGCCCCACCGGCATGCTGACTAACCATAACATCGACGAAATGACCCGCTTGCTGGGCGAACGCGTCATGGATCGCATGAAGCTCGGGAACAGTCTGTATGTCATCTTCGACTGGGAAAGTTACCGCAGCCGTGTCACGGGTAAAGAGTATTAAGATATTTCCAGGAAAGACCGGTGGCCCGGAGGTATATACTGACTCCACTTTCGCCCCAAAACGGACCTTTTTTGAGTAAGCCATTATGAAAAAACAGTTTCTTTTCAGCACCGTATTAGGCGCCCTGCTGGTTACCGGCGCGGCACAGGCCGCATCCTGGCAGGATTCGCTGTCCAGCGCAGCGAGCGAACTGACCAAAGAGAGCAGCAGCACCCAGGGCGGACTGTCAGCCTCTTCCCTTACCGGCCTGCTGGGTAACAGCACCCAGAGCCTGAGCGCAGGCACAATGAACAACGCCGCGGGGATTCTGGAATATTGCGCGAAGCAAAAACTGGCCTCCGTGACCGACGCGCAAAACGTGAAAAATCAGGTGCTGGGCAAACTCGGTCTGGATACACAGGAGCAGAAACAGGACACCAACTATATGGATGGTATTCAGGGCCTGCTGAATGCGCAAAACGGTCAACAGCTCAACCTGAGCACCATCGGCAACTCCTCGCTGGCGAAACAGGTGAAAACCAAAGCCTGCGATCTGGTGCTGAAACAAGGCGTTAATTTCATCTCCTGATCCCCGCCTGTATTGCCATTACACGCCGCGTTTAAGACGTTACTCTTTTAACGCGGCGTTAAAGCCGTCTTTTTCCTGTCTGCCACCGTCTGAGCGTCCATATGTCAGGATGCGACCCCCTTCAAAAAAACGATTTTCTAAACCAAATCCTAACAACAGCACACTTTCGTGACACTAAAATTGCAGCTACACGACAACGCAATTACATTGTATAACCCAAAAAATAATCAGTTAGCCAGCTAAGCGCCTGGCGTCATGAGGATAGACTGTTGTCAGAGTTAATGTCCCTTGTCCTTTTTCTGGCCTCTGTCGGCGTTTACGCCTGCAAAGCGGGCCGTAACACCTGGTGGTTTATCGCCACGCTGGTGGTGCTCGGCATTTTTATTATTTTAAACATTACCTTATACGCCAGCGATTACTTTACCGGTGACGGCATTAACGATGCGGTGCTCTACACGCTGACGAATAGCCTGACGGGCGCGGGCGTGGGTAAATACATCCTTCCCGGGCTTGGGCTGATTGCGGCGCTGGTGATTATTTTTGGTGCCCTGGCCTGGGTGCTGCGCCGCCGTCGACATCTTCCGCATCATGGCGGCTACAGCCTGCTGGCACTCTGTCTGGCGCTGGCGTCCGTGGATGCCAGCCCGGCATTTCATCAGATAACCGAGCTGGTAAAGTCACAGTCGCGCGACGGCGACCCGGATTTCATGGCCTGGTATAAAGAGCCGTCCAAAAAAATAGCCAACCCGAAGCTTAACCTGGTATATATCTACGGCGAGAGTCTGGAACGCACCTGGTTTGATAACAATGCTTTCCCGAACCTGACGCCGGAGCTGGGCGCGGTGAAAAACGAAAGCCTTGATTTCAGCCATACCGCGCAGCTGCCCGGTACGGATTACACCATCGCCGGAATGGTTGCCTCGCAGTGCGGTATCCCGCTCTTCGCCCCCTTTGAGGGTAATGCCTCGGCCTCAATGTCGAGCTTCTTCCCGCAGAACGTTTGCCTCGGCGATATCCTGAAAAACTCCGGCTACGAAAACTACTTCGTGCAGGGGGCCAACCTGCGCTTTGCCGGAAAAGATGTGTTCCTGAAATCCCACGGTTTTGACCATCTGTATGGCTCAGAAGAGTTAAAAACGACCGTTGCCGACCCGCATTACCGCAACGACTGGGGCTTTTACGATGACACGGTACTGGACGAAACCTGGAAAAAGTTCGAGGAACTGTCCCGCGCCGGCAAGCGTTTCTCCCTCTTTGCCCTGACGGTAGATACCCACCATCCGGACGGGTTTGTCTCGCGCACCTGTAAGCGCAAACGCTATGAGATTGACGGCAAAAACAACACGTCGTTCAGCGCGGTAACCTGCAGCCAGGAGCATATCGCCGCTCTGGTCGAGAAAATCAAAGCCTCGCCGTATTTTAAAAACACGGTCATCGTCGTCTCATCTGACCATCTGGCGATGAAAAACAGCGCCTGGGATCAGCTCAGCAAACAGGATCGCAGCAATCTGTTCTTCATTCTGCGCGGCGACCAGCCGCAACAGGACGTGATCGCCACCAAACGCAACTCCATGGATAACGGCGCAACCGTGCTGGACATTCTGGGCGGGGATAACTTTATTGGCCTTGGCCGCAGTACGCTCTCGGGGCAGTCACTGTCGGAAGTGTTCCTCAACATGAAGGAGAAAATCCTTGCGTGGAAGCCGGACATCATCCGCCTGTGGAACTTCCCGAAAGAGATGAAAGACTTCACCATCGATCAGGATAAAAACACTATCGCCTTCTCCGGCAGTCATTTCCGTCTGCCGCTGCTGCTGCGCGTGTCGGATACGCGCGTCGAACCGCTGCCGGAAAGCGAATACTCTGCGCCGCTGCGTTTCCAGCTGGCCGACTTCGCCCCTCGCGATAATTTTGTCTGGGTCGACAGGTGCTACAAAATGGGCCAGCTCTGGTCCCAGCCACTGGCGCTCTCCACCGACTGGTGCGTTTCTCAGGGACAGCTTGGCGGGGAGCAAACCGTGCAGCATGTCGATAAAGCGCAATGGAAAGGCAAAACCGCATTCAACGATACGGTCATCGATACCGCGCGCTATCAGCGAAATGTCGACATGCTGAAGATCGTGGATAACGATATTCGCTATAAAGCAGACAGCTTTATCTTCAACGTGGCCGGGGCACCGGAAGAGGTCAAACAGTTCAGCGGCATCTCGCGTCCGGAATCCTGGGGGCGCTGGTCTAATGCGCAGCTGGGCAGTGAAGTGAAGATTGAGTACGCGCATCCTCTGCCGGAAAAATTCGACCTGGTGATCACCGCCCGGGCCTATGGTCCAAACGCGAACCGTCCCATCCCGGTGCGTGTGGGCGATAAAGAGCAAACGCTGACGCTGGGAAATGACGTCACCACCACCACGCTGCATTTTGATAATCCTTCCCGCAGCAATACGCTGGTGATTGTTCCGCCGGACCCGCAGCCGACGAATGAGGGAAATATTCTTGGCCATTCACCGCGCGAGCTCGGCATCGGGATGGTAGAGATTAAAATTGTCAGTAAAGAGAGCTGATCCCTTCTGCGCCCGGCGTTCTGTCGGGCGCTTTATGTAAATATATAATCCTATAAAACCATTAAAAATAAGACAGAGACACCATATATCTCTCATTTCTATTTATAAATTCACCAGAAAGAAATCATATCTCAGAATGTGTAACTCCTTACACCCTGAGAGAGTTACCCACTTTTTATCATGCTAACCGGCAATACGTTCGAATCCACCCTGGCACAGCGCAGCGGAGTACGACCAGCGCTATCAGGGGAAAAAACCCTGATGCCGCAGACACTGAATGCCGACTATAAGGTCATCGTTTTAAGCGGCAATGCCTTCTTGTGGCTGGGCCTGAAGACGTTCATCTCGCAGAGTGTGGACCCCTGCCCTGAAATTTTCTGGATTAACGACGTGAGCCCTGAGGGGATCCTGCCCCTGCGGCAACTGATGTTGAATATCCGCGTCAAAAAAGGGTGGCTGGTATTCACCGATGCGTCCCGCGTCAATGATATTAAAATCATTCTGGGGGGTGAGCGTGTCCACGTGGTGGCGGGAAACCTGTCACTCGCGCAGCTCAGCCGCTGTTTTCAGAACACGCCGTTCGCAAGCGTAAAAAACGCCACGCTCACCTGCCAGGAGCTTCGGGTTTGCATGCTGTTCCGCAACGGGTTCAGCCCGGTTCGCATCGCGCAGATCCTGAATAAATCCCCGAAAACGATCTACACCCACAAGCGTAACGCGATGAACAAATTTCACTGCCAGAACCTGGCGGAATTCCATCGCAAACTCTTCCTGCTCGACTACCCGGCATCGTGTTTGTCACTGCACGGCTAATCACGTCGGGAAATAAGATCATGCGGCGTCATCTTCCCTGTCTCATTCTCTGGCTGTTGATGCTGGCGCTGCTGTCTCGCTATGCCCTTCCCGCCACGTTGGGATGACGTGGTAATCCGACTGCACGAGTAAATTGCCTTAAATCTTGTCTGGATCAATGTTATCGGTAACAATGGCGCTAAAATAGCCAGCGTGTTATGTCCGACAAGGCACAGCCTTATCTTCTTTTTTGTTATTTTTTCTGTATTACAATAACTTATGAAATACCTGCTTGCTGACGCCATCGTCTATAACGACGAAGACGGTTCTGTTTCTCTTATCAATGCACCCGATCTGGACAGACAAATCCTCACCTGTACCGCCAACGCCATCCTGAAGCTTCTGGTTCAGCATCACGGCAACGTCGTCGAACGTGACACCTTTCTGAGTGATGTCTGGGATCAACGTGGGCTCCAGGGGTCCAACAATTCGTTAAATCAATACATCAGTATTGTGCGCAAAATGCTGTCGAGCCTGCTGCCCGACACCCTGTTTATCGTCACCGTGCCGAAAACGGGCTTTATGCTCAGTGCTGATATCGCGGTAACGCCCCTGGAGGACGATTTTCCCGTCGAGGAGACGGTCCCGGCCTCACGACGCATTCAGCCAGAATGGCTATTCTGCGGTGTACTTACGCTGATGGTCGTGGCGCTGTGCATCGGCGCCTGTTTGACGAAACAGGCGCACCAGTACAGTGACACTCATCTGCTCACCCACATTGGCACCTGTCCGGTCTACACCTTCGCCCCGCTGGCAGATGTGTTTCACTCTAAGGCCATGGCGCTGGCGCAGACGCTTCAGCGCGAAGGTAATCTGCCCTGCCTGAAAAACTCTATTTTCTATATGCACATCCAGAGAACACTTTTCTATGGCCACGAAGGGCGGCTGGTCCTTTCCCAGTGTTCTCTCACGGACGGTAAAGCCAGCGCCTGCCGAACGCTTTACTTTTACGAGTGGTGATATGAAACAAAAAAAAGTGTGGCTTATTCTGGCGCTCAATCTGTTGCTGATTGGCGTGACGCTGGCGTGGTACGTCTACACGCCTCCGCTGTCCGGAACCTGTGCAGGAAACCTGACATTTTCAGCCCGACATGACGATCATGATTTCTCCTTTGAAGGGGAGGTTACGCTGCGCTTTCAGCCCGACAACACAGGGTACCTTACGCTTAACGGCGACGTGGTTAACGAGCCACATCACTGGGATGTTTCCCGCCAGGAGATGTTTACGTGGCGGCACGTTGAGGGCTCACTCTATGAAATATTCATACAAACCGTGGCGCGCTTTAGCCATGACACCCTGCCACCGGGGGTCTTTGAAAAGTACGTCGCCGGCCTGACGCCGGGGAACAAAAGACTCCTGAAGATTGAACGCACGCCGGAAGACGCGCTGGTGATCAGCAATTTCTATGCGCCGGTCCTGATTTGTTCAGAATAGGCACGGCTGGTCGGGGTATACTTTCCGCCATGAACATTCTCTTTCGATCGACGACGCCCAAAGATGTTGCTGCCCTGCCCGCCATCGAGCGCGCGGCTGGCGAGCGTTTTCGGGACGTCCCCGAACTGGCCTGGCTTGCAGACGGCGACGTCATTTGCGCGGAACATCATCTTGATTACGCGAAACGCGGGTTTAGCTGGCTGGCGCTGGCAAATGACCTGCCCGTCGGGTTTATTCTTGCAGAAGCCCATCCGTCATCGCTGTTTATTGTCGAACTCTCGGTTCATCGGGAGTGGCAGGGAAGAGGAATAGGTCGGCGACTTATCGCCTGCGTCGCAGACCATGCCCGCACGCTGGGGCTGACATCGCTGACGCTGACCACCTTTTGCGAGGTGCCGTGGAATGCGCCGTTTTATGCGCGACTCGGGTTTGAAACGGTGACGATGCTAACGCCTGAACTGCGTCAGAAAAGAGAGGAAGAAGCGGCGCACGGTTTCGCGTATGACTCCCGCTGTGCCATGCGCCTGCCTCTTTGATATCGGCCTGCAAAACGCCCCATTACAGGCCGGGTCAGGCGTAGCCGCCCCCCGGCACTGTGGCAGGATTAAAACGTTTCCCAGTTTTCGCCCGCATCGGTGGTCGCGGCTTTACGCGCCATCATAGGGGCTGCAGCGGTTTTCGCTGAGGCCTGCTCGCGGGCTTTCATCTGCTCCTGCTGAATGCGGAACACGGCCACGGCCTGAGTCAGACGGCTCGCCTGCTCTTCCAGTGCCGCTGCCGCCGCGGCAGACTCTTCCACCAGCGAGGCGTTCTGCTGGGTCACGCGATCCATCTCAGCCACCGCCAGACCCACCTGATCGATACCGCGGCTCTGCTCATCAGACGCAGAGGCGATTTCGCCCATGATATCCGTCACGCGGGTTACCGCATTAACGATTTCGCCCATGGTTTCGCCGGCGCTTTCTACCAGGGTAGACCCGACTTCCACGCGGCCAACAGAGTCTTCAATCAGGCTCTTGATCTCACGTGCTGCCTGGGCGCTGCGCTGTGCCAGGTTACGGACTTCACCCGCAACAACGGCAAATCCGCGGCCCTGCTCGCCCGCACGTGCCGCTTCTACCGCGGCGTTCAGTGCCAGGATGTTGGTCTGGAACGCGATGCCGTCGATCACGCTGATAATGTCGGCAATTTTCTGCGAACTGCCCGCGATGTCACGCATGGTTTGCACCACGTTATCCACCACTTTACCGCCCTTCTGCGCGGTTTCAGATGCGCTCAGCGCCAGGTTGCTCGCCTGACGGGCGTTCTCGGCGTTCTGCTTAACGGTCGCCGTCAGCTGCTCCATGCTGGCAGCGGTCTCTTCCAGGGATGCGGCCTGCTGTTCCGTACGGGAAGAGAGATCGTTGTTACCCATCGCGATTTCGCTCGCGCCGCTGTAGATGGCATTAGCACCGTTACGCACATCACCAACGGTACGGACCAGCTCGCCCTGCATATGACGCAGCGAGTCGGCCAGTTCACCCATCTCGTTAGCGCCCTGCACCTCGATGCGCTTCACCAGATCGCCGCTGGCGATATGACGAATGTTGTCGATAAGACGGGTAAGTGGCGAAATCAGCGCCTGCTTGATACCCAGCCACACGGCCACGATCACCACCAGCACCGCAATCAGTACGCTAATCAGCACCCAGATTGCCTGGCTGTAGGAGCTATTGCTGTTTTCCACCGCCATCTGATACAGCTTGTCGTTCTGCTGCAGATAGTTCACGTACTGCTTCTCAAAACCATCCTGATAGCTCTGGGTAGGTTGATCGAAGAAGGCGTTGATTTTGCCCGCGCCCAGCAGCTGGATCAGCTCCGCCAGTGCACCGTGGTAGATATCGTAGTTACGTTTGATCTCCGTCGCGTCGGCGTCGTTTTGACGCGGATCGCGTGGCAGGGCTTCGTATTCAGCCCAGTTTTTTTCTGCCTGTTTCAGAGAAGCCGCCGCAATTTGCATCAGATCGTTCACGGTCGCGCCGCTGCCGATATTGCTCTGATCCATCATGTAGCGGATACCCGCACGGTTCAGGGTATTACGGGTTTGCAGCAGGGCAACCCAGCTGGCGTTCAGCGTGGACTGTTGCTGGCGAATGGTTTGCAGGACGGTAAAATTCTCTTTGTCATGCTTGAGGGCATTGAAGAAAAGACCACCGGATGTGAGTTGTAAAAGGCCAAATATCGCTAATACCAGCATTAAGCTGGTGACAATCTTGATACGGTTTAACATGTTTTCGCTTTCCATCAGACAGATAACAGGATTTTCGGCCTGGAAAGGGAAAACTTTACGAAAATCATCCTTAAATTTGTGGTTTTTACTCTTCTTCGCGCGCTGTGATATGCCGGTTCCCCAGATCAATAAACTCTTCCAGCAGCGCTGTCAGCTGTTGCATCTTCGCTGGCGTATATTCGGCCTCGATTTGCTGATACGCCTCTTCCACCTGCGCCTGGGCACGCTCGTATAGCCTGTTCCCCTCTTTGGTCAGCGACACATACAACTTTCGCTGATCGTTTACGGGCTTAAGGCGCAGCACCAGACCGTCACGCTCCATGCGCGTCAGAATGCCCGTCAGGCTGGGACGCAAGATACAGGTGCGAAACGCCAGATCGTGAAAATCCATCGACGGATGTTCGGCCAGTACGCGCACGATGCGCCACTGCTGCTCGGTCAGGTTATGCCGTTTCACAATCGGGCGGAAGTAAGACATCGCCGCTTCCCGCGCCTGTAACAGGGCGATAGTTAATGAATCATGCATAGCCTCTCCCGGTAATCATTAACACATGAACAATTCAGTTCTGCTGGTTTTACAAACAACGCGTTTTACGACAAAAAGTCTAACAGAAACAAGCCTGATTTATTAACGCAATGATAAATATAGCCTTTAATCTCTTTATGTAAATTTATTGTTATTCATATCACAAATTATTCACTTCTGGTTGCGAAATAAACAGCAAAGGCATACAACCAGATCATTAACATATTAATGAAATCACAGGCCGGACGTCCGGCCTGAGGAGTAAGTGAATGAAAGGTACTGTTTTTGCCGTAGCGCTGAACCACCAGAGCCAGCGCGATGCCTGGCGCGACGCGTTTGAAAAAGCCCCCTACAACACGCCGCCAAAAACCACCGTGTGGTTCATCAAACCGCATAACACCGTGATCCGCACGGGCGACCCCATTCCCTTCCCGCAGGGTGAAACCGTGTTAAGCGGTGCCACGGTAGCGCTGGTTGTGGGTAAAACGGCGCGTAACGTTCCCGTGGACGAGGCGGCGGAGTACATCGCCGGTTACGCGCTTGCCAACGAAGTGAGCCTGCCGGAAGAGAGTTTTTATCGCCCTGCCATCAAGGCCAAATGCCGCGACGGCTTTTGTCCGCTGGGAGAGCTGGCCGCCGTCGACCACGTTGATAACCTGACCATCGTCACCGAAATTAACGGCCGGGAAGCGGACCACTGGAACACCGCTGACCTGCAGCGCAATGCCGCCGAACTGCTGAGCGCCCTGAGCGAATTCGCCACCCTCAGTCCGGGCGATGCCATTCTGCTCGGCACCCCACACTCGCGCGTCCCGCTGCAGCCGGGCGATCGCGTACGCATTCTGGCGAAAGGCTTCCCGTCCCTGGAAAACCCGGTGGTTGATGAACGCGAGGTCGCCCATGCGCAAGGCCCACATCCGCACGCCACGCTGTTCGCGCTTGGTCTGAACTACGCCGATCACGCCAGTGAGCTGGCGTTTACGCCGCCAACGGAACCGCTGGTGTTTATCAAAGCCCCCAACACCGTGACCGGCGATAACCAGACCTCGGTCCGCCCGAACAACATTGAGTACATGCACTACGAGGCGGAGCTGGTGGTGGTCATCGGCAAAACGGCGCACAAGGTCAGTGAGCGCGAGGCGATGGACTATGTCGCGGGCTATACCGTCTGTAACGATTACGCCATCCGTGACTACCTGGAAAACTACTACCGCCCGAACCTGCGGGTGAAAAGCCGCGACGGGTTGACCCCCCTCAGCCCGCATATCGTGCCGAAAGAGGCCATTCCCGACCCGCATAACTTAACCCTGCGTACCTTCGTGAACGGTGAATTGCGCCAGCAAGGCACCACTGCCGATCTGATCTTCAGCATCCCGTTCCTGATTGCCTATCTCAGCGAATTTATGACCCTGCAGCCCGGCGACATGATTGCCACCGGCACGCCAAAGGGTCTGTCTGACGTACAGCCTGGCGACGAAGTGGTCGTGGAAGTGGAGGGCGTGGGCCGCCTGGTGAACCGCATTGTCAGTGAGGAGACTGAAAAATGAAAAAAATGAACCATTGGATTAACGGTAAAAACGTCGCAGGAAGTGATTACTTCCACACCACTAACCCGGCCACCGGAGAGGTGCTGGCGGAGGTCGCGTCCGGCGGTGAAGCTGAAATTCATCAGGCCGTGGCGGCGGCCAAAGAGGCATTCCCGACGTGGGCTAACCTGCCGATGAAAGAGCGCGCACGCCTGATGCGTCGCCTCGGAGATCTTATCGATCAACACGTTCCGGAGATTGCGGCCCTCGAGACCGCCGACACCGGCCTGCCGATCCACCAGACCAAAAACGTGCTTATTCCACGCGCGTCGCACAACTTCGAATTCTTCGCCGAAGTGTGCCAGCAGATGAACGGTAAAACCTACCCGGTCGACGACAAGATGCTCAACTACACCCTGGTGCAGCCGGTGGGGGTCTGCGCGCTGGTGTCGCCGTGGAACGTGCCGTTTATGACCGCCACCTGGAAGGTTGCGCCGTGCCTGGCGCTGGGCAACACCGTGGTGCTGAAGATGTCTGAACTCTCCCCGCTGACCGCCGACCGTCTGGGCGAGCTGGCGCTGGAGGCCGGTATTCCGGCGGGTGTGCTGAACGTGGTGCAGGGCTATGGCGCAACGGCGGGCGATGCGCTGGTACGTCACCACGACGTGCGCGCCGTCTCCTTTACCGGCGGCACCGCCACCGGGCGCAACATCATGAAAAACGCCGGACTGAAGAAATACTCCATGGAGCTGGGAGGGAAATCTCCGGTGCTGATTTTTGAAGATGCGGATATCGAACGTGCGCTGGACGCAGCCCTGTTCACCATCTTCTCCATCAACGGCGAGCGTTGCACCGCTGGCTCACGCATTTTCATTCAGCAGAGCATCTACCCGGAATTCGTCAGGCGCTTTGCCGAGCGCGCGAACCGTCTGCGCGTGGGTGACCCGACCGATCCGAACACTCAGGTTGGCGCGCTGATCAGCCAGCAGCACTGGGAAAAAGTCTCCGGCTATATCCGTCTTGGCATTGAAGAGGGTGCGACCCTGCTGGCGGGCGGCCCTGACAAACCCACCGATCTCCCTGCTCACCTGAAAAACGGCAACTTCCTGCGCCCGACCGTGCTGGCAGACGTCGACAACCGGATGCGCGTGGCCCAGGAAGAGATTTTCGGTCCGGTTGCCTGCCTGCTGCCGTTTAAGGACGAAGCCGAAGGGCTGCGTCTGGCTAACGACGTGGAGTACGGCCTGGCGTCATACATCTGGACCCAGGACGTCAGCAAAGTGCTGCGCCTGGCGCGCAATATCGAAGCCGGAATGGTGTTTGTAAACACCCAGAACGTGCGCGATCTGCGTCAGCCGTTTGGCGGCGTGAAGGCTTCCGGTACCGGGCGCGAAGGGGGCGAATACAGCTTCGAAGTGTTCGCTGAAATGAAAAACGTCTGCATCTCCATGGGCGACCATCCGATTCCAAAATGGGGGATCTGAGTATGGGCAAGTTAGCGTTAGCGGCAAAAATTACCCACGTTCCGTCAATGTACCTCTCTGAACTGCCGGGAAAAAACCACGGCTGCCGCCAGTCCGCCATCGACGGACATAAAGAAATCAGCAAGCGCTGTCGGGAGCTGGGCGTCGACACCATTATTGTGTTCGATACCCACTGGCTGGTGAACAGCGCCTACCACATCAACTGCGCGGATCATTTCTCCGGCATCTACACCAGCAACGAGCTGCCGCATTTTATCCGCGACATGACCTACGACTACGACGGTAACCCGGCGCTCGGCCAGCTTATCGCCGACGAAGCGGTGAAACTCGGCGTACGTGCCAAAGCGCACAACATCCCGAGCCTCAAGCTGGAGTACGGCACGCTGGTACCGATGCGCTACATGAACAGCGATAAGCACTTCAAAGTGATCTCTATCGCCGCGTTCTGCACCGTCCATGACTTCGCCGACAGCCGCAGGCTGGGCGAGGCCATCGTCAGCGCGATTCAGAAATACGACGGCACCGTGGCGGTGCTCGCCAGCGGTTCGCTGTCGCACCGTTTTATCGACGACCAGCGCGCCGAAGAGGGAATGAACAGCTACACCCGCGAGTTCGACCGTCAGATGGACGAACGCGTGGTGAAGCTGTGGCGTGAAGGCAAGTTCAGGGAGTTCTGCAGCATGCTGCCGGAGTATGCCCACTACTGCTACGGCGAGGGCAATATGCACGACACGGTGATGCTGCTGGGGATGCTCGGCTGGGACACATACGACGGCAAGGTGGAGTTCCTCACCGAGCTGTTCCCCAGCTCCGGCACCGGCCAGGTTAACGCCGTTTTCCCCCTGCCCGCGTCCGCGTAAGGAGCCACCATGCCGCACTTTATTGCTGAATGCACTGACAACATCCGCGAGCAGGCTGACCTGCCTGGACTGTTCGCCAAAGTGAACGACGCGCTTGCCGCCACGGGAATCTTCCCACTCGGCGGTATCCGTAGCCGCGCGCACTGGCTGGACACCTGGCAGATGGCCGACGGTAAGCACGATTACGCCTTTGTGCATATGACGCTGAAGATTGGCGCCGGGCGCAGTCTGGAGAGCCAGGAGGCGGTGGGCAAGGCACTGTTTGAGCTGATTAAAACCCACTTCGCCGACCTGATGGCATCGCGCTATCTGGCGCTCTCTTTTGAAATAGACGAGCTGCACCCGACGCTCAATTACAAACAAAACAACGTGCACGCTTTGTTTAAGTAGCGCCCTTACCGGGCCGACAACGGCTTTGAACGCAAGCCGGGTGAGCAGCACGCCACCCGGCAACAACAGGAAATCGCCATGCTCGATAAACACACCCATACCCTGATCGCCCATCGTCTGCATCAGGCGGAGCAGTCCCGGGAGCAGATCCGCCAGATCTCGCTCGACTACCCGACGATCACCCTTGATGACGCCTACGCCGTACAGCGCGAATGGGTGAGCCTGAAAATCGCCGAAGGTCGCGTGCTGAAAGGCCACAAGATTGGCCTCACCTCCAAAGCGATGCAGGCCAGCTCGCAGATTAGCGAGCCGGACTACGGTGCTCTGCTCGACGACATGTTCTTCCACGACGGCAGTGATATCCCTGCCGACCGCTTTATCGTCCCGCGCATCGAAGTGGAGCTGGCCTTCGTGCTGGCAAAACCCCTGCGCGGCCCAAACTGCACCCTGTTCGACGTCTACAACGCCACGGATTACGTCATCCCCGCGCTGGAGCTGATCGACGCCCGCTGCCACAACATCGATCCCGAGACCCAGCGTCCGCGCAAGGTGTTCGACACCATCTCCGATAACGCCGCCAACGCAGGTGTGATCCTTGGCGGTCGCCCGATTAAGCCCGACGAGCTGGATCTACGCTGGATCTCCGCCCTGCTCTACCGCAATGGCGTCATTGAAGAGACCGGGGTCGCCGCGGGCGTGCTCAACCACCCGGCCAACGGTGTGGCATGGCTTGCCAATAAACTCGCGCCGTACGACGTTCAGCTGGAGCCTGGCCAAATCATCCTCGGCGGTTCGTTTACCCGCCCGGTGCCGGCCAGCAAGGGCGATACCTTCCACGTGGACTACGGCAAGATGGGCTCCATCAGCTGCCGTTTTGTTTAGGAGACCACCATGGAAAACAGATTCAAAGCGGCGCTGAGCGCCGGAAAACCGCAAATCGGCCTCTGGCTGGGGCTGACCAGCAGTTACAGCGCCGAGCTGCTGGCCGGTGCGGGTTTCGACTGGCTGCTGATCGACGCAGAGCACGCGCCCAATAACGTGCAAACCGTCCTGACCCAGCTGCAGGCGATCGCGCCTTACGCCAGCCAGCCGGTGGTACGCCCGTCGTGGAACGATCCGGTCCAGATCAAACAGCTGCTGGACGTCGGGGCGCAAACCCTGCTGGTGCCGATGGTACAAAACGCCGATGAAGCCCGGCTGGCGGTGCGCGCCACGCGTTATCCACCGGCGGGGATCCGCGGCGTGGGCAGCGCGCTGGCTCGCGCCTCGCGCTGGAACCGCACGCCTGATTACCTGCAGCGCGCTAACGATGCCATGTGCGTGCTGGTGCAGATTGAAACGCGCGAGGCGCTGAAAAATCTGCCGCACATCCTCGACGTGGAAGGCGTGGACGGAGTGTTTATTGGCCCGGCGGATCTGAGCGCCGACATGGGCTTTGCCGGAAATCCGCAGCACCCGGAAGTCCAGGCCGCCATCGAGAAGGCCATTTCGCAGATCCGTGCGGCAGGCAAAGCGCCCGGCATCCTGATGGCTAACGAGCCGCTGGCAAAACGCTACCTCGAGCTTGGCGCGCTGTTTGTCGCCGTCGGGGTCGACACCACCCTGCTTGCACGCAGCGCCGAGGCGCTGGCGGCACGTTTTATCGATATCCCGGTTACGTCAGTAAATAACAATAAATCCGTCTACTAAACGTACGATGTGGAGCGCAACATGACGACCTCTACCCTGCAAACCCATGATAATAAAGCTGTAGAACACCGCGTTATTCAGAAGCTGTTTCGTCGTTTGATCGTGTTTCTCTTTATCCTGTTTGTCTTCTCGTTTCTTGACCGCATTAACATCGGCTTTGCCGGGCTGACGATGGGCAAAGATCTGGGCCTCACCTCGACCATGTTTGGCCTGGCCGCCACCCTGTTTTACGTCACCTACGTGATATGTGGGATCCCCAGCAACATCATGCTGGCGAAGGTCGGTGCCCGGCGCTGGATCGCCGGGATCATGGTGGTGTGGGGCATCGCTTCCACCTGCACCATGTTCGCCACCAGCCCGCACACGCTCTATGTGCTGCGCATGCTGGTGGGCATTGCCGAGGCCGGATTCCTGCCGGGGATCCTCGTCTATCTCACCTGGTGGTTCCCTGCCTACCACCGCGCCCGCGCCAATGCGTTGTTTATGATCGCCATGCCGGTGACCATGATGCTCGGCTCGATCCTCTCCGGTTATATTCTGGCCATGGACGGGCTGTGGAACCTGAAAGGCTGGCAATGGCTGTTCCTGCTGGAGGGGCTACCGTCCGTAGTGCTCGGCGTAGTGACGTGGTTCTACCTGAACGACACGCCGGATCAGGCCAGCTGGCTGGATGACGACGAAAAGCAGGCGCTTAAAACAATGATCGCCCGCGAGCAGGAGTCGGCCATCGCCCGCCCCGTCACGCCGCGTTCGACGCTGCGCGAAGTGTTTACCCCGGCCGTGCTGCTCTATACCCTGGCCTATTTCTGCCTCACGAACACCCTGAGCGCGATTAATATCTGGACGCCGCAGATCCTGCAAAGCTTCAACACCGGCAGCAGCAACATTGTGATTGGCCTGCTGGCGGCGATCCCGCAGTTTTGCACCATCCTCGGGATGATCTGGTGGAGCCGCCGCTCCGACAGGCTGAAAGAGCGAAAAAAGCACACCATTCTGCCGTACCTCTTTGCGGCGGCAGGATGGTTACTGGCCTCGGCGACCCACCACAGCCTGATCCAGCTGCTTGGCATCATCATGGCCTCAACCGGATCGTTTACCGCCATGGCGATCTTCTGGACCACGCCGGATCGGGTTATTAGCCTGCAGTCGCGGGCGGTCGCACTGGCGGTGATCAATGCCATCGGTAACGTCGGATCCGCCGTCAGCCCGCTGTTGATCGGCATTCTGCGTGACAGCACCGGCAGCTTCAGCTCCGGGTTGTGGTTTGTTGCCGGCTTGCTGGTGGTCGGCGCGCTGGTGCTGACACGTATCCCGATGACGCAGCGGGAGAGCCTTGAGCACGAGCCAGGTATGGCGGCGCAGAAAATCCCGTAAGGAGCGGCTATGTGCCAGAGCCCGATCGCGAATATCGACATCAGCAAAGAGTACGACGAAAGTCTGGGAACGGATGATGTTCACTATCAGTCGTTCGCCCGCATGGCGGCCTTTTTTGGCCGCGACATGCAGGCTCACCGTCACGACCAGTATTTTCAGATGCACTTTCTGGATACCGGACAGATCGAACTGCAGCTCGACGATCACCGCTACTCGGTGCAGGCTCCGCTATTTGTGCTCACGCCCCCGTCGGTGCCGCACGCGTTTATTACCGAATCCGACAGCGACGGGCACGTTCTGACGGTGCGCGAGGATCTGATCTGGCCGCTGCTGGAAGTGCTCTACCCCGGCATGCGGGAAGCCTTTGGCCTGCCGGGGATCTGCCTGTCGCTGGCCGATAAGCCGGACGAACTGGCGGCACTGAAGCACTACTGGCCGCTGATTGCCCGGGAATCTACGGAACAACTGCCCGGGCGCGAACACATGCTGGTTCTGTTAGCCCAGGCGGTGTTCACCCTGCTGCTGCGCAACGCGAAGCTCGACGATCACGCCGCCAGCGGCATGCGCGGCGAGCTGAAACTGTTCCAGCGCTTTACCCAGCTGATTGATGTCCATTTTCATGAGCACTGGACGGTACCGGAATATGCCAGCGAACTGCACCTGACCGAATCGCGTCTGACCGATATCTGCCGACGCTTCGCCAACCGCCCGCCGAAGCGGCTGATTTTTGACCGTCAGCTGCGTGAAGCGAGGCGGATGCTGCTCTTCTCCGACAGCGCGGTCAGCGAAATCGCCTGGCAGCTGGGGTTTAAAGACCCGGCCTATTTTGCCCGGTTTTTTAATCGGTTAGTGGGGTGTTCGCCGAGTGCGTATCGGGCGCAAAAAGTACCGGTGTCGTCTGTTACCCCACCCCAGCCCTGACCCTCTCCCGGGTTCAGGGTGAGGGAAATCACACTCTGCGATCATATGCGAAAAGTACCAGCCGTTGTCCCAATCGTCCCTTCACGTTCACCCCCGCTCAGGCTTCAATTAAACAACAAAAACAAAACATAAATTTAACATCACTATTCCGATACGAGGTCCCTATGAAGCCTGAAGATTTCCGCGCTGATGCCAAACGTCCGTTAACCGGTGAAGAGTATTTAAAAAGCCTGCAGGATGGCCGCGAGATTTATATCTACGGCGAGCGCGTCAAAGACGTGACCACTCATCCGGCGTTTCGCAATGCGGCAGCCTCCATCGCGCAGATGTACGATGCGCTGCACAAGCCAGACATGCAGGACACGCTGTGCTGGGGCACCGATACCGGCAGCGGCGGCTACACCCATAAGTTTTTCCGCGTGGCGAAAAGCGCCGACGACCTGCGTCAGCAGCGTGACGCCATCGCCGAGTGGTCGCGCCTGAGCTACGGCTGGATGGGCCGCACCCCGGACTACAAGGCGGCGTTTGGCTGCGCGCTCGGTGCCAATCCGGCGTTCTACGGCCAGTTCGAACAGAACGCCCGCAACTGGTACACCCGTATTCAGGAAACCGGGCTTTACTTCAACCACGCCATCGTTAACCCCCCCATCGACCGTCACAAACCGGCGGACGAAGTAAAAGACGTCTACATCAAGCTGGAAAAAGAGACCGACGCCGGGATCATCGTTAGCGGCGCAAAAGTGGTGGCAACCAACTCGGCGCTGACTCACTACAACATGATCGGTTTTGGCTCCGCGCAGGTGATGGGCGAAAACCCGGACTTCGCGCTGATGTTCGTTGCGCCAATGGACGCCGAAGGCGTGAAGCTGATCTCTCGCGCCTCTTACGAAATGGTGGCAGGTGCGACCGGCTCTCCATACGACTACCCGCTCTCCAGCCGTTTTGACGAAAACGACGCGATCCTGGTGATGGATCATGTGTTGATCCCCTGGGAAAACGTGCTGATCTACCGCGATTTCGATCGCTGCCGTCGCTGGACCATGGAAGGCGGTTTTGCCCGTATGTACCCGCTGCAGGCCTGCGTACGTCTGGCGGTGAAGCTCGATTTCATTACCGCGCTGCTGAAGAAATCGCTGGAGTGTACCGGCACCCTGGAGTTCCGCGGCGTGCAGGCGGATCTCGGGGAAGTGGTGGCCTGGCGCAACATGTTCTGGGCGCTGAGCGACTCCATGTGTTCTGAAGCCACGCCGTGGGTGAATGGCGCGTACCTGCCGGATCACGCGGCGCTGCAGACCTACCGCGTCATGGCCCCGATGGCCTATGCGAAGATCAAGAACATCATCGAGCGTAACGTCACGAGCGGCCTGATCTATCTGCCGTCCAGCGCGCGAGACCTGAACAATCCGCAGATCGACCAGTATCTGGCGAAATACGTGCGCGGCTCCAACGGCATGGATCACGTGGAACGCATTAAGATTTTGAAACTGATGTGGGATGCCATCGGCAGCGAGTTTGGTGGTCGTCACGAGCTGTATGAGATCAACTACTCCGGCAGCCAGGACGAAATCCGTCTGCAGTGTCTGCGTCAGGCACAGAGCTCTGGCAACATGGACAAAATGATGGCAATGGTCGACCGCTGCATGTCCGAGTACGACCAGCATGGCTGGACGGTGCCGCACCTGCACAATAATTCCGATATCAACATGCTGGATAAGCTGCTGAAATAACGCAGCGGGAGGTTTCAATGCATACAGAACAACGCCTGCGTTTTCGCGATGCGATGGCCAGCCTGTCGGCGGCGGTTAACGTTGTCACCACCGAGGGCGATGCAGGACGCTGCGGCATTACCGCCACCGCCGTCTGTTCGGTCACGGATACCCCGCCATCGCTGATGGTCTGCATCAATGCCAACAGCGCCATGAACCCGGTTTTCCAGGGTAACGGTAAGCTGTGCGTCAACGTGCTGAACCATGAGCAGGAGATCATGGCCCGCCACTTCGCCGGGATGACCGGCATGGCAATGGACGATCGCTTTGCCCTCTCCTGCTGGCAGAAAGGTCCGCAGGGGCAACCGGTGCTGAAGGGCGCGCTGGCAAGCCTTGAAGGCGAGATTAGCCAGGTGCAAACCATCGGCACCCATTTGGTTTATCTCGTTGAAATTAAAAACATCATTCTGAGCGAAGCGGGACACGGCCTGATCTATTTTAAACGCCGTTTCCACCCCGTCATGATGGAGGCTGAAGCCGCAGTGTAACCCCCTCCTGCGCTGGCCGTTTCCCGGCCAGCGCCAATTTCCACAAAAATTCCTAAGGTTTCCGCTTAATCACGCCGTTATATAGCCATAAGAGAAATTTTCTGTGTCTGAATACTGACAATACATGTCAGTGCTACCCGCATCATTCAGCGCATACCCTAATATACAGGAAGACCTTATGGCTAAATCGACGCGGAGCCGCTCGGCTGAACGTCTGGTCGATATTCTGGTTGAGTTACATTTAAATGGTGTGGTAAACCGCAGTGCGCTCATGGAAAAATTTAAAATTACCGAGCGCACTGTCTACCGGGATTTAAATGCGCTTTCACCTATTGTGGAACATACCGGTAACGGACTGTATCGTCTGATCCACTCCGCACAATCTCCCGGTGGACAAGGATTACATCACACGATTGCTAACTTCCTGAATGCCGATAGCTTTTTCCCGGAAAGAAATACGGAATTCTGGCAGAAACTTGAAACACGCGTTGACGAAAATCATATTCTTATTCTTGGCAACGACGCAGAGCACACGGTAGAACGTGATATTCGTCGCTATTTATCGAAAATCGAGAAATCGATTAAGAATCGTAATGTATGCCAGATCGTTTATAAGGGTAAAACCCGCCTGATTAATCCCTATAAACTCATTAACAATAAAAATATATGGTATTTACAAGCCACCGAGAATAGCCGGCTAAAATCCTTCTCGTTGAGTCAGATTAGCTGGTTTGATATTCAACAAAAGACCTTCACGCCGGAAGAAAATGCGCTCGGGCTGCTGGAAAAAAGCCGCGATCCGTGGGTGTCGGAAGACACTTTCGAAGTGAAAATATTCATTAAAGATACTATTTCACATTACTTTATGCGCCGCGACCTGCTGCCAGAACAAGAGCTTGTCGGTGAGCACCACAACGGCGTCACGCTGCGCTGTCAGGCGGCACACGAGAACCAGATCCTGCCGCTGCTGTTCTACTGGCTGCCGAATATTCAAATTCTGGAGCCCAACTGGCTAAAAGAGAAGCTGCTTAAAACGCTGGAAAATTATCTGGCGGTAGAGCGCACAGCAGATAACCACGTGATCTCAATCACATAATTTCTCCCGGCGGCGGCGAGACGGAACCACTCGCCGCCCTCTTTGACCGCTCACCTGGCCCTTTCAACCGCTCATTCATTTACCTGTCTTTACACGCGCGTGGTTCTGGCACGATCGCTCCAGCATTAATCAATACCTCCTCATAACGAACCCTGACCCTTTTTCATTACATAAAAAACCAGGTCTTACTATGGATACGAAAAAACTACTGAAGCACGTGCCCTGGGCGTTACTCGGGATCCTCGGCGCTTTTTGTCTGGCGGTTGTCGCACTACGCCGGGGCGAACACGTAAGCGCCCTGTGGATCGTCGTTGCGTCTGTCTCCGTCTATCTTGTTGCTTATCGCTACTACAGCTTATACATCGCGCAGAAGGTCATGAAACTCGACCCGACGCGTGCCACTCCGGCGGTCATTAATAATGACGGCCTCAACTACGTGCCCACCAACCGCTACGTGTTGTTTGGTCACCACTTTGCCGCTATCGCCGGTGCGGGTCCGCTGGTCGGCCCGGTTCTGGCCGCGCAGATGGGCTACCTGCCTGGTACCCTGTGGCTGCTCGCGGGCGTAGTGCTGGCCGGGGCGGTGCAGGACTTTATGGTGCTGTTTATCTCTTCTCGCCGTAACGGCGCCTCTCTGGGTGAGATGGTCAAAGAGGAGATGGGCCGCGTGCCGGGGACCATCGCGCTGTTCGGCTGCTTCCTGATTATGATCATCATCCTCGCGGTGCTGGCGTTAATCGTGGTGAAAGCGCTGGCCGAAAGTCCGTGGGGGGTCTTCACCGTCTGCTCTACCGTGCCGATTGCGCTATTCATGGGTATCTACATGCGCTTTATCCGTCCGGGTCGCGTGGGTGAAGTGTCGGTGATTGGTATTGTGCTGCTGGTTGCATCCATCTACTTCGGTGGCGTGATTGCGCACGACCCGTACTGGGGCCCGGCGCTGACCTTCAAGGACACCACCATCACCTTCGCGCTGATTGGGTATGCGTTTGTCTCCGCTCTGCTGCCGGTCTGGCTGATCCTGGCACCGCGTGACTACCTGGCGACCTTCCTGAAAATCGGCGTTATCGTCGGTCTGGCGATCGGCATCCTGGTGATTAACCCGGATCTGAAAATGCCGGCAGTGACCCAGTACATCGACGGTACCGGTCCTCTGTGGAAAGGTGCGCTGTTCCCGTTCCTGTTTATCACCATCGCCTGCGGTGCGGTCTCTGGCTTCCACGCCCTGATTGCTTCCGGTACCACACCGAAGCTGCTGGCTAACGAAAAAGACGCGCGTCTGATTGGCTACGGCGCAATGCTGATGGAGTCTTTCGTGGCGATCATGGCGCTGGTTGCCGCGTCCATCATCGAACCGGGTCTCTACTTCGCGATGAACACCCCTCCGGCAGGCCTGGGCATTACCATGCCAAACCTGCATGAGATGGGCGGTGATAACGCGGCGCTGATCATGGCGCAGCTGAAAGATGCGAGCGCACATGCTGCCGCAACCGTCAGCTCCTGGGGCTTCGTGATTTCGCCTGAGCAGATCATGCAGACTGCGAAAGACATTGGCGAACCGTCAGTCCTGAACCGCGCCGGTGGCGCACCGACGCTGGCAGTGGGTATCGCACACGTGTTCCACAAAGTGCTGCCGTGGGCGGACATGGGCTTCTGGTACCACTTCGGTATTCTCTTTGAAGCGCTGTTCATCCTCACCGCGCTGGACGCCGGTACCCGTGCGGGACGCTTTATGCTGCAAGACCTGCTGGGTAACTTCGTGCCGTTCCTGAAGAAAACCGACTCTCTGGTGGCGGGTATTCTGGGAACCGCGGGCTGCGTGGGTCTGTGGGGTTACCTGCTGTATCAGGGCGTTGTCGACCCGCTGGGTGGCGTGAAGAGCCTGTGGCCGCTGTTCGGTATCTCTAACCAGATGCTGGCCGCTGTCGCCCTGGTTCTTGGCACCGTTGTACTGGTGAAGATGAAACGCACCAAATACATCTGGGTCACCGTGATCCCTGCGCTGTGGCTGCTGCTCTGCACCACCTGGGCGCTTGGTCTGAAACTGTTCAGCGCCAACCCGCAGCTGGAAGGCTTCTTCTTCATGGCTAACCAGTACAAAGAGAAAATTGCCGCAGGCGGCGCGGACCTCACTGCCCAGCAGATTGCCAACATGAACCACATCGTGGTGAACAACTACACCAACGCAGGTTTGAGCATTCTGTTCCTGGTGGTGGTGTACAGCATCATCTTCTACGGCATCAAAACCTGGCTGAACGTGCGTAACGCCGAGGGTCGTACGGATAAAGAAACCCCGTATGTCCCGGTACCGGAAGGCGGCGTGAAGACCTCTTCACACCACTAATCCGCCCTCGCATCCCTCTCCCTGCGGGAGAGGGTTAGGGTGAAGGGAAACAACGCCCGGCAGCCCCTGCCGGGCTTTTTCTATCTGGAAGGCACAATGTTTGGTAACTTAGGCGAAGCGAAAAAATACCTCGGTCAGGCGGCGAAAATGCTGATTGGCATTCCGGACTATGACAACTACGTTGAGCATATGAAGACCAACCATCCGGATAAACCGTACATGACCTATACCGAATTCTTCCGCGAGCGTCAGGAAGCGCGCTACGGCGGGAGTGGAGAAGGCGGCGTACGCTGCTGCTAAAGGAGAGACCATGACCCCGATTGCCGTCACCCTGCTGACCGGTTTCCTTGGCGCCGGTAAGACCACCCTGCTGCGCCACATTCTGAACGCGCAGCACGGCTTCAAAATCGCCGTGATCGAAAACGAATTCGGCGAAGTCTCGGTCGACGATCAGCTGATTGGCGATCGCGCCACGCAGATCAAAACCCTGACTAACGGCTGCATCTGCTGCACCCGCTCGAATGAATTAGAAGACGCCCTGCTGGATCTGCTCGACAGCCGCGATCGCGGTGAAATCGATTTTGACCGCCTGGTGATTGAATGCACCGGTATGGCTGACCCCGGCCCGATTATTCAGACCTTTTTCGCCCATGAGATCCTCTGCCAGCGCTACCTGCTGGATGGCGTCATTGCGCTGGTCGACGCGGTTCATGCCGACGAACAGATGAACCAGTTCACCCTCGCCCAGTCGCAGGTGGGCTACGCCGATCGCATCCTGCTGACCAAAACCGACGTGGCGGGCGACAGCGAAAAACTGCGCGAGCGCCTGACGCGTATCAACTCGCGGGCGCCGATTTACATCGCGACACACGGTGATATCGACCTCTCGCAGCTGTTCAACACCAACGGCTTTATGCTGGAAGAGCATGTCACCTCAACGCCGCGCTTCCACTTTATGGCAGATAAACAAAACGACGTCTCGTCGATTGTGGTCGAGCTGGATTACCCGGTGGACATCAGCGACGTCTCCCGCGTCATGGAAAACCTGCTGCTCTCTTTTGCCGACAGGCTGCTGCGCTACAAAGGGATGCTGTGGATTGATGGCGAACCGAACCGCCTGCTGTTCCAGGGCGTACAGCGGCTGTACAGCGCGGACTGGGACAGACCGTGGGGAGATGAAACGCCGCGAAGCGTCATGGTGTTTATTGGGCTACAGCTGCCGGAAGACGAGATCCGGACAGCGTTTGCAGCACTGCGCAAATAATCGTACGAACGCAGCCCTCTCCGCAGTTGAGGAGAGGGCTGTGAGATTATTTCAGCGCCTCGGGCAGCGTCACAATCCACAGTTCGCTTTCTGACGCCGGCTTCGCCAGCGGCTTCACGGCGAGGGTGGTCGCAACCGGTTTATCATCAATCGTGAGCGCGCCTTGCGAATTCACCCGATAGTCCTTGAGCTTCTTGCCCTCGACCGGATTTTCCATCGCCACCTTCACGCCAAAGTCGTTATCGTTCGCGACCGCCAGCGTTTTGTTGTCAATCAGCGCTAACCCTTCGGCCTTTTCCTGCTGCCAGCCAAGCGCGCGCAAATCCACGACCTGGGTTTTAGCCGCCAGCGTAATGCCGCGCTGGGCCAGCGTCTTCTCGTCATCAAACTCCGGGTATTCGCCCGGCTTATCGAAGCGTGTCAGATCGCTCGCCTTGCTGAGGTCCACCTTGTAGATGAGGTTGCGCATGCCATCGTTTTTATCGCTGCCCTGCTCAATCAGCAGCAGCTGCTGGTTATCAAGCGCCACAATATCGCCAATTTTGGCGTCACTGTTTTTGCTGTAGGCCGCGCTGTCGATGGGATAACCGTACATCGCGGTTTTCCCGGTCGCCGGGTCGAAGCTCACCAGGCGGGTAAACAGCGCCTGTTTTTTGCTTTTGCCGTCGATATCCAGCGTGCTTTGCACCGCGGCAATGATACGCCCGTCCGGCATACGGGTCAGTCCTTCAAAGCCCCGGTTTGGTTGACGCCATTTAATAATATTCGGCAAGCCGCCCGCGATGGATTTCTCGCCTTCCGCCGCCTGCGGACCGTGAATCGCCAGGATCTTGCCTTTGCTGTCGACGTTAATCAGGAACGGACCGTACTCGTCGCACAGCCAGTAACCGCCTTTACCGTCCGGCGTGATACCTTCCGTATCCAGCCCGCGATTGTCGCCCTTCAGCACCTTTAACGTGTCACTGAACGCCACTTCATTGGTCGAGCCAATCACGCCGCTTTGCAGCGGCAGACCGTTGATCTCGCCTTTATCGTCATGCAGAGGGCGCGCATCGACGGCCTCCGCTTTGCCATTTTGTACGCGAATCGTCATCAGCAGCGGAGCGAAATCGGGCGTGACAAAGATTTTGGCTTCGTCTTTCCCCACTTTCGGCGAATCCGCATTCGGACCGCGATCGGTCACGGTCGCAAACGTCAGGGTATCGCCCTGTTTACCGGTAAACAGCAGGCCAGAGCCGATCCCGACCGGGAGCCCCTTCGGGAACGCACCGGCAAACGCGCCGCTGTAGCTCACGCGCGTGCCTTCGGGGAAGCTGACAACATAGTGTTCAGCCGTAGGCTGCGCCGCCAGGCCAGAGAAAGAGAGCGCACAACCGATAAGCACAGGAATAATTTTTCTTTTCATATTGTTAGTATCCAGAAAGTGAAGCCAACAACGTAAAGAACAAACGTGTCAGGAAAATGACACCGCAGAGATACGCGGGCAGGCAATTGCAGGCGCATGAATCGCCAGAAATGTAAAACTAAACCACAAAGTGTAAAACTTGAAATGTTTCTGGAAATTATTAGAAAGCCAATTAATTCATCTCAAACGGTTATCCTCTGTCTCGTTCAGTGTCTATTTAGTCAAAAAACTAAACCTGTCTTAAACGTCCAGGTAATACATATTGACCCGGCGATAACTAAACATGAAAGCAACATTTCAAAAGCCAGCCATTAACAAAAACAGCATAAAAACACGACTTTAATCACATTTGCAGTCATAAACATCGCTTGTTAAGGTGGCCTCAGATGAAATTAATGACGAGGCATAAAACATGAAAAAACTGAATGTTCTTCTTCTTTCTGCTCTGACCGTCCTGTCGGGTTCCGCACTGGCTATGGGCGGCACGATTGAGCAAGGTAAAAACTTTACTAACCTTAATCTGGAAATGGGTAAATCCTCATCCGGTGTGTACCTTGAAAGCAACTGGCTCAAAAACACCGACGACGGCACGCAAACAGGTGGCGTTGGCGCCGGTTACAACCTGGAAGTGGGCCCGGTAATGCTGAATGCCGGCGCTAAAGCAATCTACCTTGGCCCGAAAAAAGGCGATAACGGCGTGGCATTCCCCATCGGTGGCGGTATTAACGTTGCGCTGACGGACAGCATCCACGTGTTTGGCGAAGGGTATGCCGCACCAGAAGGTCTGAACAACAGCGTGAAAAACTACGTGGAAGCCAACGGCGGTGTGAGCTGGACGCCAATCACGCCTGTGACGCTGAAAGTGGGTTATCGTCACGTAAGCGTTGACGGCAAAGACGGTCGTCCTGGCCACACGCTGATCGACGGCGCATATGTAGGCGGTGGAGTCACCTTCTGATGAAACACCGCATTACCGCGCTTTGCGTTCTGAGCATCACGCTTCTGCTCACCGGTTGCGTCCAGTATAAATGGGTGAAACCGGGAGTCAGTGACGCTGAGATGAATAAAAAGCTCACGGAATGCGAAGCACAGGCCCTGATTGATCTGCCCCCGGACAATGTTGTGACCGGTTCGAGCTCGGAAAAAATGGACAAATCGAAAAAGAAAAAGGATATTTCCACGAGCTACACGGTTGAAGACGCGAATGAATATCGCCGGGATACCTTAGTCGACAGCTGCATGTTCAAAAGCGGCTGGGACAAGATTGAAGTGCAATAACCCCAAAAAAAACCTGCCGAATGGCAGGTTTTTTATTCGCGGAGTTACTTACGCACCACCACCAGCTTCTGGTTCACAAACTCTTTGATCCCCAGGTCCGACAGTTCGCGTCCGTAACCGGATCGCTTCACGCCGCCAAACGGCAGCTCTGGCGCGGTATCGGTGAGCCAGTTGATATACACCATCCCGGTCTCAATACGCGACGCCATTTTCTTCGCCCGCTCGATATCCTTGCTGAACACCGCGCCGCCCAGACCATAGTGGGAATCGTTCGCCAGTGCGACCGCTTCGTCATCATTTTTCACCACATAGATCTGCGCCACCGGGCCGAAGAACTCCTCAAAGTAGGCCGGGTTGTCGCGCGAGATATGCGTCAGGATCGTCGGCTCAAAGAAGCACCCGTCACGCTGCACCGGTTTGCCACCGTAATGCAGTGTCGCGCCGTTTTTCACCGCCTCGTTGACCTGTGTGGTCAACGTGTCCAGCGCATCCTGAGAGGACAGCGGCCCCAGGGTGGTGCTCTCGTCCAGCGGATCGCCAATCTTCACCTGCTTAAATGCCTCGGTGAATTTCGCGAGGAAGGCATCCGCAATCTTCTCATGCACGATGAAACGCTTCGCCGCCGTACAGACCTGGCCGGCGTTATTGAGTCGGGCATTCACGCCCGTCTTCACGGCCTTCTCCAGATCGGCATCATCCAGCACCACAAAGACGTCATTACCGCCCAGCTCCAGGGTCGATTTTTTGATGTGCTTCGCCGCCTGCGCCGCGACCACGCTACCCGCTTTTTCGGAACCGGTCAGCGCGGCACCCTGTACACGATCGTCGGCGATGATGTTCGCCACCTGATCCGACGAAATAAACAGGTTGGTCCATGCCCCTTCCGGTGCACCGGCCTCACGCACCAGATGTGCAAACGTCTCTGCACAGTGCGGCACGATGCTGGCGTGTTTGGCGATCACCGGGTTACCGGCCGCCAGGTTCGGGGCGAGGACACGCATCAGCTGGTAATAAGGGAAGTTCCACGGCTCAACGGCCATCAGCACGCCAATAGGGTGGTGCTCGACCCACGCTTCCCCGAGTTCGGAGTCGTACTTCACCGGGGCGAGGAACCGTTGGGCATTATCCGCGTAGTAGCGGGCGATTTGCGCGCACAGTTTCACTTCACCGCGACTCTGCTCAATGAGCTTACCCATCTCCTTGCTGGCAATTCTGGCCAGATCCTCCGTACGTTCGTCGATGAGGTCCGCAAGTTTACGCAGTACCGGCAGGCGCTGGTTAATGTCGCCTTTTGCCCAGTCCGAATGGTAAAGCGCATCGGCCGCCTTCAGCGCCGCTTCAACATCCGCGTCGGTATGGGAGGGATATTCTTTGATGAGCTGGTTTGTGGCAGGATTTACTGTCTGGTAAGCCATGTCGAATCTCCTTGTTTTACCGCTTAGGGTATTAAGGGTAGACAATATGACTGGCGATGGACGTAAAGTTGGGTATATCCGGAAGGTTCTTAGCGTGGTACTGCAACATGTCGCGCGGGCATGGTATAAAAAACGTTCCTGACAGGAGTCCCCCATGACCGAGACCCGACACATCCGCCAGACCTTTCATCGCGCCTGCGGCCACGAGCTGCGCAGCACCTGGCAGAGCACCCAGGCGTATAAACGTCATTGTCACCCACAGCTCTCTATTGGCGCGATCCTGGAAGGCCAGACGTGCTGCACAGTCCATGACAGGGAGTATATCCTGACCCCTGGCGACATCATCGTCATCCCGGCGCATGCTCCCCACAGCTGCAACCCGGTGGCGGGACAGCCACGCAGCTACCACATGCTGTATATCGACACTGACCTTTCGCTGGCACTGCAGGTCATTCGCGACCAAACGCTGTTTAATCACTATCTTGGAGTGGTTGAGAACATGACCGCGGCCTCCCTGAACGCACTGCTTTGCGCCCTTCCCCCCTCTACAGGCCGCACAGATAAGCCCCATTCACTGAGTCAGCAGGTGCAAGAGGCGTTTCTGTCGAACCTCACCGCTCCGCCTTCCCTTGACGACCTTGCCCGGCGATTTTCACTGCGCAAAGAGACGTTAATCCGCACCTTTAAACAGGACACCGGCCTGACGCCAGGACGCTTTCTCAGCATCTCTCGCGTGGAATACGCCAAAGCGCGACTGCGTGCGGGAGATGATCTCGCCGATGTCGGTTACCAGAGCGGGTTTGCCGACCAGAGCCATTTCCATAAAACCTTCGTCAGCTACACGGCCGCCACGCCTCGCCAGTACGCGACGGGCCGATCAATATCAGACAATAATCAGGATACGTAACGCCGTAAGGTGATCTCCGTTTTTGCTCTGGAGGTCACGATGGAACTGTTCTTCCCTTCCGCTTTTCTCGCCCTGGCGCTGGCGCATTTTGTAGCCCTGTTAAGCCCCGGTCCGGATTTCTTTTTGCTGGTCGGTTACGCCGCACGTTACCGGCTGCGCGGCAGTGCCGGGTTGTGCCTCGGTATCGCCGCGGGTAACGCGCTCTATATTGTGCTGGTGATTATCGGCTGGAGCGCCCTGCGCACGTTTTCGTGGCTGTTCACCCTTATCGAATTATCCGGCGCGCTCTACCTGCTCTGGATTGGATCGCGGCTGGCGCGCAGCCGCCCACAGACGCTTGCGCTCAATGAGACTCATCAGCGGTGCCCCTCATTGCGTAAGCAAATCCTGCTGGGGCTCGGTTCGGCACTGTTAAACCCGAAGAATGCACTTTTTTATCTGGCGCTCATGACGGCGCTGTTAGGGCCAGATGTCACGCTGCTTCAGCAGTCAACCTGCGGTGTCTGGATGGTAATGGTGGTGCTGGTCTGGGATTTAGCCCTGGTGTCGCTGATGGGCTTGCCCGTGGTTCAGCGGACGCTCAGCCGTGCACTCTGGCTGATTGAGCGAACCGCTGGCGTGGTGCTGATGGCGTTTGGTGGGTGGGTCGTGTGGCGTTTTTTGCATTTTCTTCCCGCCTCCCTCTATTCTTAAGCCATGGAAAAAATAGCTGAACTTAAACGCGCCAAGTTGCTGGCGCTGTCGCTGCTGCTGATTGCCGCCGCGGCGTTTATCACCACCCTGTTCCTGCCGCAAACCTTCTGGGTGCGCGGCGTAAAGGCCATTGCCGAGGCGGCGATGGTCGGCGCGCTGGCGGACTGGTTTGCCGTCGTCGCGCTGTTTCGCCGGGTGCCCATTCCGTTTATCTCACGCCATACGGCGATCATTCCGCGCAACAAAGACCGCATTGGCGACAATCTGGGTCAGTTCGTGCAGGAAAAGTTTCTCGATACCCAGTCGCTGGTGGCATTGATCCGCCGCTATGAACCGGCACAGATGATTGGCACCTGGTTCAGCCAGCCCGACAACGCCCGGCGCGTCGGGCTGCATCTGATTCAGGTAATGAGCGGTTTTCTTGAACTGACCGACGACGGACGCATTCAGCGGCTGCTCAAACGGGCGGTGCACAAGGCCATCGACAAGGTCGACTTCACCGAAACCAGCGCGGTGATGCTGGAGAGCATGACCCGGAACAATCGCCATCAGGTGCTGCTGGACGCCATCATCAACCGCCTGATCGCGCTTATCCAGCGTGACAGCACGCGGGACTTTATCGCCGACCAGATTGTGCACTGGCTGAAGACCGAGCATCCGCGCAAGGCCATGGTGCTGCCTACCGAGTGGCTCGGCGATCAGAGTGCGGAGATGGTGTCGAATGCGGTGAATACGCTGCTGGATGATATCAGCCACGACCGCACGCACCAGATCCGTCAGGCGTTTGACCGCGCCACGCTGAAGTTTATCGACAACCTGAAAAACGATCCGGAAATGGCCGCCAAAGCCGATAACATCAAGCACTACCTGAAGAACGACGAGGCGTTTAACCGTTATCTGGGCGAGATGTGGGCCGACCTGCGTCAGTGGCTGAAAGCGGATATGCAAAGCGAGGACTCGCGCGTCAGGCAGCGCATCGCCAACGCCGGTCTGTGGTTTGGTGAAACGCTGTCGAACGATGCCAGCCTGCAGGCATCGCTGAACGAGCATCTGGAGCAGGCGGCGCACCGCGTAGCACCGGATTTTGCCGCGTTCCTCACGCGGCATATCAGCGACACGGTCAAGAGCTGGGATGCCAAAGACATGTCGCGCCAGATTGAGCTTAACATCGGCAAAGACCTGCAGTTCATCCGTGTGAACGGCACGCTGGTGGGTGGGACGATTGGCCTGATCCTGTTTTTACTCTCGCAATTGCCTGCCGTGCTCGCGCATTAATTCGCCTCAGGCGGCGCGATCACATAGCGCGTAGGGGCAAAGCGATTGAGGATCATATGCACCAGGAAGACCATTGTCAGGGTCGCCACCAGCGCAAAGGTCACCGAGGTAATGCGATAGAGATCGCTGAACACCAGGTCGCTGTCCGGGTGCATGTTCTGCCCGAACATAATGCCGATGGTGGTGATGCTGGAAAACCCGACCCCGGCGCCGACCTTCTCCATCACGTGCAGCCGCGCGCCAAATGCCAGCCCAAGGCCGATAAGCGGCATCATCAGCAGCATATGGCTGCTGTGATCGTAAAGGATAAGCTGGACGACCAGAATGTAGAGGCAGCCCAGCACCACGCCGACCACGCGCCAGAGGGAACTCATCACCGCGCCGCGATAGTGCATGGGAAACAGAATCAATACCCCGGCCATCAGCGCGGAAAGTGAGTCGCTCAGGTCGCTTATCTGGAAGATGACGAAAATCAGGGTGGCAACGGTCCCGGAAAGCAGCGACTCGTGGCGCACACGGGCGTCATCTTTTTCAATCAGCGGCGGCGGCTTGCGCGGCTCCACGTCCGGCAGCAGGTAATTCATCAGCGCGCTCAGGCACACCGCCATAACGCTCGCTTCGATATTGGAAAACAGCAACGTATGCCAGTCGGTGGTGGGATAGCTCATAAAGTTGAGCATCACGCTCTGGCAGACCACGCCCATCGAACCAAACAGAAACAGCGGTCCCTTACTCATAAAGCGAAAACGCATGACGTACAGGGCGAACACGACTACCGTCATGATCACCGGCCATTGCGACAGATAGCCGATGATAATGACCATTTCAACGCAGTTAAGCGAGGCGCTAAAGATAAATTGCTTCGCCACGTGGCGGTTAAAGACCGGTACCAGTGACAGCAGCATGATGGGGTAGACCACGAAAAACACGCCGTAGTGAGTGTTGTAAAAACTCGAAATGCTCAGCGCAATCATGCCGGCAAAGACGATGCGCAGGGTCTGGCGAAAGTCGTTTGCCGTATAGACGATGTTGCCGTGCGGGGTAAACACCCGCGCCAGAGTGTTAATAGACATAGTGCAGCAGGCTCACCAGGTGGATCTGCATCCCGGAGAAGAAGCGCGCAAACGGCCCTTCGCTGTTATAGAGCTGCACGGTGGCACGCGCACCGGTCGGAAGTTGCTTCGGCAGCGCCTCGTCCAGCGCCACGTGGATACGCATACGCTGGGCATCACGAACCCACCGGTTGGAGGTTTCTGGCTCGGACAGCTCACCGTTCACCGCTTCCTGTCCGGCGAGGATCCCCGCATCGCTGCTGGTCACATGCGCACGGAAGACGAGTCCCGGGAAGGCGTCAAACACCACGGCGGCATCGGTTCCCTGATGGGTATGGCGCAGGCTCTTCTCGCGAAAGTCGGCCACGATATCGGCCTGATTATTCACCAGCGCCAGCGCGGCTGAGCCGGAGGAGGCGTAATAGCCGGGGCTGAGCTGCAGGTTACTGACCGTGCCGTCCGCCTGGGCGTAAACCTTCGTCCAGCCAAGATTCAGTTCCGCTTCATCCAGCGCGTTGCGGTATTTCTGCAGGGTGACGTTGCGGTGTTCTTCCCGCTCACCGCGCTGAATGCGCAGGTTACGGATGTTCGCCTGCAGCGAACTGACGGACTGCTCGCTGCTCTGCCAGGTGGTCCGGACTTTATCCAGATCCGCCTGCGACACGTTCTGCAGCGTGCTGAGTTTCTGATAACGATCGTAGGTCACCTTGTCGTTACGCGCGGTCAGCACGGCGGTTTTCAGGCTGGCCTGTGCGGCCGCGATCTGCGCATCCAGCTGTTCGTTAGAAAGTCGCGCCTGCTCCAGCGCGATTTGCGCTGCTTCCACTTTATTGCGAAACGGCGTGTCATCCAGTTCAAACAGCAGGTCGCCTCGCTTCACCTGGCTGTTGTTGTGTACATGGACAGCCGCCACGTAGCCGGAAACGCGCGGAGAAACCGGTGTCACCACGCGCATGACGGTGGAGTCCGGCGTCAGCGGGATCCAGATGTCCGCGACGACAAAGTAGACAAACATCAGCAGGAAAGAGGCAATACTTACCCTTACCCAGCGGGCAAACTTTTGTTCAGGAGTCATTATTTTTCGGTCTTGTTATCTTCTTCGCGGATTTTCCGCAAATTGCAGGCGATTTGATTCAACGTGGCGCTGAAAATATCGAGATTCTCCGGCGCGATGTTTTGCGATACGCGCGCCTGAAATGTCTCGATCACCCGGGAGAGCGTCCTGAGTACGGCGTTCCCCTCCGGCGTCAGCGTGAGTAGCCGGATACGCTTGTCATAAGGCGATACGGTGCGTAACAGGTAACCCTGTTTTTCCAGCTGTGTCAGCGTGCGCATCAGCGGCGGCAGTTCAATACCCTGCACCTCCGCCAGTTCACTCACCGAGACGTTATCCCCAAGCTGTTGAAGCTGCATCATCACCGTCCAGCTCGACTGGGTTAACCCGGTCTCGAGAATGGCGTCGTCAATCACGGCGCGCCACTGACGCACGATCATGGCCATCCGCATCCCCATCGGTCTGCGGCTAAACAGTTCTTCTTCACGCATGGGATATCCTCTCGTAACACGCGGTCAAGATAATAGTTACCAGGGTAAGTATCAAGAAACGAGAGACAAAAGAGCAGGAATTGCGAAAGACGAATGCCCTCTCCCGGTGGGAAAGGGCATCAGACCGCCGAGAGTTTAGCGGCTAAAACGTTTTTTAATGGCAACGTTTCCTGACGCGGTGACCACCACGTCCCGAAATCCCGCCACCCGCTGGATCCAGCCGTTGCTGTCCAGATACGCGAGAAGCGCCGCGCCCGCCTCGCCCCCCAGATGAAACCGCCGCTCGCTCCAGTCAAGACAGGCACAGCAGGCCTTACGGCGCGGATTGGCGCTTAATGAAATACCGAGCGTCAGGAACTGTTCGCGTCCATACACGGTCAGGGCTGATCCGTCCGTCTCCAGCCAGCCCTGCGCCTGCATAAAATCGTAGATTTGAACGGCCACCGTCCCTGCCAGATGGTCGTAACAGGTGCGGGCTTCACGCAGGGCTTTCGGGGCGGTGGTTTCCGGCGGAGTGATGCGGCTCCACGACAGCCCCATCATCTGCTCGACCAGTTCCGCCACATCGTGTCCTGCCAGGCGGTAATAGCGATGCCGCCCCTGTGACAGACAGGTAATCAGCTTTCCGTCCAGCAGACGGGTCAGGTGCCCGCTGGCAGTGGAGGGGGCGACATCCGCCGCCGCGCTCAGCTCGGTGGCGGTCCATGCCCGGCCATCCATCAGCGCACAGAGCATTTTCACACGCGACGGATCCGCCACGGCGGCGGCCACTGCCGCCATGGCCTGTTCCAGCAGCGCGCTGTTGTCAGGGGGTAAACGAGTCTTAAGCATGGACTGCCCATGGTCTGGTGATCTCTGCCGCCAGCTTATCATTATCCGTCAGCAGAATGAGGTGATTCGCATGGTCGCTGTACTGGGTCAGTACAGACACACCGTGAGCCGCTAACGCCGCGGCAATCTCGCCCAGCTCACCGGGGCGCGCCTGCTGCAGTTTTCTGATCAGCGGTTTACGGACTGACCGGACGTTAAACCCGCCCTCAAGCAGCATGCGACGGGCTTTTTCGCCCTCTTCCACCAGGAAATGGGCTTCGGTACCAAACACGCCACCGCCCTCCAGCCCCACACCATTGCGCCCCAGCAGCTGGCCGAATCGCGCCAGTTCCCCTGGCGTAGCGTCGAAAATCACATGAACGTCATACATCCGCACGCCCTCCGGTTTCTGAGGCGTATTCCCGCACCACCTGCGCCACCCGGATGCGGTAGTACGTAAAGATAGCCTCCCGCCCCTCCCTCTGCGCCGCCTGATGAAAGACGTTCTGCTTCCAGCGGCGGACCGATTCTTCATCCCGCCACCAGGAGAGGGAGAGAATTTTGCCGTCGGTGGTCAAGCTCTGAAAACGCTCGATATCAATAAACCCGTCGATATCCGCCAGCAGGGGCTTGAGTTCGGCTGCGAGCTGCAGGTAACGCGCCTGATGGGCAGGCGCGGCCTGGGCTTCGAAAAGGACTGCAATCATGGTTGTCTCTCCGTTGTGAGGGTGCGGAGAGCATGCAGGAAAGAAAATGCGGATGCTTCGGTGAAGGGCGAAGTATTGTCGCCCTCTTTTCGGGAGGGCGACAAACGGTTATCCCAGAATCGACTTCGGCTCCATAAACGCGCGGATCCCCCACTCGCCCATCTCACGCCCCACGCCGGAGTGCCTGAACCCGCCAAACGGCGCTTTAGGCTCATGGGCCAGCGTGTTCACCAGCACGCGGCCCGCGACAATCTGCTGCGCCACGCGACGCGCACGTTCGACATCCCTGCCCAGCACCATCGCACTCAGGCCATACTCGGTGTCGTTGGCAATGGCGACGGCTTCGGCCTCGTCCTGATAAGGGATCACACACAGTACCGGGCCGAAGATCTCTTCCCGGGCAATCGCCATCTGATTTGTGACGTCAGCAAACAGCGTCGGGCGCACAAACCAGCCGTCCTGCGTGCCTTCCGGACGCCCTTCGCCCCCCACCAGCAGGTTTGCCCCCTCGTCGAGACCTTTACGGATATAGCCCTGCACCCGCAGCCACTGTTTTTCACTGACCATCGGGCCAATTTCTGTCGCGTTATCCCGCGGATCGCCGGATTTCACGGCCGCGACGGCCTGCGCCAGGGCAGTTTCGATTTCCGCCTTACGCGACTGCGGTACCAGAATGCGCGTTCCGGCCACGCACGCCTGCCCGCTGTTCATAAACCCGGCCTGCACCACCAGCGGGATAGCCTGCGCCAAATCGACATCATCGAGCAGGATCGTCGGCGATTTACCGCCTAACTCCAGCGTCACCCGCTTAACACTCTCCGCCGCGTTGCGCAGTATCGCTTTGCCGGTAACGGTCGAACCGGTAAACGAAATTTTCGCCACGTCCGGATGGCGGCTGATGGTCTCACCGACCGTATCGCCCCGTCCGGTGACAATGTTAAACACGCCCGGCGGTAACCCGGCATCGCGCAGCGCCTCGGTGACAATGCGGGTTTGCAGCGCGCTCATCTCGCTCGGTTTAATCACCGCCGTGCAGCCCGCCGCGAGCGCAGCCGCCAGTTTGCCGCAGATAAACCCCGCGTCGCTGTTCCACGGGGTAATAAGCCCGGCGACACCAAGCGGCGTCATCTGCACCGTTGCCGCCCCCGCCGTGGTCACAAACTCAAAGGCTTCCAGCGCCTCGATGGCCTGGGCAATGACATCTGCCGGGTAGCGGGCCATCCACGCCGAGCGCGAGGCTGGCGCGCCGTACTCTTCAATCACCGCGTCCAGCAGCGCATCATGACGGGCGGCCACGGCGGCATGCATGCGTTTCAGCGCGGCAATGCGTTCCTGTCGGGGGGTTTGCGACCATGCCGGAAATGCCGCTTTCGCGGCCGCGATGGCATGCTCAGCGTCTACCTCATCGGCCAGGCGAACCTGGCCAATCACCCGCGCCGTCGCCGGATTGTATAAATCAAAACGTTCGGTGCCGTGCGGGGTAACAAATTCGCCGTTGATAAAGATCTGTTCGATGTTGTGCATATAAACCTCCTCAGGCTGTATGGACACAGTCTGGCACGGCTTCTCCGTTGCGATAATCCACGCTATGCTGCAAGGGTTGTTTCGATTTTCAGGATAATCTATGCATCGTTCGGGTCTGACAGAGCTGGAAGTGGTCATGGCGGTGGTGCGGCGCGGCAGTTTTCGCGGGGCGGCACAGGAGCTGGGCATGTCCGCTACGGCGGTAAGTAACGCTATCGCCGGGCTGGAGAGCCGTTTGGAGACGCGCCTGTTTAACCGCACGACCCGCAGCGTGGCGCTTACCGACGCCGGGCAGCGCTATGTGGCGCGTATCGGCCCGGCACTGCAGGCGATACGCCAGGCCAGCGAAGAGATCCACAGCGATACCGGCGAACCTGCCGGCACCCTGCGCTTAAACGTACCGAACCATATCGGTGCGCTCTTTCTGGATCAATTGCTGATCGACTTTATGATCCGCTACCCGAAAATGCGCGTCGAGACGCTAAGCGAAGCACGAATGATTGACATCGTCGCAGAAGGTTACGACGCCGGGATCCGTCTTGAAGAATCCGTGCCGCAGGACATGATCGCCGTGCCGCTGACCGGTGAGATCCGCCAGCTTGTCACCGCCACGCCGGATTACTTTGCCCGCCACGGCACGCCGCACTCGCCGGAGGATCTGCTCTTACATCAGGGGATCGGTATGCGCATGGCGCACGGTGGGATCTACCGCTGGGAGCTGGCGCGTCGCGGGGAACAGTACGCCCTGGCGGTACCGCCGCGCTTTGCCACGTCCGATCTCTTCGCCTCGATCCGGGCCGTGAAGGCGGGATTAGGGATAGGGTTTTTACCGGAACTGTATATCCGGGAAGAGCTTGAAAGCGGGGAACTGGTGAGCGTGTTAAACGACTGGACGCAGCCGTTTGCCGGGCTGCGTTTGTACTATCCGGGGCATCGCCACGTCCCGCCAGGGCTACGGGCGCTGGTGGCGATGATCCGTGAGCGCGGGGTTATTCGAGGTTAGCTTTATTCAGCCCGTAAGCCGCGTCCAGCGAGCCCGGCGCCATGCGGGACGTGATCCCCAGACGGTTCCAGGCGTTGATCGCCACAATGGCAAAGTTCAGCTCTGAAATCTCCACGTCCGAGAAGTGCTCCGCCACGCTGCGGTAGAGCGCATCGCTCACGCCATGCACGCTAATTTGCGTCAGCGCTTCGGCGAAGGCCAGCGCCGCTTTCTCACGGGCGCTGAACAGCGGGGACTCGCGCCATGCCGCGAGGTGGTACAGACGCAGCTCGCGCTCTCCGGCGATTTTGGCCTCTTTCGAGTGCATATCCAGGCAGAAGGTACAGCCGTTCAGCTGTGAGACACGAATGTCGATCAGGTGCTTCAGCGCCGGGTCGAGAGAGGTTTTCGCCACTTCCATGCTCAGGTTGGACAGCGCGTTGGCGAGGGCTGGTGTGATCTTATGGTGGTTTACGCGGGTGCTCATTGTCTTTCCTCTTTTTTGTGCGGCATATGTCATGCGATGAGGACAATCTACGCGGATAATGACATAGTAAAAAGATACAAAAACCGTCAAACGAGGTAGGACATGAAGCCGGGCTATCACGCTATTTATACCCGCTATCGCGACAACATCACGCGTGGCGTGCTAAAGCCTGGCGACAAAGTCCCCGCCATTCGCGTGCTGGCGGAAGAGCTGAAGGTGGCGCGCAAAACCGTTGAAACCGCCTACGCCATCCTGACGGGCGAAGGGTATCTGGTAAGCCAGGGGGCACGCGGCACGCGGGTCAATCCGGACCTGTTACTGCCTGCACAGCACGCCCCTGCGGAGCAGACCACCGGCACGCTTCCGGCCTCGCTGATCGGCCAGCGCGAACGGGCAGGTTTTCTGCGCCCCGGCATTCCCTCCCTCGACAGCTTTCCCTATAAAAAATGGCTGCTGCTTTCAGGCCTGGCGACGCGCGCCATGCGCCAGGAAGAGATGCTGAATCCGCCCGTGCTGGGCTGGTATCCGCTGCGCCAGGCGATTGCCAGCTACCTTAATATTTCACGCGGGCTCGCCTGCACTGCCGAGCAGGTGCTGATCACCAGCGGCTACAGCGGTAGCCTGCGCCTGATCCTCGATACGCTGGCCAGCCGCAGCGACAAGGTGGTGTTTGAAGATCCGGGCTACTTTATGGGCCAGCAGTTGCTCAAGCGGATCGTGCCGCGCCTGCACACCGTGCCGGTCGATCGCGCCGGGATCGATACGGAATACCTGCTGCGCCACCATCGCGATGCCCGCTTCGCCATTGTCACCCCGTCGCACCAGAGCCCGCTGGCGGTCACCCTCTCTCTGCCGCGTAAACAACAGCTTCTCGACTGGGCGAGTCAGAACGAGGCCTGGATTATTGAGGATGACTACGACGGGGAATTTCACTACACCCGCAAGGTGCTGCCGTCGCTAAAAAGCCTCGACCGGCACGACCGGGTCATTTTTATGGGCACCTTCAGCAAAACCATTATGCCGTCGCTGCGCATGGGCTACGTGGTGATGCCCGCCAGCACCCTCGGGGCGTTTACCGACTGCGCGGACATCGTTACCAGCGGCCAGCCGGTGCTGACGCAAAAGATCCTCACCGCCTTTCTCAACGAAGGCCATTTTTTCCGGCATCTTAAGAAGATGCGGGCCCTGTATCAGACCCGGCGGGAGTGGATGATTAAGGCTTTACAGGAGGTGTATGGCGACCTGTTTTTCACCGAGCAAAACGACGGTGGGATGCACATCGTGGCATTCCTTTCGAAGGGGAGTTGTGACCGGGAAATCGCGCACTGCTGGCAAGCGCAGCAGCTACAGGTTAACGCGCTCTCGGAGTGGTATCGCGGCTCCGGCAAGCGGTACGGCCTGGTGATGGGCTATAACAACGTGCGCACGTATCAGGAGGCGGTGGCACTACTTGAAAGGCCAAAACAAGAAACGCTGGAATTACTACTCTGAAATCAGATAGCTATCCACGCTATAAAAGAACGTGATAAAGATACAATCTTGAGCCTTTTTTATATTTCTAAGGAAAAGAAAATGAAAGCCATTCTGGGATTTGACTACTTATTAACGCCACGCGTGCTGGTCTTCTTCTACTGGATCGTCATGCTGGTGATTTTGATTGCCGGCGTGTATTCCATGTTTACCGATCATCTGATCACCGGATTTATCGGGATGATTTTCAGCCTGATCGGCTGTCGCGTGACGTTCGAACTGATCATGGTTGCGTTTAAGAATAACGAATATCTGCGCCGCATCGCTGAAAACACCGCGGTGAAATCACTCGAATAATCTCTCCGTTGCGCCGGGTAGGGGTTTCTCCTTACCCGGCCAGCGCCGACCCTGCCCGCTTACACATCATAGCGCGACAACCCGACATCCTTAAGCTGCTCGTCACTCATCTTGCTCAGGATGCGACGTGTGCGGTGAATACGGTACCAATTGCGTAGCGTTTTGCCGATCCAGACAAAAACAACAAACGGACGTTTTGAACGGTTCTCGTAAAATTCCATGATGCTCTCCTCACTGTGCCAGTAGCGTTATCATCGTGGAATTCAGGTCGTACAATACAGATTCAAAAACATCTTTTGTTTAACATACAGATCCGCTAAAAGTGTATCTGCATGCCGTTTTTTGCGGCAATCTGTACTGGTTTTACAATCTGTATGGTGAAAACAAAGGATACAGCATGACGCGCTACCAACATCTCGCCAACCTTCTGGCGGAACGCATTCAACAAGGGCTGTATCGCAGCGGTGAACGCCTGCCGTCGGTGCGCGCGCTGAGCCAGGAGCATGGCGTTAGCATCAGCACCATACAGCAGGCCTACCAGATCCTCGAAAATCTGCAGCTGATCACGCCTCAGCCACGCTCCGGCTATTTTGTCTCGCAACGTAAGGCCATGCCACCCGTCCCGGCAATGACGCGTCCGGTGCAGCGTCCGGTAGACGTCACCCAGTGGGATGAAGTGATGATGCTGCTGGATGCCCGTGCCGACAAAGAGATGATCTCCTTTGGCGGCGGCTCGCCGGACGTCAATCAACCGAGCCTGAAACCGCTGTGGCGCGAAATGAGCCGCATCGCGCAGCACAACCCGGGCGAGATGCTGAGCTATGACGTGCTCGACGGTCGGCTCGAGCTGCGCGAGCAGATCGCACGGCTGATGCTGGACGGCGGCTCTACCGTGGCCGCGAATGAGATTGTCATCACCAATGGCTGCCACGGCGCGCTGTCGATTGCCCTGCTCTCGATATGCAAACCGGGCGATATTGTGGCCGTGGAATCCCCGTCGTTTCACGGCACCATGCAGATGCTGCGCGGGTTCAACATCAAAGCCATCGAAATTCCCACCGATCCCGAAACCGGGATCAGCATTGAAGCGTTAGAGCTGGCGCTGGAGCAGTGGCCCATTAAAGCGGTGATCCTGGTGCCCAACTGCAATAACCCGCTGGGTTTTATCATGCCGGAAGCGCGGAAGAAGCAGGTGCTGGCTCTTGCCCAGCGGCACGATATCGTGATCGTGGAGGATGATATTTACGGCGAGCTGGCGGCGGAATACCCGCGCCCGCGCACCATACACTCCATGGACATTGATGGCCGCGTGCTCCTGTGCAGCTCGTTTACCAAGACCGTGGCACCGGGCCTGCGCGTCGGCTGGATTGTGCCGGGGCGCTATTACGACCGGGTGATGCACATGAAATACGCTGCAGGCGGCTTTAACGTGCCGGGAACGCAGATGGCGGTGGCGGCGTTTATTCGCGACGGCCATTATCATCGTCACGTTCGCCGTATGCGCCAGATTTATCAGCAGAATATGGAAACCTATACCTGCTGGGTGCGGCAGTATTTCCCGGCGGAGATCTGCGTGACGCGCCCGCAGGGCAGTTTTTTGCTGTGGGTGGAGTTACCGGAAAACGTCGACATGGTGTGCGTCAGCAAGCAGCTGTGCCGGCTGAAGATCCAGGCGGCAGCCGGGTCGCTGTTCTCTGCGTCCGGCAAGTACCGCAACTGCCTGCGGATCAACGTTGCGTTACCGCCAACGGAGAAGCATCGCGAGGCGCTGAAGAAGATGGGTGAGGCAATTGTGATTGCGATGGAGGCGTAGTGCGGCCTGATCCCCTCCTCCACCAGGCCGGGCAAGGCGTCACCGCCGCCCGGCACTGTCACCGACTCAAAACGTCCATGAAACGCTGCCAACGATACTGCGTTCCGCGCCGAAATAGCAGTAGGAGAGCGAGTTACACGCCGCCACATAGCGTTTATCGGTCAGATTATTGACGTTCAGCTGCGCGCTCATGCCCGTGAGCCCCACTTTCGACAGGTCATACCCCACCACCATATCCACCAGCGTATACGACGGCAGCGTATGGGTGTTCTGGCGATCGCTGGTAATGCCGTTGACGTAACGAACGCCGGATCCGACGGTCAGGCCGTCCAGCGGGCCCGTTTTCACGTCGTAGCTGAGCCAGGCACTGGCCATATTCCGCGGCGCATAGACGGCGCGCTTGCCCTCCTCTTCCGGGCTGCTCTTCTTGTAGCGAATGTCGGTATAGGTGTACGCCGCCTGCATGCGCAGGCTGTCGGTCAGTTGACCCACCGCTTCCAGCTCAACGCCCTCGGACTCGATTTCACCGATGGAACGGTACGGATCGGTCGGCTCCTCTTTGGTGGCGATATTCTTCTGGTTGATGCGGAACACCGAGGCGCTGAACTGGCTGTTCATCCCCTCGGGTTCATACTTCACGCCCGCTTCCCACTGCTTGCCTTTCATCGGGTCCAGAATGTTGCCCTGCTCATCGGCGAAGCTGGTCGGCGTAAAGGCCGTGGAGTAGCTGACGTACGGCGCGACACCGTTATCAAACAGATACAGCAACGCCGCGCGGCTGCTGACGTTGTTCTTATCCAGGTCGCTGCGGGTATGGTTAACGTTATCAACGTTCGACACGCTTACCTGGTCATAGCGCCCGCCTAGCGTCAGGCGCCAGCGGTCAATGGACATCTGATCCTGCAGGTAGTACCCGGTCTGGCGCAGCTTATGTTTTTCCTTGCTGTACTGGGTGATGTAATCCGGTTTCGCGCCGTAAACCGGGTGGAACGCGTCGATGGGCGGGAAACCGCCGTAGTAGCCGGTCACGTTATTGGTACGGTCCTGATAATCCATGCCAATCAGCACGCGGTGGTTAACTGCCCCGGTATCGAAACTGCCGTCGACCTGGTTATCCAGCGTGATGGCATTCATCTTCTCGTCAGAACCGGAATAGCCGCGGTTGAGTTCGGTATCGTTCAGCCAGCCCGCGGCATATACCTGATTCAGCTCCACTTTGGTGTGCAGATAGCGCAGCTTCTGGCGCACCGTCCAGCCGCTATCGAACATGTGCTCAATGTTGTAGCCCACCATGTTTTCCCGACGATCGTACTTGTCGTAATCATCCTCACCTTCAAAGAAGGTGTTGGTGATTTTCTTACCGTTATGCGGCACCACGGTGCCGTCATAAGGCAGGCCGGAGTGGCTCCCCCCTTCCGGATCGCGGTGCAGATAGGCCATCAGATCCAGACGCGTGTTATCAGTGATGCGCCAGGTCAGGCTCGGCATCAGCGCGTAGCGCTCTTCCTTCAGCGGATCAAACTGGGAATCGGCATAGCGGGTCATCCCGCTGAGGCGCACCGCCACGCGGTCGTTATCATCGACCGGACCGGTAACGTCGAACATCGCCCCGCGCTGGTTATTGTTCCCGGCAAATAGCTTAATCTCCCCGCCCGGATCGAACGAGGGCTTGCGGGAGGTCAGCGCCACGATACCGCCCGGCGATGAACGGCCGTACAGCACGGAGGCCGGGCCACGCACCACCTCGATATTGTCGAGGAACCAGGGATCCACCACCAGCGAGCTGTGAGAGTTGGTGTCTCCCATCATCTTCAGGCCGTCGAGATAGACGTTATCCAGACTGCCGTCGGAGAAACCGCGTAGCACCATGTAGTCGAAGCGGTTTGACGCACCAATCTGGTTGCTGTAAACCCCCGGCGTGTAACTCACCGCCTGGCGCACGCTGGTCGCACCCTGCTCTTCAAACTGCTCGCGGGTAACGATTGAGACCGACTGCGGAGTCTCTATATCCGGCGTTTCAAGCTTAGTGGCAGCAGATTGCATCTGCGACGTGACCACAACGGTGTCCGTTTTTTGGGCATCCTGCGCCAGTAAAGGAAAAGCGACGCTACCGGTAACCCATCCCACCAGCAGTGCCAGACGTGACTTAGCAAACATAACCCTCTCCAAAGGTATTTCTTATTGTTAATAAGAATTATTACCTTTTTGAGAGGGCAAACAGCTATGCGCGCCGCCAGGATACGTATGCGCGGTGCTAAACCGCACGGGTTGCGTTCGCGCGAAGAGAGAAAGTAGGTTAGCGGCGTTTGCGCACGTCGCCCGGTGCAATACCGTAATGGCGACGAAACGCGGTAGCGAAATTGGTGGCGTGCTGATAGCCACACATCCACGCCGCCTGCTGCACGCTATAGCCTTCAAGCAGATAGCGACGCGCCAGCGCGAGCCGACATTCACGCAGGTAATCGAAAAGGGTGCAGCCGTAGCGTTGACGAAACTTGCTGCGCAGGCTGCTCGGGCTCATGGCGGCGAGGGCGGCCAGCTGCGCAAGAGTATGATCCTGCTCCGGAGACTGTTCCAGCCTGCTGCGCACGCGTTCAAGACGCGCATGCTCAGGCCGGCACGGGAAGGATTGCTGGCGCTGCGCCAAACCCTGGCCCAGAAGCTGATACATCAGCCCTTCCAGCAACAGCTGACGGGATAATGCGCTTAGACCCTGCTGCTGAGCATGCTGGATCCCCACAAGGACAAACTCAGGAACGTGCCAGACCAGAGTGGGCGCATTCAGGCTTTGCCATTCCTGGAGCAGTGACTCAAGCAGGGCCTCACGCCTGGCATCGTGTGGGAATAGACCAAACGAGAGCGTTTTCAGCGTGCTGTCGGCATCGTGACGCGCGCACATTATCTGCTCTTCACTCAGGCGGGAGCTGAAGGCCATGCCGGATCGTACGACATATTCAACGCCATTAAGCACGATCGTGACGCCCCCTTCCAGCACCACCAGCATATAAAGTGGGCTGCTATGGCGAGAGGTGGTTTCGTAAGGTTGTAAAACGCGAACGTTGGAGTGGGTCAGTGAAATGCCGGATGAAAGCGTCATCTCTTCCACATTCCCCTGCAGCACGGCGCGGTTGTTGACCTGCGCATCTTTTAACTGCGGGAACCGGTAGTCGATGCCGTAGCGCTCACCGAATATCTGAAAATCCTCAACAAAAAACAGGCGTTTCGCTGATCTATTTTCACGCTGGAGCATATGACGGTGCCTGCATCGGGGAAAAGACAAACGAAACAGTACCATTCATTGGTGGTGGCAGCAATCACTGGGCATAAAACGTATTACGCTCCGGTCTGAGCCGGAGCGAAGAAATATATTTCAGTTAAAGAGATATATTTATGCTTGCTGCCATTCAGCAAAAACCTCTTTATGGTTTTTGGTCAGGACAACTTTATTATCATCCACTTTGTCCACCCAGCCGAGCGGTATAAAGTGGTGCTTCCCACCGGATTCCGGATCGCTTTTCGCAAGCTTGATGCGCTCACCATCCAGATGGTCCACAACACCGACGTGTGTTCCGCAGCTGGCGACAACCTGAGCGTGATCCATAATTGCGTTTTTATCTACCATAATAATTCTCCCGTTTTGGTTATTTGGCCGTTGCACGGAATTAACTGTAGCGCATAAATTTGGCTTACGGGCGCTTATTAGCATTTTGAAACATCATTGACACAACAGGATATTATGGCTACCGCGAGGCATAGTGAAGTATAATGAAAAAATAAGAATAAGATGAATTATTCTCGCAGTTTATTTTTTATTTCATAATTACATTATCGCAACCAACGAGGAGGCATTAATGACGATTCGTAATATTCGTAATAATCGTACAGAAATTTCACTGGCTCTTGGTGAAGCGGTTTTAGACATTGTGCAAAAAGGCCACGAGCTGTCGCGTGAAAATCTGGCGCAGGCGATGAAAACAAAAGCAGAGAAGGAGCGCGACGATGAGCGGCTCCTGAATTACTGGAAAGCCTGTAATATGCTGGTCTGAACGAGGCGGCGTTTAGCCTGGCTAAACGCCGCCAGCCGTTACTCGTCGAAGAACCAGTAGCCCTGGTTAATCAGTCCGGTCAGTTCGTCAATAAACGCCGGATTGTTCAGCGCCTCGCCCAGCTCAGCCTGGCCGAGTTCCGTGTAGCGACACAGCACGTCCGCAGCCTTCGCATCTACCGTTTCCAGCAGTTCGCTGTTGATGAAGACGCTGCCGTTGATATTCAACACGCGCAGACCGCTCAGGCGAGACAGCGTTTCGCCACCCTGCAATGCATCAAGCACTTCTTCTGCCGTGTACGGCGGTTCCGCGGTGGCAATATCCAGCTCATGGCGCGGCGTCGAGACAAAGCTACCGAACCATTTCGTGAAATCATCAGGCTTGCTGATCATGTCGATCATCATCTGGCGAATACGATCCAGCTCGTACTGTTCCACGCGTCCAGGGTGTTCGCGGCAGGTCAGATCCGGATCGCTGTAGTGCTCGCCGCCCAGATCGTTTTCCAGCGCGTAATCGGCAAAGCTGCTGATCAGATCGCGGCCGTTCGGCCCGCGGAAACCGACGGAGTAGTTGAGCGCCGTTTCGTGGGTAAAGCCGTCGTGCGGGAAGCCTGGTGGAATGTAGAGGATATCGCCCGGGGCCAGATCTTCGTCGATGATCGGCTCAAACGGATCAACGTGCAGCAGTGCCGGATGCGGGCAGAACTGGCGCATTGGCAGCTTGTCACCCACGCGCCAGCGGCGGCTTCCCATCCCCTGAATGATAAACACATCGTACTGATCGATATGCGGGCCCACGCCGCCGCCAGGGACAGAGAAGGAGATCATCAGATCATCCAGACGCCAGTCTGGCAAGACGCGGAACGGGCGCACCAGCTCCGCTGCAGGCATGTGCCAGTGGTTCACCGCCTGCGCCAGCAGCGACCAGCCGGTTTCGCCCAGGCCATCGAAGTGCTCAAACGGACCATTGCTGGCCTGCCATTTACCGTTGGAATGGCTGACCAGACGGCTATCGACTTCAGGCTCCATCGCCAGCCCTGCCAGTTCGTCCGGGGTAATCGGGTCGACAAAATTGGGGAAGGCATTTTTCAGCACTACGGGTTGTTTCTGCCAGTATTTTTCAAGAAATTCCGGCCAGTTCAGGTTCAGTTGATACGCCATGGGTAGCACCAGTGAGAGGGTAAACAGGCGCGATTATAGGGGAGACGGTCAAGGGGGAACTTGTCATGGGTCAAACGAGAGGAGAAGGCCGGCGCAAACGTCCGGCCCTGAGGGATCAATCCAGCTTCAGATCGTCATAATGCGTAATCAGTTTACCCACAATGCCGTAGTCCAGCGCTTCTGCCGGAGACATCCAGAAGTTGCGGTCGGTGTCTTTTTTCACTTTTTCCAGCGGCTGGCCGGTGGCGTCAGCGATCAGCTTGTTCACGCGATCCAGCATGCGGATGATCTCGCGCGCTTCAATCTCAATATCCGTCGCCTGACCACGCACGCCACCCAGCGGCTGGTGGATCATAAAGCGGGTGTTGGGCAGAGAGTAGCGGTGCTCTTTTTTCGCCGCCAGGAAGATGGTGATCCCGGCGCTCGCCACCCAGCCGGTACCGATGATGTGTACGTCCGGACGGATGAACTTGATGAAGTCATGGATGGTATCACCCGCTTCCACGTGGCCACCCTGGCTGTTGATGTACAGCTTGATCGGATCGTTGCTCACGCTTTGCAGCAGGATCAGCTGGGTAATGACTTTTTGCGCCAGTTCCTGGTTGATCTCACCGGAGATAACAATCGAGCGGGACTCGAGCAGTTTTTGCTGCAGCGCGCCCGCGCCGTTTGACCCTTCCGCTTTATCCTTATCGCCTTCTTTCAGTGTGTAGTGCATTGTTATGTCCTCAGCATTTAGCGCTCAAAACCAGAGTGTAGCCTGTTTTACCGGTCAAAGTCCTCAGGCGCACACAATGCGAACATCCTGCGCCGCAAACGCGTCGATAACGTCCTGTTTAATATTCGCGTCCACCACCAGCACATCAATGTCGCGGCTCTTTGCCACGACAAAGCGCGCCACGCCGGGAAGCTTGTCAGCAGTCAACGCCACGATGGTCTGGTTGCTCTGGGCGATCACCGCTTTTTTGAACGCACAGTCGGCAAAATCAAAGCCGGTCAGCCCCATCTCAGGATCCATCGCACAGCCACCGATAAAGGCCTGATCAAAGATAATCCCCTCAAGCTGGCTTGCAGCCGTGGCACCCACCGTCGCGCCGGACGCCCGCTGGATCTGCCCGCCGGTGATGATCACCTCGCACAGCGGATGTTGCAGCAGCGCGGTCGCGATGGCCGGGGAGTTGGTCACCACCGTCACGCTGAGTTCGGCAGGAAGGGCTTTCGCCAGCGCCAGATTGGTGGTGCCCGTATCCATAAAGATACAGCCACCTGCCTTGATCAGCGTTGCCGCTTTCTGCGCGATTGTGGCTTTTTGTGCACTGTTTTCCTGCTCGCGGCGGCTAAATGTCCCCGCATCCGGAAGCTGAAGTACCGCGCCACCGTAGACCTTTTTACAGAAGCCCTCTTTGCTAAGCTCATGTAAATCACGGCGAATGGTGTGCTCGGAGACCTTCATTTGTGTCGCCAGTTCGGTGCACACCACCCTTCCGCTCTCCTGAAGGATCTGACGGATCAGCGCTTGTCGTTGCTCCGGAAAAGCAGCATAATCGAGCATTATAAGTCCTTTAAAATAACAAAACCGAGCATCAAAGCGCATAATGTTGCACTGCGCGTGCTCTGTCAATCAGCACTCACCGCGAGGATAACAATGAACATTGCCCATGTTGCACTCTGGACCCGACACCTTGATGCACAGGTACAGTTCTGGGAAACGGTTTTTGGCGGACGCCGTAATGAACGCTACCTCAGCAAAAATCGCCCGGGCTTTGCGTCACATTTTATTACCCTGGATGGCGGTCCAACCCTTGAACTGATGACGGTTCCGGACCTGCCCGACGCCCCGGCTCATCCGGAGTTTATTGGCTGGGCACATATCGCCATTCACGTCGGCAGCCAGGCTGAGGTGGACCGTATGGCGGCGCAGGCGCAGTCAAACGGCACCCTGCTCAGCGCCCCCCGCATGACCGGGGATGGGTTTTATGAGGCGGTGATTGCGGACCCGGACGGCAACCGGATTGAGCTCACAGGAGAGTAAAAGACATAACGCCTGCCATGCAGGCGTTAATGTTTAATTCACCGTGGCCGGGCGCGCCAGATTTTCCTCGCCCTCACGTTGCTGCGCTTTCTCGTGCTGACGTTCCGCCAGCAACCGGCAAATCTCCGCATGCTTCTCCTCGGTAAAGGTAAAGCGCGACATAAACCCAAGCCGGATCAGCGAGCCGATGGCGGGCAGCAGACAGATACCAAAGAACAGCCCCGACAGCACGCCGTCACTCTGGGTTTGTGCCTGCGGGACATAGCCGATCATCGTCAGAAACACGCCGATTAACCCACCGCCGACCGCCACCGACATCTTGCCGGTAAAGGTCTGTCCGGAGAAAGTGATCGCCGCACAGCGCTTGTGGGTGTGGTACTCCGCATACTCGATGGTGTCGGCAATCATCGACGAGGTGAGAATGTTGGACATCATCACAAACAGCGTACTCAGGCCAAGCAGGATAAACAGCATCGCCGTCTGCTGATAGCCCACAAACCACATCACCACGCGTACCGCGACATCCAGTCCGCAGAGGATCATAAACAGCTTCCGCTTCTGCATTCTGCGCGTCAGCATCGGGGCGACGAGACACACCACCGCCGCCATAATCCCCATCACACCGATCGCCATCTGCAGGCTGCCGTCACCCATATTGTTGATAAAGAAGTAGATGTAGAGGCCGCCGGCCACGTTATGGAACACGCAGAAGAAGAACGACAGCAGAACGATAAACAGCGGCTTGTTCTGGCGCAGGTTATGGAAAGTGTCACGTATCGTCACCTTTTCCGGACTCGGCGGCACACGCTCCTTAATCTGCATAAAGCCGTTGAGCATCAGCGGCAGGCCGACCAGCATCATCACCAGCGCCGCCATAAAATAGCCTTTGTCGTTGCTGTACTGGGCGAAGAACGCCGCCAGTTTTGGGAAGAAAATATTGGCGCAGGCGATTCCGGCGTTAACCCCCAGCATGGCCGCCGTCACCGCGCGGGTGCGCTGCCCGGAGTCATTAGTCATCACCGACGACATCGACCAGAACGGGATATCAGAGATGGCGTACAGCGTTCCCCACAGAATGTACGTCACCCCGGCGTAGAGAATTTTGGTGGTCATGTCCGCTTCGATTTTATAGAACGACAGCAGCGTGACGCCGGTAATGAGTAACGGGGCGATCAGCAAAAAGTGGCGAAACTTGCCGAACCGGGTGTTAATGGTGTCCATTATGCTGGCAAATAGCGGGTCGTGAACCGCATCCCACGCGCGGGCAATCAGGAAGATGGTACTCGCCGCCAGCGCCGAAATCCCGAGCACGTCGGTATAAAAATAGTTAATAAACGAACCCACTAGACCAAAGCTAAAACACTGACCTAATCCATAACCAAAATAAGACCACAACTCGCGAGACGGTATTTTCATTGTCATTGCCATAGTGCGTACCTGGTTGCCCGGCGGCAGGCCGCCGGGTCGATATTATTAGCCCTGCGCTTTCGGGGCGATCTTACGGAGCTTCTTCATTAAGGCCATTTCACTGCGCGAGAACGGGATACCGTTCTCCTCAAAGACGTCGTGGAACCAGAGGCGGCAGTAGTCCGTAGACTCCTTCATCACCACCGGCCACGGCAGCCACGTCTGGGTTTTACCGCGCACCAGCCCCCACTGATACGGCGCGACCTTCGCCGTGTACATCAACGGGAGCTGCTCCTCGAGGGTGCTGCCCACGTGGCGGGCCAGCCATTCGGTGCAGAAGATTGGTCGCCCAAGCGCCTGCAGCTGCTGGATAATCGCGGTCATGCGTCCGGTGTTGGTGTAAGCGTGGAAGCTCACCACATCGGATAGCGCCAGCGCGGTTTGATCCAGCGGATGCTGATAAAACGTCTCGCCCTCCTCTTCCGCCGGCAGACGCCACGCGCAGACGGTGAGCGGCTGAGTGGGATCCTCTTCACGCACCCACCGGAACGCCAGCTTCATCAGCTCATGCGCGCAGGTCTCCAGCTTCGCGTCGTACTGCACCTCCTGCGTACCGGTCGCAAAAATGCCGCGGTTGCCCGGCTCGTTATACAGATCCCACAGCAGTACGCGCTCATCGTTGCGGAACTGGCGGATAACGTCGCGGATATAGCGCTCAATCTGCGGCCAGCAGTCGGGATCGCAGACTTTATCGCGCCCCGGGCTCGCTGCCGCCTGGCTGTTGTGCTTGCCCGGTACCGGCGGTTTTTGCGGCCCCAGATACGGTTCATCGCCGGAGAAACCGCAGTCGTCCATCAGGGTCAGCATGGTGCTGAACCCGTGGCTGTCGGCCATCGCCAGAAACGCGTCGATGCGCGCCATCAGGCCGTCGCGGTCGTGTTCCCAGACAATAAACGGCAGGTTGATGCGCAGGGTGTTGTAGCCCGCCTCCGCCGCCCAGCCCAGTTCGCGATCGATGGTATCGGCATCGAAGGTCTCTTCCTGCCAGATATCAGTCCAGTTCACCGCCGTCGACGGTAAATAGTTAAACCCACACAGCCAGCCTTTTTGCTGATACCACGCCTGTGCCTGCTCCCTGCTCCACTGCTCTTTCATTACGCGTCCTCTTACTGATAATATTTAGCTAATAAATATTAGTTGCGGGATAAATGCGCAATTCATGACGCTCCGAAAAGCGACAGCCTTCACAAAGTTCATGCAGGCGCGAATAAGAAACGTGATCGACGGCGCGTAAGCGAACAGTTAGGGTATGATGCGGTGTCGCGAGAGGGAGAGGACGGATGAAGCGAAAAACAAAAGTCACGATGAACGATATTGCGCGGGCGGCGGGGGTGTCGCAGGCGACGGTATCGCTGGTGCTCAACCAGTCCCGTAACATCAAGCTCAGCGACGAGACCCGCCAGCGGGTGATCGGCGTGGCGACCGAGCTCGGTTATGACCGCCTGCCTGCCATTCACGCCCCGCGCAACCAGGAGGAAATCGCCCTGCTGGTAAGTTCCCTGCAAAGCTTTGATCCGTTTATCGATGCCATCAGCCAGGCGCGGGAAGCCGCATGGCGCAACGAAGCGCTGCTGACGGTGTACGACTACGGTGATGACGTAGAGCTGGCGCTGAACATTATCCGCCAGCTGGAGAAGCGTAACTGCGTGGGGATCATCCTCGCCTCCCCCGTTACCACCCTTGTCGACATGACCGCTTTTCAGGACTGCACCCGCATTCCACTGGTGCTGCTCAATCAGCGCGATCCCGGCTCGCCGCTGCTGCCGTCGTTTATTCCGGACGACTACGCCAACGCCTTCCAGGTGACCAAACACCTGATCGCCTGCGGTGCTACGCGTATCGCCCACATCACCGGCGAGAGCTGGATGGAGGCCTCCCGCCAGCGGCTGGCCGGCTATCAGGCCGCCTTACAGCAGGCCGGTTTAGCCTGTGACGAGGGTCTGGTGCGCCAGACCAACTGGCAGTTCAGCGAATCCTTTACCGCCACCACCTCTCTGCTGGCGCTGGACAAACGCCCGGACGCCATCTTCTGCGCCAGCGACTGGCTGGCGATCGGCTGCTATCAGGCGCTGGCGGTAAACGGCGTGCGCATCCCGCAGGATATGCTGCTGGCGGGCTACGACGACCAGAAGATCTCCGAGCAACTCACCCCACCGCTGACCAGTATCCAGCTCCCCTACAGCGAACTCGGACGGCTGGCGGTGGAGTACCTGTGCAATCAGGAAGATGCCGCCACCCATGTGACGCTGGCGGGCAGGCTGAAGGTACGGACATCAAGCCTCGTCTGAGGTGAAGACCATTCCGGCATAGGGTTTCTCCCGGCACGCCGCCAGCCGCGCGGCGAGGCTGCCCACGTGCAGTTCCAGCTTGTGCCCGTCCGGGTCGAGAAAATAGAACGATGCCCCCTCGCTTTTGTTTTGCTTCCAGACGGTAACGCCCGCCTGCTCCAGCTTGTGCGAGAACGGCTCAAAATCTTCCGCCGCAACGGTAAACGCGTAGTGGGTATAGTCGCTCTCCTGCGGCGGCACATACTGGCGCGCCTCGTCGTACGACAGGCAGACCCACAGATCGCCGCTGGTAAGATAGGCCCCGGTATTCCAGCGGGCGTGCAGCGTCAGCCCCAGCAGCTCGTGCCAGAAGGTGATGCTTTTTTGCAGGTCGCTGACCGCGAGGGTCAGATGGTTGAGTGATTGCAGCATGACGTGCCCTTTTGTTTTTTGCGCCAGACATGGTACGGTAACTTCATGAACATAAACCACGCCGTGCTCACCATAAACCGCTGGTGGCTGCCTTCTTAAAGGCGGCACGGAGTAGTTTTCCCCATTTTCAGATAGCCGCCGAAAGGCGGCTTTTACATTTCTAAGACCCCTTTCGGCACTTGCACATTAAGGAGTCTTTATGAACGTTCAAACCATCCTCACCGGCGACCGCCCAACCGGCCCGCTGCACCTGGGCCATTTCGTCGGTTCGCTGCGCCAGCGCGTGGCGCTTCAGCAGACGCATAACCAGTATGTCTTGATTGCCGATCTGCAGGGGCTGACCGACAACGGCAGCAACCCGCAAAAAATCCGCGACAACATCCCTGAAGTGCTCGCCGACTACCTCGCCGCCGGCATCGACCCGAACCTGACGACACTCTGCCTGCAGTCCGCCCTGCCCGCTCTCGCCGAGCTGACAATGTTGTATATGAACATCGTCACCGTCGCCCGCGTCGAGCGTAACCCGACGGTGAAAAATGAGATTGCGCAGAAAGGCTTTGCCCACTCGCTGCCGGTCGGTTTTATGGCCTACCCCATCAGCCAGGCGGCGGACATCACTGCGTTCAAAGCCGAGTGCGTCCCCGTCGGCGACGACCAGCTGCCGATGATTGAGCAGACCAATGAGATTGTGCACAAGATGAACAGCCTGTTGCCTGCCCCGGTGCTGCGCCACTGCAAAGCGATGCTCAGCGACACCGGCCGCCTGCCCGGCATCGACGGCAGCGCCAAGATGTCGAAATCACTGGGCAACACCCTGCACCTTTCTGCCAGTGAAGAGACGATTCACCGTGCGGTCAGTGCCATGTACACCGACCCGAACCACCTGAAGGTGAGCGACCCGGGGCAGATTGAGGGAAACGTGGTGTTTACCTACCTCGACGCGTTTCATCCGGACAAAGCGAAAGTGGAAGCGATGAAGGCGCATTATCAGGCGGGCGGACTGGGTGACCGGACATGCAAGAACGAGCTGGAAGCGTGCCTGCAGGAGCTGATTGCACCGATGCGGGAACGCAGAGCGATGTACATGCAGGATAAAGGGGAGCTGATGGCGATGCTGAAGCGCGGCACGGAACGGGCGCAGGCGGTGACACAGGGGACGCTGAGGGAGGTGAAGGTTGGGCTGGGGGTGCCGGTGTTTTGAACTCGCGATTACAGTCGTCTTCTCCTCAGTCGACGCCTGCATCTGTGGCCTTCACAACCAGAACCACCGCACTCTCGCAGCAGTGGCGGCGGTAGTGAGTCTGGAGGGATGGCGTCAGGGGATATCTCTACCGATGCGGCTAGCCGCCCTGCTCAATGGTCTGGACGGCGCTGATATCCAGGATGTGAACAAAACATGTTCTCACCCTGTTTAGCCCTTTTTCACCTCGTAATCCGGTAGCGAGAATCGAGTGATAAAGTTATTAAGTGCGTTGGTATCAGGTAACGCGGTCAGCGCCCCTTTGCGCGTTGTCGCGAGGGCACCGCAGGCGCTGGCCTGAGCAATGGACTGGTGGAGTTGTTCAACATTCTGCGGCATCCCGCGATGTGCAATCCAGGCCAGCAACCCTGCGACAAACGCGTCGCCAGCCCCGGTTGTATCAATACTGTTGACGGTATAACCGTCGAAATGAATAACGCTGTCGCGCCACAGCACCATGGCACCTTGCTCACCGTAGGTCACGACTTTAAGTTGCGCGGGCAGAGCATTGAGAGCATTAAGCGCATGGGAAAAATCGTGAGAGCCTGTCATCCAGTGCCATTCTTCTTCCGAGAGTTTAAGAATGTCGGCCTGGGCGGCGAAATGACGCACCGTCTCGAGCATTTCATGCTTATCGGGCCACATTTGCTCCCGTAAATTCACGTCGAAACTCAGTAATCCCCCACGCTGTTTTACATGGCTGATGGCGGTGACGAGCGTATGACGACACGTTTCGGCGACCAGGGCCAGAGAGCAGAAGTGCAGAATATCGTCGCTAAAGTCGGGCAGCGCATCGGGTGTTAAAAATTGATCCGCGGAAGGGTTGGTTAAAAACGTAAATCCACGCTCGCCAGCGCGGCCCAGAGAGACCAATACCGTGCTGGTTCTGTGCTGATTATCCAACTGCAGACTTTCGGTTGAAACGCCTGCGTCAGACAGCGTTTTCTTCAGAAAATAACCAAAGTCATCCTCACCGACCCGGCCAATAAAACCACTCTGGCAGCCCAGACGCGCAGCGCCAATTGCCACATTGAACGGGGCTCCTCCTGCGCAGGCCTGATATTGCATGTCTGAAAGCGGTAGAAGATCCACCACTGCATCGCCAAGAGTCCAGATATTCATGACATTTCCTCAATAATAATTAACTTTTTAAATGCGACCTGCGGGAAGGTCAGTTTTTTAATAGTGCTTAAGCGTGAACAGGTGCCATGGATTATCCAGGCATACGGTTTAAAAGTTATAATCCAGCATCAGCTTATATTCGGTGGTAACAGCCTCACCGTGGGTCACCCAGCTTCCGTCCTGTTTTATCAACGAGCCAGTAACTTCTCCGGACACGGTAAAACGAGAGGTCAAAGGGTAATTCGCCGATACCTTCAGGAAGCGGTTGCGGGTATTCTGGAAGACTTCGCCATCTTCAGGCTGCGCATTGTATTTCTTATAATGGCCATACCCGCCGCTGAGCGTTGTGGATAATTTCCCCCAGTTGCGCCAGACGCCGACTGACGTGGTCCAGCTTTTTTCGTCAATATCGCCCCATTGCGCCCTGTCTAAAATGGCAGAGGCAAATTGCTGGCGGAACCAGACGCCGGTGGTGTTATTAATAATATATTGCACGCCAGGCTCAATCTGAAATGAACGCACGTCGCGGTCATTTTGCGATCCACCGCTGCGGCGGTGATCGATCTGCTGATACAAATAGTTAAAGAATGAGAAATTGTCCGTAACCCGCAGATCGGTAAAAAACTTAACGCGGCCTTGCCAGCGGTCCTCGATTGAAGCGCTTCCACCCATGACATCCCAGCCATAGCGCAGACGTTTGTAAAAATATTCATGGCCGATGATCAACTGAGTCCACTGGTTTTGGCTGAGGTAAGACTGATCCTCCCACGTCCCGTTATAGTGGGTGGTTCTGCCCTCAGAGAAAGCCAGATACCAACCGGGTAACGCATCGTGTCGCATCACACCTTGTACAAATGTCAGTGAATCATTCCCGTTGTGGAAATGGCTGTTACGCCAGTTATTGTCCTCAATGGCATATTTCATCTTCAGTTGGCCATGAACGCGGCCACCGGCAGGATTAGAGGAGCGGGCTGAGGTCCACATAACCTCTTCATCCAGATAGGACCACGGGTCCACGGCAACAACCTTTCCCGAGGGGGCCTTCATGATGCTCATGCTCGCATTCGCCAGCGCGGGAAACAGAAGAGCAAAAATAACAGACAGGGCATGATAGTTTTTCATAATAATATCCCGTTAAATCATTTCTTTTATTTTCAACGTCGCGTGAAAATGGTCGTTTTGAGGCAGGCTAATACTCCACGGCTTCTCCTGCATGGAATACATCCGGGTACTGAATGCCGCTTTATTGTTTATATAAAAGACAGCAATTGAGTTTTGAATGAGAACGCGTAACTCAATTTTTTCCCCGATCGGAACATCTACCCAGGATTCCGCGTTAGCCTGATGAATCGACGCGAGCGGCGCGTTGAAAAAATAGACTTTTCCTTTGCTCTTATTGAATACAACGTTCAGCATCGCATCACTGACTCTGTTGTCGGTCAGACCAAAGCTCATCACCATTCCGGCAGAAGGAACATCGATGGTTGCGCTCAACTCACCGCGTTCAGGCAAGGCCGGGTACAGCGCCGACTGTAAGGGGCCGAACGACGTGGCCGTTTTAAGCGTTTTGGTGCTCGTTAAGGTGGTTACCGGACCAGGATTCTCACTGATGACCTTCTGAAGCTCCTGGGGCAGGATGCTGTTGAGTTGGCCCTGATCATCTGCGGTGAGCTCATGAGCAACCAGATTCCCTGCCCAGTCAATGTTGCCGCTGTCACGGTTACCGGCTTTCGTCGGGATCCAGCCGAAAACAAACAGCCGATCGTTTTTGAGTACCAGTTTCCCCGCGTAAAAACCCGACCCGTCGACCACATAATTGCCCAGTTTCCGCCACGGCCCCTCCGGATTATCCGCAACCCGGTATTGTGTCAGGCGTAACGGCCATTGGTCGCTAAAGCTGAGATACCAGCGTCCGTTGAAGTAAACCAGTGTCGGGCATTCGAGGTTGGCATTGCTGGTGATGGTGTCGTTATCAAAAAATACGCCGCGATCTTCCCAGTGCGTTAAATCCGTTGAACTGTACCGGGCAATAACCCCACGACCGTTACTGCGGGTAGTAATTAACATCCAGTATTCTTTCTTTTCCTCAACCCAAACGACGTGAGGGTCCCGGAAATCATTACCCCGATAGTTACCGCCGGGTAAAATGGTGTCCTGCGGGTGTTTCACCCAGTGAAGGCGGTCCTTACTGGTCGCGTGCATAATAGACTCAACCGGGAACACATTTTCATTGTGTGCGGTGTACCAGGCATGCCAGGTATCACCGACTTTAATAATCGAACCGGTTCCTAATAACAGTTCAGGATCGTCAACGTCGTTAACGTAGGGGATCACTTCGGAATGGTTCTGATAATCATACAAGTTGGCACTCGACAAGAGATGAAAAGCATGTACCCCCAGATCGCTGCCGCCGCGGACATCATTAAGATAATAAATATCAAATTTGCCATCGTTAAACACGGGCATAGGGTCGCCCACAAATGAACCGTCAACCCGCGGGAAAAAGCCATTAATATGGGTGATACTTTTATTCTGTAATGTTTCTTTCGAAGGCTGCGCCCAGGCAGAATTATTGCCGAATGAAAGCACAAGCAGCGCGACAGATGCCGCAACTATTAATTTTTTCATGCTACACCTGAATGTCAGAAGTTATAATTCACGCCAACCACGGTAAACGGGTTCCATGAGTGACCGGTCGATGTCCAAAGCCCGGTTTCTTTCGTAAATTGTGCTTTGAATTCACCGTATAATCGCACTTCACCAAATACCGGATAACTCAGCGTGCCACCGATAAACTTATACCGACCGTCATAGAAAACTTCGCTGGCATTGCTGGCGTTATCTATTTTGTCCTGGCCAAATCCAACATACAGGGAGGTTAATAATGGATACCAGTTTCGCCAGAGCCCGGCCGTGACTTTCCATTCTTCTTCGACAATATCGCCCCAGCTCTGACGTTCCTGGCGGTTATGGTAATAATAGGGTCGCAAATAGAGTCCGAGATCCGGATTCACGCGGTATTGAATGGCTGGCTCAATTTCGAAAATGTACTGCTCCAGATCGCCATTCCCCGGTTCGTTCCCCTGAGGCTGATATTCGCCATACGCGTATCCGGCCAGGCTCCATTTGTTGGACAGTCGCAGGTCCTGCCAGACCTTGAACCGGTTTTTCCAGCGTTTCGTTGCCGTTTCGGACCCGACCATAACTTCCGTACCGATATTACCTCGCCAGGTTTCGAAAATATGGCCCACAAAAAATTCATTGATGGTATTGGTGCCTTGATAGTCCTGATTACTGAACTGTCCTTTATAACTGTCTTCTCTGGCATTCCAGAAACCGAAATACCAGTTAGGCAATTCATCGTGCCTTAAAAAGGCCTGAATGGTGGCGAGTTTAAACTTGCCGCTGTTTTTCTTATTATTGCTCCAGCGAACATCGTCAATTTCAATCTGAGACCCGATGTTTCCGTGCAGGACACCCACTTCCATGTTACGACCGATACTGTTCCAGTGAACCGGCGGATCTTCCTGCCTTAAACGCAACAGACTGACGTCTTCGGGGTTATCCCCTTTAGGACGCTTTTTCACTTCAGCTTTTTTATTCTCCGTTTGCGCCGATAACGTCACGGGCTTTGACGAGGTCGTGTGTTCAGGTTTTTGACCTGCAGCAACCGGAGAAGACGAAGCACGAAGGGACGATTGTTCATTACCGTTATTGGCTGATGATACACTCGTACCGTTGGTGTCTGATTCATCCTGAAAATAGCTTTGATAGTTTCCTGTAACGTCTTCAGCAATGGCAGGAAATGCCGCTAATGTCACCATTAATGCCAGCGTCTGTTTTCCTGGAACAAATATGTTTTTATCTTTCGCGGTAATGCAATTTTGAGGTATTACGCTTTCATCCATTTTGCTCTCTCATTATTCCAGACAATAACATGCCAGCCAGAGACTGGCAGAAATAAAAACTCACCCTGCAAGAAACAGGTCGGAACGGAGAATTATTTATCTAAAGACCAGTATCCCGCATCGTATAATGAGGCCACACCCTGATTTGCAAACAATGAAATATCGCGCTCGCCCGGCTGCGGATAAATACGACTGCTTAAGCAAGCGTCACCATCGTTAACAAAAACTTCCACCGATGAGCGGTCAATAAAAATTCGCAGTGACAGAACGCTGTCTGCTGGTAGCGGAATACTGCGCGTGCCTTCCAGCGAATATTGCGGATAGCGGCGCTCCACCACCAGACGCCCGGCCTGATCGTCGACGTAAATTCTCAGCCCGTCGCCCAATGCGATACCAAACTGTTCAGCCGTCGATGCGCTCAAATCCCATGCCAGCTGTACTTCGACCGCATCGGCATCTGCCGCGACAAGGACGTTCTGATTGTTCAGGCAGCGGACGGGCGTGGGATAATAGCTGCCACGCAGCGCGGTCACTTCGGCAGCCGGTTTCATTCTCACCCGGCCATCGACAAGGCTTAATTCGCGCGGAAGCGAGAGCATTCCGGCCCAGCCATCCTGCTGTTCGGGCATCGGTGATTCCCACATATCCAGCCACCCGATGACAATGCGTCGGCCATCCGGGGTCACGAAACTCTGCGGGGCATAAAAGTCGTGGCCGTGGTCCAGCTCAGTAAATTGTCCGCTGTGGGTGAACGGTTGACCTGGCTGCCAGTCCCCAAGTAAATAGCCACTCTGGAACAGGTTGCGATAGTGATACCCTTCCGCCGCCATGCCCTGCGGCGAGAACATCAGGACACGCTTCTCTCCCAGGGTGAAGAAATCCGGGCATTCCCACATAAAGCCCTTGCCTTCATCAGCCTCGGCGAAAATACCTTCGTCATGCCATTCGCGGAGATCGGTGGAACGGTACAGGCGCACCTGGCCGGTATTTTCCACGCGGGAGCCGACAACCATGTACCAGAACTCACCTTCGCGCCACACCTTCGGATCGCGAAAGTGATGCAGTCCGGGCGGTGTATCAATCACCCTGCCGTGCCGTTCAAAGTGGATGCCGTCACGACTGGTCGCCAGACACTGCACCTGGTAGAGGTTGTCGTCTGTGTCCGACGGGCCGTGAAATTTATGTCCGGTGTAGATGAGCGCCAGCGTATCGCCGTCCACCACGGCGGAGCCGGAGAAACAGCCGTCTTTGTCCACCGGGCCTTCCGGCGCTAGCGCGACGGGCAGATGTTCCCAATGCACCAGATCTTTGCTTCGGGCATGCCCCCAGTGCATCGGACCCCATTTCGGGGAATAGGGATGATGTTGATAAAAGGCGTGATACCAGCCGTCAAACCATACCAGGCCATTAGGATCATTCATCCAGCCTGCGCGAGGGGCGAGGTGATAGCGCGGATACCAGCGCGGATTAATCCCGGATTGTGCTTTTTCAAGCACCTGTTCAGCCTGTTCTAATAAGGATGTCATCGTCTTTACTCTCAGTACATTACACAGCGTTTTGCTGCAGAAAAGATGGCTCAGATGAGGATTTAGTTGAGCGCAAAAGGAAAATGGAAATAAACGTGGTGCTGAACACCATGATGCCCATGATCAGATAGGATTGGGCGAAGCCAAATCTCTCATAGCTAAAGCCTGCCAGCGGGGACAAGACGGTGCCAATGACGGAGCTGGTGCAGGCAAATCCCACCAGATAAATGGTGGAGGAGAGACGTTTGTCGAAATTCAGGCTGTTGTATTTAAATATGGCGACTAACAATATTGGCAGTTCGACCGCGTGAAGCAGTTTGGTAATGGAGATAAGCAAGGGGCCTTCCACCAGCCCGGAAGCAATCATGCGCAGCGCCATCACCATACCTGCGAATATCAGGCCATTTTTAGCGCCAATGCGATTAACCAGCCACGGCGCACAAAACATACCCGCGGCCTCGAGAAAGACCTGGAAAGAGTTTAAATAGCCAAACATCTCGTTCCCTTCTCGTAATGTCGGGAACTGTGACGAGAAATAGACCGGGAATTGCTGATCGTATACGCCGTAAATGCAGGTTCCGACCACGAAGAATATCAGCGCCCAGAAGCGCGGCAGAGTCAGCAGACGCAGGGCGTCTTCCAGAGAAACTTTTTTAGCGCCAATTTCGAGTTTCTCCATGCTTGCCGGCGCGGCCACCTTTAAGCGGGCCAGCAGACAGAAGAAGATTAACCCTGAGCATGACGCCACCAGGAAGTTAAGGTCAGGGTTGATATTAAACAGTAACCCGGCAAAAAACGTGGCAACCGCCCAGCCCAGAGACCCCCACATGCGTGCCCGCCCAAACTCAAACGTACTCTGACGCGCAACGCGCTCGGTATAGGACTCCAGAACGCCGATACCGCCATTAAACGTCAGCCCAATAAATAAGCCCCCGAATACGCTGCCCAGCAGAATATTAACGCTCAGCAAGTAGCTAAAAAGCAGATAAGCCGGGCCGGAGAGGATCAACAACGCGGTGATAAACCATAACAAATGTTTGCGCAGACCGAGTCGGTCCTGGATAAAGCCATAACAGACCTGCGCGAAGAGCGCGGAGACGGATAACACGGAAAAAATAATGCCGGTTTCCGATGCCTTTAGCCCCACTTCCTGGTGAAGCCAGATTGAGAGAAGTGAACTTGATGAGGACCAGGTCACAAAGAAAAAGAACAGCAGAGCGCTGAGCAGCATGTAACTTCGAGTAGGCCGTTTTTTCATCTACGTAATCTCGCAAGAAGGATATGCTAAGATGGTAACGTTAACATTTAAGGCGTACATTCGATTTTGATGTGATACTCGATGTTAATCACAAAAGTTAACGTTAACATTAATGTGTTGAGATCGCGCTCAAACTTTTGAGTGTGACTTGCGTAACCCTGGGTGTCGGTGCCTAGAATAGGACATTCGCATTGGCTCACAATACCTTACCGGGTCGAATGCATTCAGATAATGGAAAGCTATGGCGTCTTTAAAAGATGTGGCCAAACTGGCCAATGTATCGCTCATGACGGTTTCTCGGGTGCTCAATGACCCGAAACGCGTAAAGCCTGAAACCCTGTCCCGGGTGCAGGAGGCGATCCTGCAGTTAAATTACGTGCCTGACCTCTCAGCCCGGCAGGTTCGTCGTGTCGGCTCCCGGAACAAAACCATCGGCGTGCTGGCGCTGGATACCGTCACCACCCCTTTTTCGGTAGAAATCACGCTGTCTATCGAAGAAACCGCACGGGCGTATGGCTGGAACAGCTTCGTGGTGAATATGTTTACCGATGATAACCCTGACGATATTGTCGACCTGCTGCTCGCCCACCGGCCCGGGGGGATCATTTTCACCACCATGGGGCTGCGTGAAGTGAGCATCCCGCCCCGACTACTGGAGCACCCTTGCGTTCTGGCCAACTGCGAGAACATGGGAGAACCGGTTGCCAGCTATATACCTGACGATGAACAAGGCCAGTATACGGCCGTACAGGCCTTGCTGGCGGCGGGATACAGCCGCCCTCTCTGCCTGCATTTACCTGTCAACCATCTGGCGACGCGTCGCCGCCGTCAGGGGCTGGATCGCGCCTGCCGTGAAGCCGGTATCGATCCTGATACGCTTGAACACTGCTATATGCAATTTGGCGATGAGCACTACCGGGATATTCCGGAGATGCTGCTGGCGCATATCGTTCAGGGGAAACCGCAATTTGATTCGGTCATCTGTGGTAACGACCGTATTGCCTTTATGGTGTATCAGACGCTGTTAACGCAGGGGATCCGAATCCCACAGGATATTGCCGTTCTTGGCTACGATAATCTTGTCGGCATCGGAAATTTGTTTTTACCCCCGCTATCCACGGTCCAGCTGCCGCATTATGAGATTGGGCGCTTAAGTACCCTGCACATTATCAATGGCGACACCCACCGGGATAAGGTGCTGGTCGAGAGCCCCTGGCTCAGGCGCGAATCCTGTTGAGCAAGAGAGGCCGCATACCGACGACCTTTTGACAGTCACCTGGGGACATTATGCAAAACGAATTTTACTGGATAAACGAACCGGCCGAATGGCATAGCGAGAACAACACGTTATCGGTCGTGACCGATGACCACACCGATTTCTGGCGCCATACATGATAGGCCGGGTTTGACTAATGGAGCCAGCTGAGACCAACCGATGCCTACAATTTGCTTATCGCGAAAATCGTCATAGAGCTTACCGCCGTCACCACGGATCATCCACATTCTGTTGCCCATACCAGTCCCTTCATGAGGAAAAGAAATTATGCTGGATCATAAGCTTGTTCGTAGTATGCGTCAAAACCATCAACAACGACGGCCCAGCATTCCCGGATTGTACTTGTGATAATGTGCCCAGTTAAAATTACAGCTTCTATTTGCATGATATTTCGTCCATATAAGTAAAAGCACCAACCAGCATCGGCAGGTGCTTTTTGGAATGAGTAAATATGTAAGGAAAGCTGCAGTGTGAATCAGGAAGGCTATTCCCAATGTTCACCGTGCCGCGCTAATACGATTTCTTTTCAATAAACCAGTTGCCTGTCGCGCCCGCAGAATATCGACTGCCCGCAGATATGGGGACTGTTCTTGCCAGTCGAATCCCCTGCGATCAATACGAACCAGCCCGTACTTTTCCACCAGAAAATTAACAGCATCGGCCAAAGATATACCGGCATCGATATGTTCCTGAATTACCGTTTCATCACTGAATGGTGTGTCGTTGAGTGTCAGGCCATAATGTTGTTCCAGCAGGCGTGCAAGCAGCATTTGCCAGACTGCCACGGGTGACAGACATAGCGTCGCCGCCTGCGGATTTGTTGCAGGTAGAGTTTTCATATTTGCTCTTGTGAAAGTAGTTAACGATGAGTGGGATAAACGGCGATGTATACGTAGCCGCAACTGCCAAGGGTATCGGCTTCGCAGGTGAAACCATTGTGGTACAGGGTGAAACAGTGGGCATGGCGAGGATTCATTTCACCAGTAGTCAGCATCGACTCCATCTGGCTGATAAAATGTGGGAATACTTCATCCAACTTCAAAGATTCTGCGTTGCTGAATTCACCGGTAATGCTGGCCCGGTCAGCCAGATAGTGAAGTCGGTTTCCCTCTTGTACCAGACGAGCGCCAAAGCAAGGTGTCACATTACAATTCAGACCCCACTTGAGAAATGAATCGTTCTCTGAGTCAGTAGATTTCATTGCAGTACCTTCATATCCAGCCTCGCTCTGCAAACGACACAATTCCATCTGATCCGATAACCAGATGATCGAGAGTGTTCACATCAACCAGTGCCAGCGCTTCTTTAAGCCTGCCCGTAATGTTGCGGTCACATTGGCTGGGCTCCGAATCACCGGATGGATGGTTATGCGCCAACACAACGGCCGCAGCATTGAAGCGAAGCGCTGATTTCACTACCTCACGGGGATGGACCTGCACATGGTTAATCGAACCGGCAAATAGCGTTTCACTCTCCAGTAAACGATGCTGGTTATCGAGATAGAGCACCATAAACACTTCCCGTTCTTGTCCTGCCAGCTGTAACCGAAGCCAGTCACGGGCAGCAGTACTTGAGGTAAAGGATATACCGGGCTGGCGCAGATATTTATCCAGCAGGTTGATGGCACGACGAATGGTGCGTTGGGCATAGGGGGTTAATCCGGAGGTCGCGTGGAGCAAACAACCATGCTGGGCCATAATCGCCAGTGGAAAGAGTTCAGGCTGAGATGACAGCGGGGATAATGCAGTATTCATGTTCGGTATCCCTCAGTCGATGAGATGCATAATGGCGCTGCACTCTGGATGGTTCAGCGCGAAGTCGCGTAAGCGATAATAGTGCTCAGTCATCGCGTCACACTCGGTGCGACAGGCGTGGTGGCTGTAAGCCATTAGGCAGACTGCTATACCGGCAGCCTCTCCGCTCATCTCCGCATCGTTGCCATTCATCGGGTTGAACAACGTCCATTTCTCACCGTCAGGCTCTGGAGCCATAAATGCGCCGCTATTGCTGAGTGTGTAAAAGCTCCAGACGCCGCCGCTGTAATCAGCGCACAGGCGATCCATCCAGCCGAAGATTTGGGGCTCAAGGGTTATCCATTGTGGGATGGAGCCAAAGTGCTGCGGCCAGAAGCCGATGCGTAACTCGTCCGGGACCACTGAGGCAGTAATTGCGGTATGCTCCGTGAACTGATGATTTTGTGTATTCATTAAACTATCTCCTTATGCCGGAACGGTTGTTTAACGCCCGAAAAAATCGAGCATGTTTTCTGCCATAACCCACAGGGCGCGATTGAGCTTCACATCGCCATCAATACCGGTAACAGCACGGGTGCGGCTGCTTTTCCCCTGAGCGGTTCGCCCTGACAATCCCCCTTTCATCAGGTTCTCCTGCACGCGCTGGTATACGGTCCACAGGTCATCGCTGTAGTCCTCCCGGCGACGTGGGGTCAGCAACTGCGATACCGTGACCGGCTGGTGGTCTTCACCAAAGCGATACTTCAGCGCGGCATTCGCCAGGGCGTTACGGGCGGGTTCTGGCAGTGCCAGTGACTGCATTACATCGCGCTTCTCCTCCACCCGGTCAAATACACCGAGCACTTCGTAAGCCCCTTCAATCACCTTCTCAACAACATTCCCTTTATGCGGTACCCGCACTTCGCCGAATGACTGGCCGCAGACCAGGCCGTTGGTACAGACGCCGCGAAATAGTCCCGGCAGCATCTGGTAGCTCGAGGAGCCGTCATGGCTGTTGAGCAGGATGATTTCCGGTACCTGATGCCCGGTAAGTTGCCCGGCTCGACGCAGACGCAGCATATGCTTGGTGTGCTCCCGCTTGCTCTGGTCCCGGACCTTCGTCTGGCAGGCAAAGAACGGCTCAAAGCCTTCACGCTGCAGGCTTTCGAGGATGGTGATGGTCGGGATGTAGGTATAACGGTCTGAACGAGATTCATGTTTGTCACTCCCGAACACGCTGGGAACATGACTCATCAGCTCTTCGTGGGTCAGAGGCCGGTCACGGCGTATCTGGTTTATACGGCCAAAGCGGCTGGCTAATCGCATAGGTAACTCCTTATGCAGTGGGTAAAAAGACAAAAGGCCACACTTCCCGAAGGAGGTGTGGCCTGACTTTGTTTATATCGGTGATGTGCTGGTGGTGGTTATGCAGGAAATTTGCGGATGCCATAACGAGTGATATACCGGTTCAGCCAGTAACCGGCATCCGGCTCAAAGTCCCAGGCTCGCCAGACCATGCAACGCTCATGACGGATAACCAGACGGAAATTCGTACCCTGGTCGTCCTCTATAGCAATGTTGGAATATTGAGCCGCAACCGCCTCTGCCTGCTGGCGCGAAAACGGTCCCTCTGGTAGTTCAGGCATACAGGCCCCTTAAAACAAAAAGCCCCTGCGGCATGTGCGACAGGGGCTGAATCAAACGGATAACGAATCGGCTAAGATGCCCTACCACCGACAACCGTGACTTGTATCGGTCGGTAATACTGCGGGTCGAAAACGGACAGTGGCAGGTCAATCTGATAACCATTACGCTCTTCCGTTGCCTTCATGATTTCGACCGAGTTGACGTTTTCCACGCATTCGTTCTCCAGCGAAGCTTCCTGAGAGCGGGTGGCATCGCTGTCGCCAAATGCAGCCACCGCCATATTCCCCATCGCCAGCGTGTTTCCCCCTTTATCTTTCAGACGCAGGGAGAGTGTCAAAGGCCCGAACCCTTCACCACTTCCGCCGTTGTCCAGGCGAAACTGCCAGACGCAGATATTGCCCGGCACCCAGACCATGTCGGTATTACGGATACTGATGTAACGCTGTTCTTCGGCCTGAGCCGGTGACAGCAGGCAAAGGCTCAGAGCGCAAACTGAGAGAACGCATTTCAGCTTCTTCATGGATTTTTCTCCTGATTCTCCGGCAGATAGAGTTTCCCCATGTCCTTGCCATCGTGCGAATACACCACTGATTTTTCACCCGTATAGCTGTCGGTTTCAATTCTGAAGCTCAGGGTGATATTGTCCGCAAGGCACAGGGCTGCCATCAGTGGCTGCACCGTTTTCTGCTGCATATCAGCAATGTAGTAATAATTGCCTGACTCACAGCCTTCCGGTGACTGGCGGGTTTTCATCACCGTATATTGCGGTGTACCGAAGGCATCCTTTTTTACCCATTCTTGGGCAATATCGGATTTATGCGAGACAACCTTGCTGAATGGTGGTGGAGTCAGGTCCTTAAACCGGGCTATCGCTTTCACGCCAGCATCTTCCTTGCTGTCGCAGCCAGAGGCACTCATTGCACCGATAACTGTCAGAACAGCAAGCACAGGTGGATACAATTTCTTCATGGTGCAGATTCCTTATTATTCGTCCGTTTCGTTGCGTCAGCAGTTGCCAGTTCGTCGGCACAACTCAGCCAGACTCTGTTGGGCTACCCACTGCTGCAGTTTCTGCTCTGAGGCAGAACGCTTCGCCGCCAGGGCAGCCTGCTGCTGTTTGTTGACACAGTTTTCCGGGAATGCAGCAAGTACCTGGTTGCTGTGAGGTTCATCAGCCAGCTCCAACTGATACTGGGTGTCGATGATAGTGAAGTAACACCCTTTCCCCTGGTCTTCGCCCTGATAGACCGATGTCAGGTCGGAGTAGTAACCGCTGGCAGGTTTCAGATTCAGCTTGCGCACGGTATGCGTTTTTTTATCGGCGAGAAAATAAGCACCACCACCACGCTGACGCAGCAGGAATTGCCTGGTCCAGGGATAATTGCCAATCACACTGGCCTGATAGAGCGTATTGTTTAGCGTGTCGTTATCCATGCCATCGGCCGATTTCCAGCCATCCGCCTGCATGTACTGCCAGAATTTGACGGTACCCACGACAGTTTCGGCAGACGCCGGAAAGGTAGCGCCAGCGCAGAGACTGACGGCCAGTGCTGTTGTGGTCAGTAATTTCTTCATCATGATTCCTTATGAGGTAAAAGACCGTCGCCGGTTCTGGCGAGCAGTGAGTGAAAAACGTGAAAATGGGGAAGGGCTCTGAGTAATTCCGGTTCGGCGAGAACGTTACGAATCTGAAGGTCGGGCACGAACAGTTCCGGGTGCAAGGTAACCGCATGGATATCGTTCAGCGGAAATACTGCCACGCGATGATGATCCTCTCCAGTCAGATACCAATGCCCGCCGCAGAGTACGAGGCGGTATGGTGCAAACCCTGAGCAACGACAACCTTCAGCCAGCAGCGTCACGCGACGATGCTCTGATATAGCCCTGACAAGGCGTGTAAATATGCCTGGCCTGGGCGGCGACAATGACTCCGATTCTGCCCATATGAGGCACGGAGACTCACCGGGCCCACTCAGCAGTGAGCTGACCATGTGGCTATCCATGTCAGGAAACAAGGCCTCCACACCTGACTGACGAGCAAAAGTCAGCACCGCCAGTTCGCGCTGATGGCTACCTGAGAGCAGACGACAGGTGCCGTCGCGATATTCCAGGTCCAGGTACATCAGTCGCTCACGAAAATCCCGGCGGAGGGTACGGATCGATACACCAAACTCTGCGGCAAGAAGGCCCATATCCAGTGTTTCGCCAGCAACAAGGCGGCTGATAATGAGGGATAGCCGAACCGCCAGCCGCTCATGGCGACGCTCAGTCTGGGACATTAGATTTTCTCCATCCTGTTAACAGGCTGAAAATTAAGTGATTAGTGTAACGAAGGGGTCGGACAGGGTATGGACATGGGAAGGCGTATTTTTTCAGTGCGAGGATTACAGCTGTAATGCGCCTTTGCGCGTTGAAGGTGCATTAATCGCTCGTTAATTGAGCACGGAAAGGACAGGAAGTGTCCGCTATACGCGGTTTTTCAGAAGAAAATCCAGTCCCAGACGGCACGGGCAACGGTCACCACGGCTTCCCGCACGGTTCGAATCACAGCCCTTACAGGCGCTGGCAGAAAAGATGATGACTCCACATTGCCAATCATTTCATCAACTGCATGACCAAAGCGCTCACGTGCCTGCTTTTTTACCGGCTCGGTGCAGAGCCTTCCATGAAGTTGTGTTGTCAGTGGACTGGTGGCCCGGTCAGGCAGGCTATGCATCATAATATCGACAAGGGTTTCCACGCCCCACCCTGTGCGGGCTGACACCACACAGACAGGATGGTGCGGCAGGAACAACTGCTGCGTCGCGATTCTCTTAGTCTCAATCGTTAACTGCTGAGCAGGTGAAGGCGTGCTATCGGTGGTACACCATTCATGACAGGGTTCGGCCTTGTCGGCCTGATTAACCACGAACAAAACCCGGTACTGATACGTCAGCATCACCTTGCGATAGAAGTGTTCATCCACTGACAGTGCCCGATCATCAGCCTTGATGACCCATAACACTAAATCCAGTTCGGGTAGGATGCGGCGATACAGTGCAGTGTATTCTTCATCGCGTTGCTCGCTTTCACCCACACCTGGTAAATCAACAATCATCAGGCTGTGATTGCCATTGCGGAGCCTGAAGCGCAGCACATCGCGGGTGCAGGCCTCCACATCGCTGACCGACGTGACTTCTCCCTGGAACAGGGCATTGCAGAGAGACGATTTGCCTGCCCCACTTTTGCCCATAATGCCAATAACCGGCTCGTACTGTGTGAGACTACGAAGGCGTTTAAGAATTAGACTGCGAAGAGTATGGGGTAGTGAAGCCAGAGGCTTCTCAATGGCCAGAAGGCCGTCAGATTTTTGCATAAGGAGATCTCAGCGCGAAAAATAAAAAGACCCGCGATCCAGTCAGGAAGGCGGGGGATTCACAGAAATGATATCTATCTGAAATTATTTGGAATTTTAGATTAATACATAAAGGACCTTGTGTAGCCCAGAACTGAACAATTTCCGCTTAGTGTCAGAAGCGGAAGTTGATAATCTAGTTTAAAAGCCATCCTCGGCTTATATGAAAATCAGTATTATCAATGACTCGAAAGTGTCTGGATTATCCGTGGCGATTCAGATCTCATGGTCACCTATGTTGTCCGCTGCGTGCCCAGGCTAAGTGAAAACTGTTTTGGTCGCTTAATCTGAAAGAAACCAGGCTGAAAACTGCGCTCATGTATAAAATTTGGTTCATCAAACCAGTCGAGTAATCCAGATTTTGCGTAGATGCGCGCACTTCAGTTCTAGGTCAGAGTGTTAACACGGCCTGTGCCAGAAGCAAAAGTGCTTGTGCCCATGCAAGTAATAGGTGACCAAATCTTAGCTGGAAATTTGAAGGGTCATATTCCTCGCATTAAAATTGAGTATAAGGATAATGTTCTTTACCAAAACGGGTAAATTGGTGTAGGTTACTCACTCGAAATAAAAACATTAATCATGAAAAAATTAAAATCAACGTCCTTAGGTGTGGGGTGGTTTTAAAAAATACTGGAGTTATTATGGACAATAAACCTTTAGAACACTTGGCAGAAGATCATATAAAAACAATACTTAGTCATGCTAATATCAAGTTTCTTAAACCAAATTATGACGAAAATGGTTCAGACCTTGTTTTATTGAATCCAATAAACAAACATCTTGCAAAGCAGGTAATTATCCAATCTAAGGGCCGGAATGTAACTACCAGTAGCAGCAATGTCACTATTCCCTCCAAATATATAGTGTCAAACTTCATATGCTTCATCTATCTGAAAATCGATGATGACTTCAATAATTATTGCTATGTTTTTTTTCACGATGACATATTGAATTGGAACTTAAATGCAGAGAGTTATGCTTTGAGTGTGCCAAAAAAATTCAGAGAGTCAGATTATTTCAATAATCACCAATTCAATCCAAATGTGCACATACCGAAAATCAAAAAAATGCTTAACCAAGCACCTATTCTGAGGCAGAGTTATGTGCATTTTGAGGATATGGCTTTAAAAGAAATATTATTCGAAATGTGGAAAAAATATGACTCATTTCCGGACTTAAATTTGGTAAAAGCCCTTTATGATGACTTAAGTAGTTTAACAAGTTCTATTCCCTTAGATATTTTTTTAATCTGCACAATCGCTAAACATCTAAATAAAATGGAATATAGAACTCTTGATTCATTTATGCAGGATTTGTATGACATTAGAAACATCAACAAGCCAATATCTCAATCACTGATCATTCATGACATCGAAAACATTAAAAGGCTCGATGGGACTTGGGCTATTTCATATCCAATCGTGAAGTTTGGACAAGTGAATGTCACTTATGATGGGATAGATTACAAAGGACTATATTGTCATATTGGTGATAGGAAAGACCATGTAGAAGTAATGTTATTTGATAATGGAGATTATCTTTGCTTTGGTCAAAGATTGGATATTTAAGTGCACCTTCGCATGAAGACTTGTATTTTGCGAGGTGGAAGGTCATGAACTTCCGCTCCTTGCTCGTAGCGGACAATCAATACAACCCCAGTTACAAAAACAGGTTGAGGTTAAGAGGGGGTCTTATTTAGTCGTGAGTAAGTTATCTGCCGGAAGAGAACGATGCTGATATCTAATCGTGTTAATTTATGGGTAACAGCTTATTAGAATATTGGCGTGTAACGTAAAGTCACCGCAAAGAGTTAACAGACTCAGTTGATTATTAAGGAGAGGAATTGAAGCTTTTTGATTATCTGAAGATGGAGTTTCCTAGTCTGACGCCTGAAGCTACCAAAGTCCACCTTGCACAAATGAATGATTATAAAGAGGATCCGTTGGTTAAATTCCGTGGAGGGACTTTCGATGACTGGCAATGCTGGCAGAAGCGGCTGGAGTTTAGCCGAAGATATGTCGTTTCACTGATCAGGATCCCGGGGACTGAAACTTGGCTATTTGCGGGAGCATTTCAGCAGACAGGCAATGCGGGAAAGAAAGCATACCCTGATCGTGAGGAATTGTATTATCAGTACCACCTTCAGAAAATTCCTGAGACTGAAGAATACGCAGGAAGGATGTATATCAGCTTTAAAAATACAGCCCGCAACTTCATTCGCCTCGGTGAAAGTATTCAGAGCGGACTGGTTATCAGCTCAATCACTCCAGTACGTCTGACCTTCGGCGAGTTTCCAGGCTACCGCAACGTTGTGCTGGATCGGAATAGCATCGGCGCGATCCTCAGACTTAATCTGCAATCCTGGCGCACCGCACTGTCCGTGGTTAAAGGCATCTATTTATTAACAGATCGGGATGGCGGAAAACTTTACGTTGTAAAAGCCGATGGAATCGATGGGATATGGGGCCGATGGGATTATTATTTTGGTTCCGGGCATGGCGGCAATGTAGGGCTTAAGGAAGCTTTCGGCACAGGCGATGAAAATCGACTGCAGAATATCACTTTCTCAATTCTTGAAGTCATGGATCTTAATGCCGAAAAAGGTGAAATTGACCGTCGCGAAACTCACTGGAAACAAATACTGCTCTCGCGGGAGTGTGGACATAACCGAAACTAATCAAGGCTATAAAGCACGCTGAACTGCTCCCCATTGATTAGGGCTCGGCATCAACTGTGGGAGCAATTGCGCACTTCTCTTTATTGCAGCCCTTGGTCGTTGCCGTGGGCTGCTATGTGCCTGGAGCGGAAGTTGGAGTGCCAGAGACTCTCTAAAAGTTGATGGTTCTTTTTGCAGGGATACTTACACTGGCATGCCATGGCATCAATGAATGTCCGCTCCGTGCCAGAAGCGGACGTTGAAAGGTTTCGATCTGACCCGCCCCGAACTCAGACTACGCTTACTTAAAAATGGTCGTCTGAATTTCGGTTGTGAGGTTCTTACTGAATGCTTAGATTCATTTTCAATCTATTGCGAGGAAATGAATATGAATTTTGCAGAACTCCACAACCAGCACCAACCTCTTCTTATCGCTAACGTTTGGGACGCCGCGAGTGCTGTCGCAGCGCAAAAAGCAGGTTATCAGGTACTGGGAACGTCCAGTGCAGCAATAGCGTCCACCCTGGGATATGAAGACGGGCAGGGAATGCCGTTTAATGAATTATTTTATTTGGTCACTCGTATCCGGGCTGTCAGCAACCTGCCATTGAGCGTTGACATGGAAGCAGGGTATGGTGATTCAGCCGAAGAGATAACAGCCAATCTCAAGCGCCTCGAACAGATAGGCGTATCAGGCGTAAACCTTGAAGACAGCAGAGTCGTTAATGGGGTTCGTCAGCTTGACGATGCATCTGATTTTTCCCGTAATCTGAGAGCAGTATGCAATTTGCTGAGAAGCGAAAATTATAAACTGTTTCTGAACATCCGGACCGACACGTACCTGCTCGGTCATGAAAGCGCGTTGCAGGAAACGTTATTACGGGGTCAGAGCTATAAAGCTGCAGGTGCTGACGGCCTTTTTGTTCCCTGCCTGACGTCAGAGAAAGACATCAGCCTCATTGCAGAGGCAACGGGTCTGCCTCTGAATGTCATGTGTATGCCTGATCTCCCGTCGTTCGGCAGGCTGAAACTAGCCGGGGTAAGCCGCATTTCAATGGGCAATTTTGTTCATTCGGCCATTCAGTCAAAGCTGACTGATGTAATGCATGCGATCCGATCGCATCAGACGTTTGAAGGACTTTTTGTTGATGAAAATTATCGATAAGAATTTGTGTGATGTCTGGTATCAGGCATTACTTGAACGTGCTTCAGAATATACCGGCGTGTTTTTTGTCGGCGTCAAAACCACTGGCGTATTCTGCATTTCAGTATGCCGGGCACGAAAGCCCAAACGCGAAAACGTTGAATTTTATAAAGATGCCAAATCTGCTCTGGCGGCCGGCTTCCGTCCATGTAAGGTCTGCAGACCTGCTGAAAATGCGCACAGCGCGCCATCATTTGTTGAACATGCGCTTGCGCTTGTCAGGCGCGATATTAAATCCCGTGTAGCTGACGCGGAGCTTCGTCAGCATGGAGTCAGTCCGGAGCGGGTAAGGCGCTGGTTCCTGCAACATCACGGCATCACATTTCAGGCTTTCCAGCGAATGCAGCGGGTAAACATTGCCCTGCAGGAGCTGAAAAGCGGACGAGCGGCAACGGACGTCGCGCTGGACAATGGCTATGAATCCCTGAGCGGGTTTGGTTACACCTACAAGCGGCTTACTGGAGCAGCTCCGACTCAGGCAACCCAGGTGATTGTCATTCACAGGTTTACCACTACGCTTGGGCCTATGTTTGTCTGTGCTACAGAGCGGGGAGTCTGCCTGCTGGAATTTACCGATCGCCGGATGTTAGAAACGGAATTTCGCGATCTCCAGCGTTTATTTAACGCCAGAATTGTCACCGGAGAAAACAGCCATACGCGGCAGACAGTCAAAGAAATGAGCGAGTATTTTGCCGGAACTCGCCGACAGTTTGAACTCTCTTTAGATGCCCCGGGCAGTGATTTTCAACAATCCGTCTGGCATGAGTTGCGTGCTGTTCCCTATGGGGAGACCTCACACTATCAGGCGATTTCACTACGGATTCATAAGCCAAATGCCGTACGTGCAGTCGCTGCTGCTAATGGTGCAAACCGGATTGCGATTGTGATCCCTTGTCATAGAATAATTGGAAAAGATGGAAAGATGACCGGTTATGGTGGCGGCATTTCTCGTAAAGAATGGCTCATTGATCATGAGAGAAGCAACATTTGATGATCTGATGGTCCCATTTAGCCAGAAACGTATGCTCCGTCTGAGGGCTTGGTTCTTGTGCCTTTCGCAGGTTTTGCAACTATAGGTCCGCTTCACGCCCTGAGACATTCGACAAGCTTTTTTATGGCTTCAGTAAGGGCGACTTTCGCGCTTCCAGTGCCAGCAAATACTTCGCTTCATCGTACTGGGTCTTGGTCTTCCAGCAGCGGTAAATGATCCTTATCCATTTGAAGGCCAGAGCCCGGATTGCAGACTGGTGAGATTTTCCTTTTTCTCGCAGTCCCCGATAATAAAGTCTGGCCCAGTATGATGAGTTAACCGTCTTGGCAGCCCATTCAACAAAGGTTTGCCGGACGAACTTGGCACACTGCCATCGCCAGTGAACCCAGGATTTCTGGCCACTTCGTTCTGTCACCGGTGCAATACCTGCGTAGTTTTGAATTTCTTCAGCGCTGTTAAACCGGTCACGGTTATCACCAAGTGCAGCAAGCATTCGTGGTCCCAAACACGGCCCCATGCCCGGAAGTGATTTGAACAGCCCCGAATCTGGCAATGTGTCAAACAGCGTTTCGATTCGTTCGTCATAGGTTTTGATGATTTCACTCACGACTTTAATTTGTGTCGCCAGTGCTGTTGCCATCAAAGCATTAGCCTCTATAACACTCGGGTCTGTCGTCAACGGAATGGCGTTATCAATACTCACAACACGCTGCTCGGTAAGGGCCATTGCGCGGCCACCTTTGGCATTGAGAAAGTTGCGGATCGTGTCTCGCCTGGCTCGTTTTAGTTGTTGCAGACTGGGCCATCGCATAATCAGTTCACACAATAGCAAGCTACCCCGATGTGAGAACCACTCCAGGGGCTGAGGATAATACTGTTTGAGTGTGTTGATTAGCCGGTTCACAAAACGGCGCTTATCTTCAACCAACTGACGACGCTGCTCAACCAGTTGCTGGAGTAACCGGATATCGGCATTGTCGGGTTCAATGGCTTTTATCTTTTGGGGATAACGCAGCATTAACTCTAATGCCAGCTCGGCATCCTGCGGGTCATCTTTAGCACCGCTGGGCGAGAAGGCTTGCCGGTAACGAGCCAGAGACAAAGCGTGGACGGGGAAAACGGTGATAAATGGATATTTCTGAAGAGCATACACCACGGGACCTTTCTTCAGCTCAACGGCGATAGCGATCCTGCCTTTTACCTTCTGGTGTAACTCGGTAAGCCAGACATCAAGCGCTTCCGGCGTATGTTCAATCACATGGAATGTGCGTTCACCGTTTTTAAACTGAACACAGACATCGTGCTTTTTATCTGCCCAGTCCAGACCAACGTGCGCAGCAAATTGATTAGTCTCAGTCATCACCAACTCCTTTTTATCGGGGATTGGTATGCATTCCACGCTCTTCGAAAGAAATATAGCCAGCAGTTATCTGCATGCCCTGAGTATTCGTTAGCGAACGTGGAGCACCTACTGGCTCGAAAGAAAAGCGGCGATCATCGCATGATTCTCGCTCAATATTCGTAACCAGTAAGCGCATACCCTGAATCACTTCAAAGTGTAATTCTCAGGGTGCGAATGACTATA
>NZ_WCIM01000033.1:416-3837 GCF_009025585.1 Enterobacter sp. 198 | reverse complement strand
CTGTCGTTTGCGGAGGCCGATCTGCCTCCCGGCCAGCGGGAAAAACTGATGGCCAGCTTCGAGCGGGTTCTGATGCCCGGACTCGATAAAGATCAGTACAGCATTCTGTGGGTGGAGCACGCGGACAAGGGGCGTCTGGAGCTGAACTTTCTGATCCCCAATACCGAACTGCTGACCGGCAGGCGGCTCCAGCCGTACTACGACCGCGCCGACCGGCCGCGCATCGATGCCTGGCAGACCATCGTGAACGGCAGACTGGGGCTGCATGACCCGAACGCGCCGGAAAACCGCCGGGCGCTGGTCACGCCGTCCGGACTGCCGAAAACGAAGCAGGAGGCCACTGAAGCCATCACGCGCGGACTGCTGACCCTTGCTTCGTCCGGGGAGCTGAAAAACCGTCAGGACGTCACTGAGGCGCTGGAACGGTCAGGTTTTGAGGTGGTGCGCACCACGAAAAGCAGTATCAGCATTGCCGACCCGGACGGGGGGCGAAACATCCGACTGAAGGGAGCCATCTATGAGCAGTCTTTTAACGCTGGCGAAGGACTTAGAGCAGCAATCGAAAGCGCAGAAGCAGAGTACCGGCGAGATGCTGAAAGCCGCATTCAGCGAGCACGAGCAGTCTGTCAGAGCGGAACTGAGCGCAAGCGCGAGGAGAATCAGCGACGCCATCCTCGCACACGAGCAGAGTATGAGCGAGGCGATGGAGAAAAACCGGCGGAGCGTACTGCGGACTGCCGGGCGGACATGGTTCACCATCCTGATGGTGTCAGCGCTGCTGATCGGCACGAGCGGGAGCATACTGTGGTGGCAGGGGCAGCAGATAACCGACAATTACACGCATCTTCGTCAGCAGGAAGATACCCTGGCGAAAATGACTGCCCGGACGTGGGGAGTGCGCTATCAGGAGAGCCGCGACGGCCGGAGGTTTCTTATCCTGCCGCCCGGGATGCAAACCGAAGCCATCCCCTACGACGGGACGACATGGATCCGCCTGAAACAGGAGTAGCGGAAAATGACAGAGCTGGAAAAGCAGTTGCTGAGCGCATTAGAGCAGCTACAGCAGGACTACTCGCAAAGGCTGGACGAATGGGAGAGCGCCTTCGCGGAATGGCGGAGCATGTGTGGGCTTATGCAACGGGAGAACGCGGTGCTGAACGAGCGCGTGTCGGACTTGAGCACGCAGGTGCTGAGTTTAAGCGAGCAGCTGCGCCGCTTGTCCGGGAACTGAATGCCATCGAGCTCCGGCAGAGGGAGAATGAGTATCAGAAAACACTGGAGCTGGAGCGCCAGCCGCAGAAAACCTACCGCGGGCCGACACTTTAAACCATCCAGGCAGCTGACAACCCGCACGAAGAGGGGCTCTTATTTCTCCCGCTAAATAGGTTCGTGATCAAAAAGGTCACGACTTATTCAGGAGCGGGAAATGAAGCTGTTAAATCTTATTGAATCATTGCTTAACTGCCTGTATCTGGCGGCGGAGCTGTGGGACTGGCTGGAGAAGCATTTGTCGGTTTTTAAGGCATTGGCGCGGATTTTAGTGTGACTTTAACATCCATGCATCTGGCTGCATGACTATGCACCAGTGTAATATTCAGCGGCTGCGTTTCTGGTGTTTTTTCGTTATGTCTGTCGCCACTTTCTCGCGTCTGGCACCGGAAACGCAGCCAACCCCGTTTCAGCGGTGCGGGCAACGGATGTTATGGTAAATCGAAATTTCTGCTTCGATTTGTTATCGATGTGTCTTTTCGACGATTGTTCTAATTTTTATGCGGTTATTTTTTCAAAAAAAGGTGTTTTATGTCTGGTGATGTTTTTTTAAAGGTTATTAATCTTGAACATCGTGATGATCGTAAGGCTGAGTGCGTAGCGGAATTCTCCCTTGCCGGAATCTCGGCTGGAGATGACTTTTTTTTCAAGGCTTATAGTAAACCTGATTTTGGTGCGCTTGGAGCTAGTCTGAGTCATGCTAACTTAATCGCCAGTTACATATCAGAGTCTGAATGCCAGTACCTAGTTGTTCTAGAAGATGATTTTGAAATTTATAACAAAGAGTCGTTTTTAGATGATCTTACAAAAGCTGTTGCTTGCTCAGATAAATGGGACGTTTTTCTTCTTTCTCATAACCAAGCTGTACCAATTGAAGTTATCGACAATGAGAATGGTTTTTATCGTGTTGTAAATTCTCAAACCGCTTCTGGTTATATTGTTAAGAGACCGTTTGCAACGAAGTTAATGGCTGTTTTTTTTGATTCAGTAATCGGTTTGCAGAATTCAGTTCATCTCGGCGAACAGTCTGGGGCGATGGTGAAGCATTTTTATTGCTTGGATATTCTGTGGAAGAAGCTTCAGACTGAGTTTAATTTTGTTGCTCGATTTCCAGCCTTGTTAAAGCAAAGGGCTAGTTATTCAGACATAGAAAAAAAAGACGTGAATTATGGCGTTTAGCTTTTTGGTGGTGATGGAGTATTAATATTTAACTTAACTTGATATTTGAAACCAGAATAATTATTAAATTTTCACGTACATGATAGGCCTAAATAGGGCTTTACATTGCTTTTCAGTGAACTGACTTTTTTTTCTAAAGTCTGTCTCTTGGAACAGCAATGCATTAATGGCTTTTTCGAAGGTTGTGACCATCAAGTTGATAGCATCATCGAATGGTACGTTGAAATGATTAGGCGCTAAAGAATTCTGCCCCTTGAAAGGATCTTCTTGAGATCATTTATGTCTGAGCGTAATCTCTTGCTCTGAAAACGAAAAAACCACCTGGGGAGGTGGTTTTTCGAAGGTTCAGTAAGTTGGGGAACTTCTGAACCGTGGTAACAGTCTTGTGCGAGACATGTCACCAAATCTGTCCTTCCAGTGTAGCCTCACTCAGGCCGCCACTTCAAGAACTCTCGATACATCTCTCGCACATCCTGTTTACCAGTGGCTACCGCCAATGGCGATTTGTCGTGCCTTTTCGGGTTGGACTCAAGTTGATAGTTACCGGAACGGGCGTGGTAGTCGGACTGAACGGGGGGTTCGTGCATACAGTCCAGCTTGGAGCGAACTGCCTTCCCGGAACYGAGTGTCAGGCGTGGAATGAGATAAACGCGGCCATAACAGCGGAATGACACCGGTAAACCGAAAGGCAGGAACAGGAGAGCGCACGAGGGAGCTACCAGGGGGAAACGCCTGGGATCTTTATAGTCCTGTCGGGTTTCGCCACCACTGATTTGAGCGTCAGATTTTGTGATGCTTGTCAGGGGGGCGGAGCCTATGGAAAAACGGCTTCGCCGCGGCCTTATTGCTTCCCTGCTAAGTTTCTTCCTGGCATCTTCCAGGACATTTCCGCCCCGCCAGTAAGCCATTTCCGCTCGCCGCAGCCGAACGACCGAGCGCAGCGAGTCAGTGAGCGAGGAAGCGGAATATATCC
>NZ_WCIM01000033.1:0-264 GCF_009025585.1 Enterobacter sp. 198 | reverse complement strand
ACCGGGAAAGGCTTTCCCGCCCGTCCCGGCGTTATCAGGAGGCCGGTTTGTCAGAGAAACGGAGCAAGATGCTCACCATGTGGGTGACGGAGGACGAGCACCGGCGGCTGCTCGAGCGCTGCGACGGCAGGCAGCTGGCGGCGTGGATGCGGCAGATCTGCCTGGACGAAAAGCCGGCACGTTCCGGAAAGCTCCCCTCACTCTCGCCGGCGCTGCTGCGCCAGCTTGCCGGCATGGGCAATAACCTGAACCAGATAGCCCGCC
>NZ_WCIM01000032.1:314-49674 GCF_009025585.1 Enterobacter sp. 198 | reverse complement strand
TATAGTCATTCGCACCCTGAGAATTACACTTTGAAGTGATTCAGGGTATGCGCTTACTGGTTACGAATATTGAGCGAGAATCATGCGATGATCGCCGCTTTTCTTTCGAGCCAGTAGGTGCTCCACGTTCGCTAACGAATACTCAGGGCATGCAGATAACTGCTGGCTATATTTCTTTCGAAGAGCGTGGAATGCATACCAATCCCCGATAAAAAGGAGTTGGTGATGACTGAGACTAATCAATTTGCTGCGCACGTTGGTCTGGACTGGGCAGATAAAAAGCACGATGTCTGTGTTCAGTTTAAAAACGGTGAACGCACATTCCATGTGATTGAACATACGCCGGAAGCGCTTGATGTCTGGCTTACCGAGTTACACCAGAAGGTAAAAGGCAGGATCGCTATCGCCGTTGAGCTGAAGAAAGGTCCCGTGGTGTATGCTCTTCAGAAATATCCATTTATCACCGTTTTCCCCGTCCACGCTTTGTCTCTGGCTCGTTACCGGCAAGCCTTCTCGCCCAGCGGTGCTAAAGATGACCCGCAGGATGCCGAGCTGGCATTAGAGTTAATGCTGCGTTATCCCCAAAAGATAAAAGCCATTGAACCCGACAATGCCGATATCCGGTTACTCCAGCAACTGGTTGAGCAGCGTCGTCAGTTGGTTGAAGATAAGCGCCGTTTTGTGAACCGGCTAATCAACACACTCAAACAGTATTATCCTCAGCCCCTGGAGTGGTTCTCACATCGGGGTAGCTTGCTATTGTGTGAACTGATTATGCGATGGCCCAGTCTGCAACAACTAAAACGAGCCAGGCGAGACACGATCCGCAACTTTCTCAATGCCAAAGGTGGCCGCGCAATGGCCCTTACCGAGCAGCGTGTTGTGAGTATTGATAACGCCATTCCGTTGACGACAGACCCGAGTGTTATAGAGGCTAATGCTTTGATGGCAACAGCACTGGCGACACAAATTAAAGTCGTGAGTGAAATCATCAAAACCTATGACGAACGAATCGAAACGCTGTTTGACACATTGCCAGATTCGGGGCTGTTCAAATCACTTCCGGGCATGGGGCCGTGTTTGGGACCACGAATGCTTGCTGCACTTGGTGATAACCGTGACCGGTTTAACAGCGCTGAAGAAATTCAAAACTACGCAGGTATTGCACCGGTGACAGAACGAAGTGGCCAGAAATCCTGGGTTCACTGGCGATGGCAGTGTGCCAAGTTCGTCCGGCAAACCTTTGTTGAATGGGCTGCCAAGACGGTTAACTCATCATACTGGGCCAGACTTTATTATCGGGGACTGCGAGAAAAAGGAAAATCTCACCAGTCTGCAATCCGGGCTCTGGCCTTCAAATGGATAAGGATCATTTACCGCTGCTGGAAGACCAAGACCCAGTACGATGAAGCGAAGTATTTGCTGGCACTGGAAGCGCGAAAGTCGCCCTTACTGAAGCCATAAAAAAGCTTGTCGAATGTCTCAGGGCGTGAAGCGGACTTCAATAGCCGCAAATTAAGGGCTTTATGTGGATGTCCGAAGCACTTTTGAAGTGCCCGCCTGTAAGCATCTGTTCAGAGCCGCTCAGGGCACTATCTTAATGAAGCTGTTCGCGGGCTTATAGAATGTAGCGGGAACATCAACTGAGAGGCTCATAGAGAAAATAATCGAAATCAGCATGTACATTTTCACCGGTAAAATCCTGACAGCAGAGTCCCACAAAGGTGCCGGTAAAACGTTCATATCCTCTCTCTTTATAGTATTCATCTGATAACTTGCTGTACTCGACATAATCTCCGACGCTATGCCAGTTCTGTTCATCGAGAGAATAATAGTAAAAGGCGGCGTCATACCTGACATCAACCCGAAGATAAACAGGTAGCTCACTTTCAATGTCGATGCCCGGACCGGCAGGGTGTGAAAAAGTATTGAGATCGTTAATCAGCAGATTAACGGTCCGCTTCCCGTTTTCGCCGACAGAGACATACAGATAAATATAACCGGCAGTATCATATATCGTTGTTAATCCAGCCATCTGCTGAAATGATCGCGGGTTGAAGTCAAGACAGGTCTGCGCCCTGTAAGCAAAATCAGTCTGGCGTCTTGCAATAAGGCTCTGTGTATGAAGAGAACTGAGTGATTCTTTTCCGTAAAGCCGCAGCCAGCCTTTTCTGGCCGTCAATGTACACACCGACTCCGGCAAAGGAACACGAAGAGTATGGTAATGAAGAGCAAGGTTCGGCGAATCGAAGTCGTCACGTGAAGCGGTTTCAGGCCAGGGTCGCTCCGTCAGCCGGGTATGAACAATCATTTCTGGCGTGTTCTTTTCGTTGCTTAGCCGCAGCCAGCCGTCTTCGCTCCAGTACACTTTCTGAATAGCTGTTTCACGGCCCATAGGGCTTCTTCCCCGTGAAGGAAGAGGCCTGCCGCATAGGTGCACCATAAACCATTCATCTGAAGCCGTTCTGATAAGGTCTGCATGGCCGGTACGCTGCAGTGGCAAACGGCAGTCATAGCGTGCAGTCAGCATCTGTCCGCCGGGATCCGTTTCGTAGGGGCCTTCAAGCCTGCGAGCTCGCGCCATCGTGACGCCATGATTGTAGAACGTCCCGCCTTCAGCGGTCATTAGATAATACCAGCCTCCATGCTCATAAATATGAGGTCCCTCGGTCGTCCCCAGGCGGCTGCCCGCATAAATCTTCAGCGTTTCGCCGGTGACTTTCTGCTCCTTTTCATCGTACTGCTGAAGAATAATGCCGTTCCATCTGGGGAAACCCGCTTTACCGCCATCCCGATAGCTCATCTCCATACTGACCAGCCATTTGGTTCCGTCCTTTTTATGGAACAGAGAGGGATCAATTCCCCTGCTGTTAACGTATACCGGTTCAGACCATTCCCCCTCAATATCATGCGTGGTGACGATATAATTATGAGTATCCCAGAAGCGACCGCTGAGGCTTTTAACGTCGGTATAGACCAGATAAAAAATACCCTTATCCTCGCTCAGACACGGTGCAAAAATCCCGCCTGAATCGGGGTTGCCTTTCATATCCAGCTGGCTCAGCCTGTTGAGTGGACAGGAAATAAGTTTCCAGTTTTTTAAATCAAATGACTTATAAATGCAGATCCCCGGAAACCACTGAAACGTGGAAGTAGCGATATAAAAGGCTCCGTTTGCCTCAATAATCGACGGGTCCGGATTAAACCCTGGCAGTAAAGGGTTATGTATTGTGCTCATCGACTCTCCCCTGTTGTCAGCGCTGACGGCTCCGATTTACTTTCACTGGTTACGGGATCGGTGTGCGGTTTATAACCGCGCAGAATATAAATCAGACTCAGTATGAGCAGTGCTGGGATCACGGTAAAAAGCAGCCGTATACTCAGCACGGCGGCGTCGCTCTGCACTCCTTCACCGCCGGTATAATCACCCAGCGTCAGAAGGAAACCTGTCAGTGCGCCGCCGAGGGCAATACCGACCTTGATAGCAAACAGATTGGTCGAGAAAACCAGCCCGCTGAATGATTTGCTTAATTTACTTTCGATACTGTCGATGATGTCACTCAGGAAGCTCCACTGAAGTGGTGTCGCCGTCGAGTTAATAAAATGAACAATACCGGTGATGGTGAAAATGACGAGTATATGTTTTGCGGGGATAAAGAAAAGCAGGATCATGATACCCGCCTGCATGGCCATCGCCATTTTATATGCGAACAGCCTGTCCAGCTTTCCAAAAAGTCTGGTCGTACACATAGAGCCGAGAAATTTTGCCCCAAGTATGATGGTGAGCATGATGCTGACCAGTTCAGGACGGTGCATGTAATAAGTGACGAAGTACATGGCACCGCCGGTCTTGAGGATGCCTGCCGTGAGGTTAACAACGTTGAGAATAAAGATGCTTCGCCAGTTGGCATCATTCGCGAGCTGACGCAATTCGCCGAATACGCTGCTAAATTTCTGCGAGCGATCAACTGGCCGGGTGTATCTCTCACGCGTCATGAAAAAGCACAGGTAGAACATGACCGTACTGATAATGCCCATCAGCATCATTGCGAAAAAATAGCCGTGTTGAAGGCTGCCATTTCCCAGAATGCGGGTCAGGGGAAGAGCAACGGCAGAGACAATCAGCCCACCCAGCGCGGCGAACGCAAACCGGAAAGACTGCATGGAGACCCTTTCAAGCGGATCGCGTGAAAGGTTGTTTATCATTGCGCAGTAAGGGACATTGACCAGCGTATATAGCAGCGACAAAGCCGTATATGAAACATAGGCGTAAATAATTTTACCGGTCTCACCCGTTTCCGGCGTAAAGAATGTCAGTGCACCCAGCACACCGAAAGGCAGGGAAAACCACAGCAGATAGGGCCTGAACTGGCCATGCCGGGTTGATGTATGATCCGCCAGAAAACCGATATAAACATCAAAAAAAGCATCCACTATCCTGACAACAAGAAACATCGTGCCCATGTGAAAGGCACTGAGTCCATAAACATCCGTGTAAAAATAGGCCATAAACAGCATGATGGTCTGCCAGATTATGTTTGACGCCCCGTCCCCAAGGCCGTAACCCAGCTTTTCTCTGAATGTGAGTGCAGACATGTTGATACCTTCTGATATTCAGGGGATGCGTACGGGCATACCCGTCTGTTGAGATATCAAAATTAAGCCTCTCAGCGCAGACCTGATAGAGAGAAACAGGTAGAAAATATAATTTTTATGCTGTTCAGGTGAACGCCCGATCACTTTTCTGGAAATTAACGTCAGAAGCGCAAGAACAGAAATATTTCTGCCAGAGCAGAGGCGGAAAATGCAGCCTATTTACATTTCCGGTTCATGAAACGGATCATGCCGGGTGGATAACTGTTTTGTAGATCGGCTGGCAGCACGAAAAGCCCCGGGCGTGACGCCCATCGTCTTTCTGAACCGGAAACAGAAATAGGCGCTGTCCGTAAATTCACACTGATGTGCAATTTCAGTGACGGAAAGGCGGGTGTTACGCAGCAGCTCCGCTGCGCGGGCCACCATCTTGCGGACAAGGTAGTCTTTAAAGCTGACATGCATTATTTTTTTAAACGTGCGCGAAAAATGCGCTGGAGAAAGCCGACAGCGTTCAGCTGCCTGTGTTAGTGACAGGGTGAAATCCCTGTCACGCTCAATCTGCACAACGAAATCAATGATATTACTGAAGGTATTATGTTGCTCACGGCGCACGGAGAGGGTTTCGGTGAATCGGGCCTGAGAAAGGACCGTGTTAAGGAGCAACAGCATGACTGGGTCGATCTCATTTTGCGTGCAAAGCTGCTGATGCTGCTCCGTCAGCCATTCGAATAAGAACTGAATCCGGGCAACGGCAGAAGCGTCAGGTTGCATGATAAACCCCGTATTCTGTTTGCATGTCGGTAGGGGGAATTTCAGGCGATAAATGGCGGCATCGTTATACTGCAAAAGATAACGTTCATGATCGGACGTGTAAGCCAGTTCCATATCATGAAGTGTCATTGAGGATACGAAAACCAGAGTTCCGTCTGTGACCGGGAACTTTTCACTGCCGATACAAAAGTAACCCGAAGCGCGTCTGAACCACATGATTTCGTGCTCAAGATGAACGTGCGGTCGGATATAAACGCCCTTTTCGGGTACACCCTCGCCGGCACGTAACAAATAATCCGTGCCAGCCATTGTTTCTATACGTTCAAAATAATGGTCTGAGTTTGACATTGTTCTCAGGCGTTCTCCGGATGCTAATCGTTATTGCCAGACACGCTGTTCAGATTACTTCAGATTTGTTGTTAACCAGTATATGTCCCGCATCTGGAACATTTATATAACAAAGGGGCGAAAAGGCCACACCATAAATGGCCTTCAGGGAGGAAACAGGAAGCCTGCTGTGTAGCGGATATGAAACGGTATCAGGCCGCTTTCCCGCGTACAGGGCTTGTTTTTGGTTAACAGACTGAACAGGCTGCGGTTGATCTTGACTGGCAGGCCCTCCGCTCATCGGGGTCAGTAAGAATCGGATTCATGAGGCTATGATCACCGTATTTATTGTCAAATAAATATGCTTAAACGATGCATTGCCTCTCCTGCCCCGATAATGCTCCAGGAAAAAGATCCCAGTCATATCGTATTCGCGATTACAGCTGCTGCCATTTATCGAAAAAAATTCTAAGAGTGAGACAGGATATTTCCGCTGAACATACCGCCCTTGAAGACGCTGGCGGCAATATCCGTTGTAAACAGAACAACGTCACTTTGTGCTGTCGCCATGAGGGTGAATTTTTCAGAACTGACGAGCAGACTCTCTCCCGGATGCAAAATGACATCCTCTATGTTCACCTGACCTGCAAAAACATATATCAGTCTGGAGATATTTTCTGCCGGAGTGACCGGAAGCGGCAGAGAGGTGTTCGCTTCCAGTCGTGCATCCTGAATCCATACGCTGCTGCGAATAACCAGGGGCGCATTGTCCGGGCCAGCAATATTACGCCATTGGTTCAGACTGAATGCGGTATCAAAATCGTGAAACTGTACACATGGTTTTAAATCAGGTGTAACTGGACGCAAAAATATCTGTAGTCCTTCAAGTTTCCCACCCTGGTTCAGGACCTGTTCTTCATGCTGAAATGTATGCCCTGCTCCCATCAGCATAAGACGTGTAGGGCTTATTTCCTCACTGTTTCCTTCAGTATCCAGATGCCTGACCAGTCCGCTGCGCAAATAAGTCAGGATCTCATCATCCTTATGCGAGTGCATCGGGATAACTGTTCCCGGAGAAACTGCCGCATGGTCTATTCTGCCAATCCCACCAATCCCGCTGTCACCTTTATTTAGTACAAGGCCTGGCCAGAGAATATCGATACCAAAGCCGCCTGCCTGGTGTCCCCGCTTACGGGTCTTGTCTATTTTTATAATCTCTTTCATCATTTTCTCAGCAACGGGCAGGTATGCCTGCCCTGATGTTTTTAATATGCAGCATCATCAGCCACAATCTATTTTTGGGACCAATGGTTATGCCTGTGCGTTCCAGCTCTGAACTGTTTCACGAACGAAATCGCGATAATTGCGCAACGGTCTGCCCAGCATACCGGTGAGGATGTCACGTGAAGACTCTCCCGGGATCATCCCGTATTTCTGAAAACCCCGGAACATCATCTTGATGTCGCGGGTTAAAACAGCCGGAGCAAACTGCTGCATCATTTCTTCAAACTTCTTCAGGTCGTCACCAGCATAAATAACGTCCTTGCCTGTTGCTTCGCTCCAGATAGTGGCGGCCTCCATCCCGGTGATCAGATCTGGACCCACAACATCGATAATGCATCGTGGTAACGGAACCTGAGACTGTTCCCGACGGAGCAGTTCAAGAGCGGCCACTTCAGCAATGTCGCGGGCATCAACCATTGCTGCCCCGCGGTTACCCAGAGGCTGAGAATAAGTCCCGTACTGCATAATGGCCTCTCTCAGGGTTAACTCATTCTGGAAGAAATAGGCCGGCCGCAGGATGGTTGCCGATAGACCCCGATCCTCAATGGCCTTTTCCACATTGTATTTAGCTGTGAAATGCGGAACGTCACTGAACAGTATGCCATTGAAAACAGAGAAATATACGATGCGCTGGATACCTGCATCAGCAGCCAGATCGAGGGTGGTCAACGCCTGAGTCAGTTCATCCGGCACCACGGCGTTAAGCAGAAATAGCGTTGTTACGCCTTTCAGTGCTTCCCGCATGCTCTCGAGATCGGTCATATCACCAGTAACTGTCTGCACACCTGCAGGAAAATCCGTTTTTTTACCTGCACGTATAAGCGCACGGACATCCGCACCTTTCGCGGTCAAAATTTCAATAATATGGGAACCGATTGTTCCGGTACTGCCTGTTACAAGAATGGTCATTTATGTCTCTCTGTCAGAGTTTGAAGTGATGAAACGGGGCGTATCTCGGGCCTGATGTTTAGCGGAAAATTAACTTATGAGCATAGGTGCCAGTTGCGCTCCCGCCTCCGTTGCCCAGCTTCCTGCCAGTTCAGCTATGAGCTGGTTCGTCGTGGTCAGAGTAACGCCAGACTTCTCCATGCGGCGAAGCGCAATATCATCAGCCATCTTCGTCGGAGAACCGCCAGCATCAGCCACAACCTGCACGTCAAAACCCTGGCTCACCAGCGTCAGGGCGGGGTAGACGGTACAGACGTCGTTAGTGACTCCTGCAATAATGATTTTCTTACGGCCAGTGGCCTTTACGGCGTTGGCGAAATTTTCATCGTCCATTGCATTAACGATCCCCAGGCGCTTGATACGGTTTTCAAATGCAGATGGCTGAATCTCTTTCAGTTCTGGCAGCAACGGTCCCTGGGCATGTTCTTCCATGCTTGATGTCAGAATGACCGGCAGGTTTAGAATTGCCGCGGCTTTTGCCAGAATCAGCGCGTTACGTTTCATTTCGTCAAAAGTGGTCGAGGTTACCCATCCCATGGTGCCTGTCTGATGGTCTATGAGCAGTAAGGCGGAATTGTCATTCGTAAATCTTTCAAATTTCATCGTATTACTCCTGCATGGTGATATTCGATTTAAACCGATCCCGCGAACTGGCCGTCTGGAGATATAACCGGGGCCAGTACAGCCTTTTCAATTCGGGAGATTCCGCTTGCTTAGGAAAACAATCCTTAAGCGCAGTCTTCAGAGCATGCATTAAACAAAGAAAAGGATAAATGGGGTAAAATAGAAAACATTATTCCATTGGTGGAGCAATTGAATGGTGATGCTGAATGACATTGCGCTTTTCGTTGAGGTCGTTAAATTTCGCAGTTTCAGAGGGGCGGCGGAATCACTCGGCATGCCTAATTCAACACTTTCCCGGCGTATCAGCCTGCTTGAGAAAGAGATCGGACTGCGTCTTTTACATCGCACCACGCGTAAGATGGAACTCACGGAGGCGGGGCTTATTTACTATGAACGTTGCCGAAGAATTGTGGATGAAGCACGACTGGCACACGAACAGCTGGGTGAGATGCTCGCACAGCCTAGCGGGGTATTACGTGCCTCATTACCCGTTGATTTCGCTAGGGTTTATCTTGCACCGATCATTGCTGAGTTTTCTGAGCATTATGCCGGAATCAGTTTTGAGTTTGATTTCACACCGCGTCAGGTGGATTTGATTTCAGAGCCTTATGATGTGGCCATCAGGCTGGGGGAGCCTGCAGATTCAACTCTTATCGCCAGAAGGATAGCCCAACTACCGCGCTTTCTTTACGCCTCCCGGGAGTACATCAGTAAAAACGGCGCTCCTCAAAATCCTGCAGAGCTTGTCCTGCACGAGTGCCTTCGCATGAGTACAGACAGTTCCCCTCAATGGGAGCTGTTACGTGAACAAGAAAGAGTAAAGGTGCCAGTGCAGGGACGATTCCTGATGAACAGCATGGGTATGATCAAAAAGTTTACCGTAATGAATATGGGGATAAGTCTTTTATCAGCGGGACTGGTTCAGGAAGAAGTCAGCAAAGGGATTCTGGTCAATATTTTACCAAAGTGGCAGGCCTCAGCAATTTCTGTTTATGCCGTAACTGAAACCCGGCTATTGCCGGCAAAAACGCAGCGTTTTATTGACTTCCTCCGTGAAAAACTGAGTGAATAAATTCTTTCGCTGTACTTATATTCCGGCCACACAGGAACCCGTGAGAAACATATTTTGATGAAAACATCACTCGGTTTTAAATATCCTGATCAGAGCGATTAAAAAACCCTATCCGGAATAAATTTCATTCCTGTGGAAGAGGTGCATGTAACTTCTTATCAGGACTCAACACTATGTCATTTCACACAAGCCTGATAACGACGGCGCACTGGCTAATCGGGTCTAATTCTCACTAAGGTAGGTCTTTTCAGCCGTCGTTGATGTCCTCCCAAGAAGACGATTACGGTGTGGATAACGACCAAACTGAAGGATGATGGACCGATGTTCCTGTTCATGCTGCATGAAGGAAGGGTCTCCGAGCTCATTAAAAAGAAGAGTGGCTTTATCGTGGATTGCAGCTGATTCTGAATGCATCCAGGGCATAAGCAAAAATGCCCGTTGCATAACGCTGAGCTGATGCCATTCTGGTTTGAGAATTGCTTCCTGAGACAGGATCAGCGCCATGCCATCCTGTGCCCATGCGTGCGCGTTTTCCCTGTTTAGATTTCTGGAAAACTGGTCCAGTACAATAATCTCTGCCAGACGCCCGAGTATGTTCTCTCTCCAATGGGAGAGCTCTCCCCGGCATGCCATTTGCCAGCAGGTCGTGAAGCGGTCACTGATTATGGCGTCAAAGTTATCGTCCCGTTCAAACCATTTTGTCTGACTCTGTTCACTGAACCAGAAGTCCAGTACCGTTCTGTAATTCATGTCGGCTCCATAGCTATGCATTCGAAGCGAGATAAGCGGATAAGCAGGTCAGTTAAAAAACGCGGAGAGGGGTACATCACTGATACACATGAGAACGCAGCGATAACTCCATCACAAACCACTTTGTGAACTTCGGTACCGGAGTCGGCTGCAAAGATCTTATCCCTCAGATACACGGACATGTCACGCCTGGACAGGCAAAGCGTCTGGTTATAGTAGGTTTCCATTTCGATAAAAATATCAGCCAAATCATCATATTCGTCTGGTCTGCAGATGGAGATGTTCATATATGGCCCTTGAGCAAAATATAATGATTTATCATAGCGTAAGGAAAACCGAATTGAGGGAGCTATCTCAACAAAGAGCGCTGCAGCGCTTCCCTCCTCAGAGCACTGATGTTTGCCGCTAGCGGTACACAGCGGCTGGATGCAACTGTGAGCGAAAAACGGAAGTGACCTAAATTTATCGTGGTCATGAGATTCAGTCTGAAGCAAGGTGAAGAATGTCCGATAAATCGATGTGTGAGATAACGCTCTTCGTTAATCACACCATGAGGTGCTTTCTGATGATATGGTTATACCCTCACCGTCCCTAAAGAGAGAACACTAATGATTGTAAGGACCTGGCATGGATGTGTTCCGCTTGAACATGCGGAAGGTTTTGCAAAACACCTTGAAAAAACAGGGGTAGAGCATTCCAGGAGCATATCGGGGAACAAAGGCGCGTTCGTTCGCAGAGAAACGCAGGGAAGTTGGGAGCATTTCTTTCTGGCAACTTACTGGCAGGATCTGCAGTCAGTGAAGGCATTTGCTGGAGAAAACTATCATGTGGCGGTCACTTACCCGGATGATGAAGAATTTAAGCTACTTTCTGACCCTTACGTTTTCCAGCATGTTGTTGAGGCAATTTCACCCCTTTAATGTCAACTTCCGGATATCCTGTCGGTATCCCTGAATTGTCATAACCCCCATATTGACTCAACGCATCCACTTAGGGCACAGAGCAGCCTGTTTCATCTGGTATCAACTTGCTGCTCTGTGCGAAAACCGTGCTATTTAACATCACCCGATTTAGACCCTATCACTCAGGTCTTCGCGGGTTGGACCTTGAAAGTAGAGGCAACTTATATGGCAACTACGCGGTTGAACCAACACAAAACGAATCGATTCCCAGACCGATCGCCCGTTCAAGAGCCGCTCTCCCATTCTGCATTGGCTATTAACACTCGAATCTAACCCTGTAAGTTCGAAATCAGGAGGGTACAGTCCGGTAACCCGAATATTTTCTTCGGACAATTGCTGAGCGAGTTTTGTTGTAAATCCGCTGAGCCCATGTTTGCTGGCGAAAAAAGCGGGGTGCGCAATTGAATCCGTGAAATTCGGGATCCCGCAGGAAGAGATAATTGAGACGATATCAGCACTGTCTGAACGTCTTAATCCAGGCAGCAGAGCCTGCGTCAGAAGAATCGACGCTGTCAGGCCGGAACTGACGGTATTAATAATGTCGGTATCAGGCTGGTCGTCTAACGTTCCTGACAACCACTGGGCAGCATTGAGAATTAAAATATCTATGGGCTTGTCTGAAGTTAATAGCTGTGAAGAAAACGCAGAAAGGGATTCAGGCCGGGTTAAATCACAGATATACCCTTTTGCCATACCGCCTTCAGCAGTGATAAGACTGCAGGTTTGTTGAATATCATCAGCCCGCCGCGCGCAAAATTCTACCTCAACGCCTTCCCGCGCCAGCCATACGCACAGCGCCTGACCAAATCCCCTGCCCCCACCCGTAATAACCGCTCTTTTGCCTCTCAGCATCTCCATACGTCCTTTCATTAATGGGTATGTTTATGGAGATATAGCATGAGGAGAGGGAGTGACATCTTTCCGTGAGTGCTATTTTAGATGCGGTCATGGCGTCTGCGATGCGCGATAAACGCCCCTGCAATGAATCCCCCCCCTGAGTTCAGGCCATCATGACCACAATACTTAGCTTGCAAGCGCAGCAAGGATTGCGGCTTCCATTTTCTCGGGGGTGGTGATCGGCGCAAAACGCTTGAGCGGTTTACCGTCGCGTCCGATCAGGAACTTGGTGAAGTTCCATTTGATTCGTCCCCCCAGCACGCCGGGCAATTCGTTTTTCAGATAGCGAAACACCGGATGCGCTGCGGCTCCGTTGACCTCGATCTTCTCGAATATCGGGAAGCTCACACCGTAATGAATGTGACAGGTCCTGGCAATGTCGTCGGCATCGCCGGGCTCCTGTTTACCGAACTGGTTGCAGGGGAACCCAAGCACCACCAGCCCCTGAGCGGCGTATTTCTTATAAAGCGCCTCAAGGTCGCCGTATTGTGGCGTGAAGCCACATTGGCTGGCGGTATTCACGACCAACACCACCTTGCCAGCGAAGTCGAGCATAGCGACAGGCTGTCCATCCAGACGGGTGGCTGTCAGTTGATAAAACGTGGTCATAGCGGGATCCTCAACGCAGAACCTGTTCGACGCCAACATTACCACGTCGCGCACAGCGGCGGGGAAAGGGACGTAAGAAGTCGGTTCTGTTTCTGGTTGCGCGGCAGGTCTGGAAACTTACCCTAAATAATAGCGAAGTATAAAGGCAAACATCACGCCGGAGATCACCGTCACCGGCATTGAAAAGCGCATTGCAACAACCAACGTTAACCCTAACGCGATCAGATCTGCAGGATTTCCGGAGGCAAAAAAAGGCGCAATGAAAGCCAGCATGACACAACCGGGAGACGATTTAAGTACCGTCATCGCCCTGGGCGTAAGCACCCGGTTTCGTAATATAAGATAAGCGGTCACACGCGTTGCATACGTGGTGAGTGCCATTAATACGATGGCGATGAAGGTCTGATAATCAGGCATCCTCTCCCCCTAAAAATGCGGCAACGGCTAATCCTGCTAAAGGGCCAGCAATGACGTACCACAGGCCGGCAATAAAGTGACATACCGCCACGGAGACGACCAGACTGATTATCCAGGGCACGGCTTTACGAATGCCATTCCACATGCCCCTGACCAGCACAAGAAAGACCGCCGGAAAGGCCATATCAAAACCATACTGGTGAACATCGCCCAGCACCGGGCCAATTAACGCGCCGAGTGCGGTACAGAAAACCCACATCGTATAGAAAGATAAAGAGACCGCCATATAATACGGCATGCTGAACAGCGGCGCCGTTTTGTTATTTCTGGAATGCGCGTCATTATAACTGAGTGCCCAACTCTCATCCGTCATAAAAAAAAGCGCAGGTAAAACCTTTCGTTTTGGAAAACGAGAAAGTAAGGGAACCAGCGTCGCCCCCATTAAAATATGACGACTGTTTACCAGTAATGTTACGGCCATAATAAGTAAAAAAGGTGGCGGCGACGTCCAGATTTGTATGGCGGCAAATTCAGACCCGCCGGCAAAATTTAATCCTGTCATCAAGGGAACGTCGAGAGGCGTGAGCCCCTTATGGCTTGCCTGCGCACCCAACACCAGCGCAAACGGGATCACGCCCAGTAATACGGGTAACCCATCTTTCAGGCCACGAAGGATTTCTTTTTTCTTCGTTTCACTCTTATCCAGTAACGGTCTGGCAGAACTGACATCCACACGTTGTTCACTCATGCGTTTCGCTCATTTCAACTATTTCAAATACTGGCGCCAGAATAAAAGATGTGACACTATCAGTAAATATAAATAGTGTCACATTACACTTATGGTAACCTCATGCGCGAACGTTCTCCGTGGCAACCCCGTCTTGCAGAAGGCAATTCCTCCCCTACCGATCGGCTGGTCCAGGCGTTGTCAGACGATATTCTTTCAGGCCTGCTGAGGCTCGGCGCGCGCCTTCCGGCACATCGTGAACTGGCAGATACGCTCGGTATCGCGGTGGGTACTGTAACGAAAGCCTATGGGATCCTGGAGAGACGGGGTCTGGTTCGAAGCGTTAAGGGCAGCGGAATGTTTGTCGCGCTGGCCAATTCCAGAAGCCGAACCTTTATCGACCTGTCGCAAAACACCCCGCCGGCAGCGCTGACCTCCCGGTCACTGAGTAAGACACTCACCACCCTCGCCCGGCGTCCTGACATGGATATGTTTAACACTTACGCCCCGGCAACGGGCCATGATGAACACCGGCGGCTTCTTGCGCAGTGGTTCAGTCGTCTGGGTGTCCCGGCAGATTACCAGCGTCTCATCTTAACGAACGGTGCTCAGCATGCGCTCTCTGTAGCGTTGTCTACGGTCTGTGAACCTTTTGGCCGACTGTACGTTGAGGCTCAAACCTATTCAGGGCTGATTCAGCTGTCGCATTTACTGAAGCTCACATTAGTGGGGATCCCGATGGATGACGAAGGCATGGATGTCTCTGTTCTGGAAAAGATCCTCGATGAAAATGCGGAAAAAGGCGGTGCTGTCTATGTCACGCCGCTCTTACAAAGTCCGTCCACACGCATTATGAGCCTGGCCCGCCGCCAGGAACTGGTTCGGGTTTGTCGGGAAAGGGGCATAAAGATTATTGAGGATGATGTTTATCGGCTGATGAGCACGACAGAATTGCCACAGATTGCCAAAATAGCCCCCGATATCACCTTATATGTGAATAGCTTATCTAAGATCCTTAATCCAGCATTGCGGATTGGCGGGCTGCTGGTACCAGAGGCGCTGTATTCACGAGCAGAATCCATGCTGAGGGCAACGGCGATGATGGTCTCTCCGCTAAGCAGTTCCATCATGGAGCAATGGCTGATTGATGGCACAGCAGAAACCGTCACCCTCGCAATTGAACACGAAACCCGGCGTCGCTACCAACTCGCTATCGACATTTTAGGGGAGCACGTTTATCGCTCGGGGCTGCCCAGCTTTCATCTCTGGTTACCGTTTTCACGCGATGACGCGCACTCTTTCTACAATGCAGCGCTGGCGACAGGCATCAAAGTGACAGCACCGGCCTCGACTGAAGTGGGTCAACAGTCGGATCAGTACGGCGTCAGGTTATGTATTGGCGGAACGGAGTTCAGCCAGTTAAAACAAGCACTCTTGAAACTCAACGAGATTGCCGGGCAACTCAAACAGAAACCAGACCCGTTCCCGCTTTTTAATGTATGAATGACAGGATAGGTCTGACTCCTTTTCTTCTGACGAGGGTAATGTCATTCCCTTTATGTGCTCAAAAAATCAGCGGCGATTCGATCAGCATTTTTTCATAATATTTTTATCAGTCGCCATGATGAAATAGACGATGCTTATACAATCGGTAAAGCGTATGGATGGGTCTTATGCTGCCATTCGACGCGAAGCGTAAACGCTTTTTTACGGGCCAGGTCAGGCGTTGTCTGCTTCAAAAAAATTGCCGTATTTGTTATATTGTTACTTATTGATTATTCACCTCTGCGGTGCCAAAAAGAACAAGATTCACCGCAACCCAGGACAATGAAATGTTAGATTACCGCTTCCCGACAGCTTTGCAGATGGTTCTCAGCGTAGCGATGGCGGAGCAATCGGGTGAACGTTCGACGAGTGCGATTCTGGCCTACGGACTGGAAGCAAATCCGAGCTTTATCCGCAAGTTAATGGTTCCGCTTACGCGTGACGGCATTATCGTCTCAACCCTTGGCCGTAACGGTTCTATTCATCTTGGTCGTCCGGCGGATAAGATCACCCTGCGTGATATCTATGTTTCTGTCATAGAAGATAAAAAGCTGTGGGCGTCGCGTCCTGACGTACCGGCTCGCTGCGTCGTCAGCGCCAACGCGTGCTGGTACTTCAAATCTATCGCCGATGAAGCGGAGCAGGCTTCGTTAGAGGTTCTGGCTCAACATACCGTGGCCAGCGCGCTGGAAAAGGTCAAAAAAGCCGATACCAGCGGGTGCGATCCGGTGCCTGAAATTGAAGGCCTGCATAAAAAAGCGTAGTCATGCTCTTCCTGATACGAAAAAAAACCGCCTTAACGAGAAGGCGGTTTTTTTGTGCCCTGTAAAAACCTAGGCAGGTAAAACGTCGTTGACCGGTTTGCCGCGCGTAACGAATTTACGCAGCGTCACGTAAAACACCGGCGTCAGGAATAGACCAAACAGCGTCACGCCCAGCATCCCGGAGAACACCGTGATCCCGGTGACACCGCGCACTTCTGCGCCTGCGCCGTGGCCGAGGATCAGCGGAATCGTCCCGGCAATAAAGGCGATGGAGGTCATCACAATCGGGCGTAAACGCAGGCGGCACGCTTCCAACGCCGCTTCCATAATCCCTTTCCCCTGAAGCTCCAGCTCGCGCGCAAACTCAACGATAAGAATCGCGTTTTTACATGCCAGCCCCATGAGTACCACCAGCCCCACCTGCACGAAGACGTTGTTATCGCCCCCGGTCAGCCAGACGCCAAACAGCGCGGACAACATCGTCATCGGAACGATCAGGATAACCGCCAGCGGCAGGGTCCAGCTTTCATACAGTGCGGCCAGCACCAGGAAAGCCAGCAGCACCGCGACCGGGAAGACAATCAGCGCCGTGTTGCCCTGAGTGGCCTGCTGGAAGCTCAGATCCGTCCATTCAATATTCATCCCGTTCGGCAGGATCTGCTTAGACATTCCGTCCAGTTGCGTCATCGCCTGTGCCGAAGAGAGAATGCGCGGATCGGCATCGCCAATCAGATCCGCCGCCGGATAACCGTTATAACGGATCACCGGATCCGGCCCGTAGGTGGTGCTGATATTCACCATACTGCCGATTGGCACCATTTCGCCCTGATTATTACGGGTGCGCAAATTCGCAATGTCTTCCACGCTGTCACGGAACGGCCCGTCGGCCTGCGCCATCACGCGCCAGGTACGCCCGAACTGGTTAAAATCGTTCACATAAGACGATCCCAGGTAGGTTTGCAGCGTACCGAACAGATCGGTCAGCGACACGCCCTGCGCTTTCGCCTTATCTCGATCAACCTGCACATCCAGCTGCGGAACGTTAGCCTGGTAGGTTGAGATCGGGAAATGCATCCCCGGCGTCTGCATAATCGCACCGGACATGGTGTTCACCGCGTTTTGCAGCGCACCATAGCCCAGACCGCCGCGATCCTGGATGTACAGCGAATAACCCGACCCCTGCCCCAGCCCTAAAATCGGCGGTGGCAAAATGGAGAAACCAAAGCCCTGCTGAATTTGAGCGATTTTGGCATTGATCTCAGCGTTAATTTCCGCCGCCGTGTGTTTACGCTGATCGAACGGTTTCAGACCAAAGAAGACCGTCCCGGTATTCGGCGTGTTGGTGAACTGCAGCGCATTAAGCCCAGGAAAAGCGACCGCATAATCCACGCCTTCGGTATTCATCCCGATTTCGCTCATTTTACGGATCACCGCATCGGTGCGGGCCAGTGAAGAACCTTCCGGCATTTTCACGCCGCCAATTAAATACAGCTTATCCTGGGTCGGTATAAACCCGCCGGGGACCGCTTTAAACATGACGCCAGCCGCACACAGCAGCAGCACATATACAACAAACACCGCGCCACGACGTCCGAGCGTTTTCCCCACCAGCCCCTGATAACCGTTTGAGCTACGGTGGAAAAAGCGGTTAAACGGACGGAACAGCCAGCCGAACAGACGATCGATAAGCCGGGTCGGGAAGTCTTTCGGGGCACCGTGCGGTTTTAACAGCAGCGCTGCCAGTGCCGGCGAGAGCGTCAGCGAGTTGATGGCGGAAATCACCGTCGAAATCGCGATAGTCACCGCAAACTGTTTGTAGAACTGGCCAGTTACTCCGGAGAGGAACGCCATCGGTACAAACACCGCGCACAGCACCAGCGCAATCGCGATAATCGGCCCCGAAACTTCACGCATCGCCTGATGCGCCGCCTGAAGCGGAGAAAGCCCCTCTTCGATATTTCGCTCGACGTTTTCCACCACCACGATGGCGTCATCCACGACGATACCGATAGCCAGCACCAGCCCGAACAAACTCAGGGTATTCAGTGAGAAGCCAAGCAGGTAGAGAATGCTGAACGTCCCCACAACCGATACCGGCACCGCGATCAGCGGAATAATCGACGCGCGCCAGGTCTGCAGGAACAGGATCACCACCAGTACTACCAGCACCACCGCTTCCAGCAAGGTCTGTACAACCGCGCGAATGGAATCGCGAACGAAAACCGTCGGGTCGTACGGTGCTGCCCATTTCATATCTTCCGGGAAACGCGTGGCCAGTTCGTTCATTTTCGCGCGCACGGCGTTAGACAAATCGATGGCGTTCGCACCCGGGGACTGGAAGATACCAATCCCGACCGCGTCTTTGTTGTTGAGCTGGGAACGCAGCGCATAGCTGCCAGAGCCCATTTCAATACGCGCCACGTCGCGCAGGCGTACCAGCGAGCCGTCTTGCGCCGTTTTCAGAATAATATTGCCAAACTCTTCTTCCGTGTGCAGACGCCCCTGGGCGTTAATGGAGATCAGGAAATCGCTCTCTTTCGGCAGCGGCTCGGCGCCAAGCTGTCCGGCAGAAACCTGAACGTTTTGCTCCTGCATCGCCGTCACGACATCCGAGGCCGTCAACCCGCGGGCTGCCACCTTGTCGGGATCCAGCCAGATGCGCATCGCGTATTCGCCAGAGCCAAAAATCTGAATCTGACCCACGCCCGGCAGACGCGCCAGTTCGTCCTTCACTTTAAGCGTGGCGTAGTTACGCATATACAGTGAATCGTACTTGCCGCCCGGCGAAAACAGATGCACCACCAGCGTCAGCGTCGGTGATTGTTTCTGGGTGGTAATACCCAGACGTCGTACATCTTCCGGCAGACGCGCCTCGGCCTGTGACACGCGGTTTTGCACCTGAACCTGCGCCTGATCCGGGTCGGTACCCGGGCGGAACGTCACGGTGGTTACCAGTACGCCGTCAGAGCCTGCAACGGATTTCATGTACATCATGTTTTCAACGCCGTTGATAGCTTCTTCCAGCGGCGTCGCCACGGTTTCTGCAATCACTTTCGGGTTGGCACCCGGATACTCCGCGCGCACCTGCACGCTTGGCGGTACGACGTCAGGATATTCGCTCACCGGCAACAGCGGGATAGCGATTAATCCTGTGATGAAAATCAGAATCGACAGTACTGCGGCAAAAATCGGCCTGTCGATAAAAAAGCGGGAAAAGTCCATATGTCGGATTCTCGGGTAAGGGATCAGTTAAGCGCGGCGCTGGCGGTCATCGGAACGGTTTTCGCGTTAACCGGCATACCCGGCATAAACACTTTTTGTAAACCGTCGACGATGACTTTATCGCCAGGGTTCAGCCCCTGCTGCACGATACGTAAACCGGCGGCCAGACGTCCCGGCGTGATATCGCGGCGCTGCGCTTTACCTTCTTTATCAACGATATAAACGTATTTGCGATCCTGATCGGTCAGCACCGCTTTATCGTCGACAAGCGTGGCTTTGAATTCAGCGCTGCCCGGCAGGCGTACGCGGGCAAACAGTCCTGGCGTGAACTGACGCTGCGCATTATCCAGCAGCGCGCGCATACGGATGGTGCCGGTGCTCGGCGTTAACTGATTATCAAGAAAATCCACCTTGCCCTGATGGGGATAACCCTCCTCCCCCACCAGACCAATCTCAACCGGGAGTGCCAGATGATTACTGGACGCGCCCTGCCCGCTGCGGGCAAGATTTTGATAGTGAAGGTAGGTTGCTTCATCCACGTCAAAGTAGACGTAAACCGTTTTCAGGGAGACCAGCGTGGTGAGGACGCTGGCACTGTCACCCGCTGTGACCAGATTACCGCTGGTGATCAGCGCGCGGCTGGCGCGGCCATCAATAGGCGCGGTCACTTTGGTGAAATCCAGGTTAAGTTGTGCCGCGTCAACAGCCGCCTGCGCGGCGCGAATGTCGGCCTGCGCCTGAGCGGCGGCCGAACGGCGCTGCTCCCACTCTTCACGGGAGACGACGTTGGTATTGACGAGTTTATCGGTACGGTTAGCCTCACTGCGCGCCAGGCTGGCCTGCGTTTTGGCTCTCGTTAAGGTGGCCTGCGCCTGTTCCAGCGCAGCGCGATAGGTTCTGTCATCGATAGTGAACAGCACCTCGCCCTTTTTCACTTCCTGGCCGTCGGTGTAATTCACTTTATCAATGTAGCCGGAGACACGGGGGCGCAGCTGAACGCTTTCCACCGCTTCAATCCGGCCGTTAAAGCTATCCCACTGACTGATGGATTTCACTACCACGTCAGCGGCGCTCACAGCGGGCGCTTGTGGGACGGCATTTTGTGCCACGCCGTCATCGCATCCGACAAGCAGCATGGAGAGGAACATCGCTCCCAGCGCCGTCAGATGAACGTTAACCCAGGGTTTTTGCAGGCTCATTATTTTTATTCCGGTAATGGTAGCCGCCGGGCAAGACGCTGCGGGAGACGCGGCGCCACTTCCTTTGTCCGGACTGGCTTGAGACTATTTGTGTCGTTCATCGCCACAAAACTGTAACAGTTGCGAATACACTATCGCGGCGATTGTAGGAAGGCGTCAGATTTAGTGCAAGAATAATTAATACACTTTATGTGCTATTTGGCTCAGGGGCAAAAGGCGCGTTTTCGGCAAGGATTTAAATGCAACAATAAAACTTGCATTTAATGTCAGAGCGAGTCATCTTTAAATGCAACAGACAAAAATGCTTTTTAAAACGCGGCGTGGGGGAAACCATGAACACTGACGCATTTATTCATGATCTACTCGACTGGATCGACAACAACCTTGAAAGCCGCCTGGACATTAACACCGTTTCCAGGCGCGCCGGCTACTCGAAATGGCATCTCCAGCGGATCTTCAAGGAACATACCGGGTATCCGCTGGCCGAGTATATTCGTGCACAAAAGCTGCAAAAATCGGTCGAGCGCTTAACCCACAGCGATGAACCGATCCTGAACGTGGCGATCGCGCTGGGCTTTGACTCCCAGCAGTCCTTCAACCGCAGCTTTAAGCGTCAGTATGGCCAGGCCCCCGGGGCATGGCGTCGCAATACCGTCTGCCCTGAACGCCAGCAATCAACCTAGTGTCGCGGCTTTCGCCGCGACCGGTACTGGCCGGTGGCAAACCGGCCTGTAATCATGTTCCCGTGTTCACCGCTCAGCCGTCCGTTGAACGTGTTAACGCTTCCCAGCGATCGATTTCCTCACCTAAACGCGCGAGCTTTTCCCGCACTAAACTCAAAGCATCACTGCCAAGCAATAAATGCGTCGGCGGGTTCTGGCTCTCAATGATAGCCAGCATGGCGCGCGCCGCTTTTACGGGGTCGCCGAGTTGCTGACCACTTTTTTCCTGACGAGCCTGGCGGACAGGTTCGAATAACGCGTCATAGTCCGGGATGCTGCGCGCGCTGCGTACCATCGAGCGTCCTGCCCAGTCGGTGCGAAACGAGCCCGGTGCCACCGCAGTGACATGTATGTTGAACGAAGCAAGCTCTTTGCTCAGCGTATCTGATATGCCTTCGAGCGCAAATTTACTGCCGCAGTAATAGCTGATGCCGGGCAGAGTGATGAAACCGCCCATCGAGGTGATATTAATAATATGGCCGTGACGACGCTGGCGCATGCCCGGCAGCACGGCTTTGATCATCGCAACGGCGCCAAACACATTCACCTCAAACTGGCGGCGCATGTCTGCGAGCGAGGACTCTTCCAGTATGCCTTCGTGACCGTAACCGGCATTGTTCACAAGGACATCAATCGGGCCGACGGCAGACACACTCTGCGTAACCACTTCATCAATGTGCGCATAGTCCGTGACATCAAGCAGGCAGCCGAATGCCCGCTGCGTATCGAGTGCCTCGAATGCCTGCTTTGCTTCGGGGGTGCGCACGGTCCCCACGACCCGATGGCCTGCGGCGAGGGCTTCCTCCGCCAGAGCACGACCAAAGCCGCTGCTAACGCCGGTGATTAAGATTGTTTTTGCAGATGCCATAAATAACTCCCATGAACAGTGAAGGTTGCATGGTATTCTCTGCTCTGCCGTATTTTTAGGCCGTATTTTCTCTTTTTATTGCCTGATTTTATGAGGTGCAGTGATGTCCGGGATGATTACCTTAGTAAAAGCACTGGCGGTGCAGGAGGGGTACAACCTGACGGCGTTGCCTGATGTGCGAATTTTGCGTGCCGACCGCCCGCTTGCGCGAACGCCCGTGCTTTACGATCCGGGGATTGTGATTGTCTGCCAGGGCAGCAAACGCGGCTTTTTCGGTCAGCAGACCTATCTGTATGATGAACAGCACTATCTGGCCGTGTCGGTTCCGGTGCCGTTTGTGATGGAAACCGACGCATCGGCAGAACACCCCTTGCTGGCGATATATCTGCATCTGGATTTTCAGCTTGCCGCTGAACTGATGTTGCAAATTGAGCAGCATCACGCCCCTCATCCTCCCACTGCGCCACAAAGCACGATGTCGAGCCCGATGGACGACGCGGTAAAAACGGCCGTGCTGCGCCTGCTTGAAGTACTGAACAATCCGCTTGAGGCGGCGATCCTCGGCCCGGCGCGGGTGCGAGAGCTCTATTTCCGCGTCCTGACGGGGGCCCAGGGCAAGGCCATGCGCGCCGCGCTGGCCTTACAGGGGCAGTTCGGCAAAATTGGCAAAGTGCTGCAGCACATCCATGCCGCCTACGCTGAGCCGTTAACGCTTAATCAACTGGCGATGGAGGCCGGAATGAGTGTGCCGACCTTTCACACCCATTTCAAAGCGATAACCCGTATGCCGCCGATGCAATATGTGAAATCGGTGCGCCTGCACCAGGCAAGGATGTTGATGGTGCGTCAGCATATTACCACCGCCGCCGCGAGCTACGCCGTCGGTTATGAAAGTCCGTCGCAGTTTAATCGTGAATTCAAACGGCTGTTTGGTTTGCCACCCGCAGAGGAAATAAAACGCATGCAGCGTAATTTCGCCGTTCCGCCTGTGCAGCAGGCATCGATATTTGTCTCTTCCCATTAAGCCTGATACTACATACCAGGCCTGAATACAGGCCTGGTATGTACACGGCGTCATGACGCTGCGGATTGTACTAACTCAGGAACTTACCTTTGAGCAGATTAAGTCCCGCAGACATCAGGTCGCCCTGGGCCGGGGCTTCGCCCTGCGGTGAAAGACCGTCGACGATTTTAGGCAGGTATTCAGCAATCAGCGTCGACGCGGTTTGAGAATCCACGCCCAGTTTTGCGCCGAGATCCTGCAGCGCAGGCGATCCAAACACCGATGTGATCTGTTCGCTGTTCACCGACTGATTACTCTGCTGGCTAAGCCACGACTCGACAACGCCGCCCAGGCCGCCATTGCGGAATTTTTCGAGGATCCCCTGAATGCCGCCCTGCTGCTCAATCCAGGTCATGATCGCCTGGAGTTGCTCCGTCTTACCGCCCTGCCCGCCGGCCAGGCTGCCGATTTGATCTAATAATCCCATCACAGACTCCCTACAAACATCGCTAACACGTCCTGATTGACGGCTTACTTAGCCGGGATAATCAGTACCTGACCCGGGTAGATTTTGTCGGGATGCGTCAGCATCGGTTTATTGGCTTCAAAAATACGCTGATACTCATTGGCAGAGCCATACATCGCTTTTGAGATGGCGCTCAGGGTATCGCCGGATTTCACCGTGTAATAGCGGCTTTCCACCCCGCTTTGGGTGACGGTCACGCTATCATTGACCTGACCAATCCCGGTGACGTTACCTACCGCCACCAGAATTTTTTCTTTATCTTCCTGGGAGCCCACGTCGCCGGTCACCGTCGCCGTACCGTCGTCCGCGACATTAATGTTGACCTTTTCGGCACCAGGCAGGTTAAGACTATCAATATGTTTTTTCAGCTTGTCGGCCTGATCTTCCTTGCTACCGCCGGATACGGCATCCCAGATTTTCTCGCCCGCTTCTTTCACAAAACTTAATAATCCCATCTTCCACACCTCCATAACTGTTTCATGGTGAACATTTTCATTGGAGCCCGTTGCAGGATGTACGATGCGGTGTCTCCGCTCTGGCTGAAAAATCCGGAAACAGCACAACCTGCCACATGAAGTATATCCAATCAGCGTCAGGGTGCAGGATATTTGCCCTGGTATCGCCGTTATGCCGCAACATTCCCTCTTGCTGACGTCTCACGCCTGGCGTTCCAGCCACGCGTTAAACCGTTCCATCTCTTCCAGCACACGACTGACCAACGGTTCAATGGATTCCCAGCCTTGTTCGTTGTTGCAGGCGAGTTCCAGCGCCTCACAGGCCTCTTTCAGCGAGGTAAAATTCATCAACCGCGCACCGCCGTTAATCCGGTGCGCCATGCGGCCAACCTTGTCGCGCTCTCGCTGTTCAAGTCGCTGTTTAAGGTGTTCGGCGTCGTCATGATTCACGGCGATCATTTCGAGCTGAAGCTGGCGTGTTTTATCGTCAACGGTGGCGTCCGTCTTTCCGGCACTGGCGAAATACCGCTCCAGCATCTCCTGCAATTTTTGCGGCGTTAGCGGTTTTTCCAGATATTCATCCATCCCGGCATTAATACAGCTTGCGGCCGCTTCTGTGCCGCTCATGGCCGTCAGGCCAAAAATGGGGATCGCCTTACGCCCTTCCCGTCGTTCATGCTCACGGATCTGCCGGGTCAGTTCGTAACCATCCATAACCGGCATAGTACAGTCAGTAATAATGGCGGCATAACGCGCTGGCTGCGCTTTCCACATTGCCAGCGCCTCTTCTCCTTGCGTGGCCAAAGAGACGCGGTGTCCCCATGATTCGAGTCGCTGCTGTAAGGTCTGACGCGCGGGAGGATAATCATCCACAACCAGGATGTGCAGACTGGCTACGCTGTCCGGTGCCGGATGATGCAGGGCTATTTTCGCTGAGGGTGTCGCATTAAAGAGGAAACTCACCACACATCCTTCGTGCGGCTCGCTCTCAATGCGCACCTCCGCCCCGGCAGCGCGCGCCATATGCAGACAGGCGGGCAAACTAAAGCCGGTATCGGTCCACTCAGATTTAAGCGTCACCTTGTTCGCGCGTTCGATGATTTGTGCCTGGGTTCCTTCAGAAATCCCCGGCCCCCCATCGCACACCTCAATCACCAGCCGGACGCTTTCAACCTGTGGGTCACGGGTTCCCTCATACACCTCGATATCAATGGCATCGCCGTCAGCATGCTTGATGGCATTGCGCAGGAGGCTCGACAGAATGCGGATAATTAACAGCGGATCGGTATCGTAGCGTTGCGCTGAAAGCTCGATCAGTACGTTCAGGCTCATGCCTTTCGCTTCTGCCTGCTGACGATAGAGGGCGACCGTGCTGTCAATCAGCTGCGGCAGGTTCGTGCTGCGCGTTAAGCCGAGCAGTTGCGGGTTATCGGCACGGAAAACATCGAACATGTCGCCAATTAACGAAAGCAGATTAAGGGAGGACTCCCAGATGAGGTTCAGATTCTCGTTGCGTTCATGGCGCTCGTCCAGCGCCTGAAGTTCCAGTTCCAGAAGACCCGTAATCACGTTAAGCGGTGTGCGAACCTCATGCCCCATGCTCAGCATAAAGGCATTTTTACTGGCAATCGCCTGCTCAAGATTACTTTTTGTTTCAGAGAGTTGAGCAATCAACAGCTCTTTTTCGGTGATATCCAGCCAGCCGCCAATTAACCCGCCAATCTCGCCCTGCCCGTCATGCCACGGCACGACCCACCCCTGCAAGTATCGTGGCTGCTCACCCACCTGAAACCTGGCGGACCATTTCTGCGGTTGACCATCCTGCAATGCCTGGCGATAGCGGGCTTCGATCGCCGCCAGCTCTGAAGGCTCAACCGTATTGATGGCGGTGATCGGCAGACCTTTCAGATCCTGCCCTGACAGGCCAATAGTATCGCTCCAGGCCTGGTTATAACGCAGTAAATTCCCCTGACGATCGCGGACATAGAGCGCAACAGGAGAGGCGTCTATCAGTGATTGGGTAAATTTCAGCTGCTCAGCCAGCTTCTGCTGCCAGACGTTGCCGCGGCGTAATGCACGGCGCAAATACTGGATCCACAGCCAGCAGCCCACCACGACCAGAAAGAGCAATATGCCCCACAGCAGGGAGTTCACGAACGTGCTTTTATTCCAGGTTTCACTGTTTTCTATCGCCGCCTGACGCCAGTCACCCGCCATTTGCATCAGTGCCCGTGGCTGCATATCGGCCAGCGCTTTGTTCAGGATATTGATCGGCTGGCTGCTGTCCGTTTGCGCCGACAACACCAGATCGACGGGCGTCACAGGAAGGGTCACCGCCAGATGAAAACGGGTTGGATGGTGGAGAGTCACGAGATAACTGGCAATAAACTGCGGTGCAATCACCCCACGGACTTCTCCACGTTTTAAGCGTTCAAGGGCGTCGTCCATATGCGGAACGTTCACCAGCTTAATGGTGGGATACCAGGTGTCCAGCCAGGGCAACAGCGGGTCATTCGCCTGAATGGCAATTTTCTCGCCTTTCAACTGTGAGAAATCACTGGGGCGCTTGATGCCCTGATCCATCACCACCACGGCGGGCGTGGTAAGCAGCGGAGGCGTTTTCGCTGCACCGCTTTTGGTCTGCTGCGGCGTATCGATAACCTGTTCAACAAACAGTGCGTCAGGGTGAGCGCGCTTCATTGCCAGAAGTTCAGCATCGCTTTCAATGCTGAGGAAGGAAAAGCGAATGCCGTACTGGTCGTTAAACTGGTTAAGCAGATCGACCACCAGCCCCTGAGGTTCACCTTCGCTGACAAACATGACAGGCCTTTGACGGCGGTCAATAATGACCTGAATTTGCCCGTGCTCGCGTAGCCAGCTTTCCTCCTCGGGATCTAACCCCAGTGGATTGGCGGTGATCACAAAGCTCCGGTTCAGGCCCCAGCTGGTCGCAATGCGTAAACGGCTGGCTAACGAGATATGTTTAAATACGGTATCGATGGATTCCGCCAGCAGCGGTAGCTGTCGGTCGATACCAAAACTCATGTTCAGATTAGGTATCGTCGGGCTGAACGTCCAGCTCAGGTCTCTGACCTGATGGTATTGCGTAAGATATTCCGCACTGGCCCGGTTAATCCACAGCGCATCGATTTGCTTAAAGGCCAGCGCGCTGACGGCGGTGTTATACCACGACTGGAAGCGCAGGGTGCTGTCCGGATACTGGCGGCGAAGCGCTTCACTGGCCTGGCTTCCTGAGACGACGCCAATCACTTTATTTCGCAGATCGACAGGCGTTTCACCCTGTGATTTTGGGGTCATCAAAACCGCTTTATCCAGCAGCCAGGGCGGTGAGGCTTGCAGGTCCGGGCTTGGCCACAGTTCCGGATTCCAGATAGCCACCATCTGTATTTCCTGGCGCTTCAGCGCGAGTAACGCTTCACTGCTGTTTTCGTAGTAATGCAGCTTAATTTTTACCTTCAGGCTGTCTTCCAGCATTGCCAGGTAATCAGCGGCAATGCCGCCAAAGACGCCATGGCCCATCCCTTCGCTTAACGGCGGTTGCTCCTGCCCCCAAACCCCCACATGCAGCGTGGAATGGCTGTCCAGCCAGCGTTGCGCCGCCTCACTGAACTGGACATGCGGCGCGTTAACCTGAACGCGACGCTGCAGTTCCAGTGGCTGGGCGTGCAGTTGCCCTACACAACACACGGTAAGAAGCAGGCTCAATAGCCGGGCTGATAAAAAACGCATCGTACGAGTCGTTCCCTGAATAAAACATGCTGGAAAATAAAATTATATCGATGACCCGGCTTACCCTGAGTAAGCTTTGTCTTGTTCTGCGCAGATACCTCAGTGGCAGACAAGATCCCGACAGTATAAGACCGGACTTATTGTCGCGCCTGTTCCGTCCCGGTAAAAATTTCTCCTCCACTTTACCAGGAAAGTACTTTTTTACGTTTGAACAGGTTAATCCGTGATGAACAACAATATTGATAATCGCGATATCGCGCCAGAGGCCCTCACGGATGGGGACCGCGATACGCCATTTCCGGTGGTGCTGGAAATAACGCTCGACGACGTTTTAATTCAGAATGAAGCGCGTCTTTTTGCCGACGATAACAGCCAGCAACTGATGATAAAAGGTGATGCAGGGGATGAAATTAACCTCTCGGACCTTCTTCCCGAAGGCGCGGAAATGGGTGAATGGACGAAAGCCCGGGGCTCAGTAACTGTCGATGGCGTGCAATATGCCGTATATCAGCATTCAGGTATGGAAACGGAACTGCTGGTTCAGGTCGGTATGCAGGTCGCCCTCAATAATATGTAAATGCAGGCGTCCTGCGGTCCTGGCGACACGCGGGACGCTGCGTTTCCGGGAGTCCCGCAATCTGTCTCAGCTCCCCTGACGATCGTCGTCGTTCACTATCTCGACCTTAACGTCTCCCTGACGAAATCCCTCGGCAAGAAAAAAAGGCATCGGCAGTTTCCACTGCCCCTGCTGCACGGGTGCCGTATACCGCCAGGCATTACCGTCCATTTTCAGCAGCACAGCCTGCTTTTCCCCGTCTTGTTTATGGCTTGGCCCGGCCATGATCGTAAACCCGGCATTGCTCCCGACGTGGAAGTGTTCTGCCTTCCAGCGAACAGGAGGATGCGCCGGCCAGGGTTCGGCATGATGAAAACCAAAAATAGCATCATGGCTAAGCAGACTTTGCCGCACGGTGGACCACAGCACTGCCTTCAGGAAATACTGGTCAGTGAAGCGCGCATTGCCCCGGTACTGCACGACAAACTCACGCATCATTCTTGCAACGTTCGGGAAGATGCCGCCACATCCAGCCCACATCCCGGCGAGTAACAACTCGGTATGCGTGAAATAATCACGCATATGGTGAAAGTACCAGGGCGAACGTAGCCACGCCTCGACACAAACCTGCTCGCGTTCGGAGAGCAACGAGTCGGCATCACGAACTAAAAACCGCTCAACCGTCGGGTCGTCCATCACCAGAAAACGCCATAACGTGGGATAGATGGTTTTTTCGTGGCTCATATCGACCAGTTGAGCACCGCCCGCCTGCAGACGTTGCCAGACGTGCTGCGGCACAGAATTATCCAGATACACACGGCAGCACCAGCCAGGAAACAGCGAGTTTGCGGCTTCAATGTTTTTAATCAGCGTTTCGCAATAGCGCGGCCGATCGCCGAACAGGCTGAAGGCGATAATATTTTTTTCGCGCTGCGTGGCATCAAAAGGACGCGGCGGCGTTGAGGGAAGCGGCCAGCATTTGCCGTGACCAAAGCGTTGATCCGACAGCGTCAACGACTCAAGGCCATAGGTGCGCATCTCCTGGGTTTTGCCCATGTGCCCACACAGTTCAGCAAAACCATCCAGCCAGGTTTCAGAGGCTTCATGACGCTGCGGCGACTGGTATATTTTACGATACACTTTATACGCCTGATCGTACTTTCCCTGACGCATCAGGCTTAGCGCATAGTCACTTTGCACTGACATATTTTTGGGCAATACGGCCAGGGCTTTTTCACAGCAGCGCGAGGCGCTGGCGTAATCCCCGTCAGCCATAGACTGGCGATAAATCTCCGCCAGGGAATGTAACTGCTGGCTTATTGCGGCGTGGTTAACAGGTCGACGTTGAGGTACCGGGCGCATAAAAATCCGCTCAATTATTTAATCAGAAAAATTAAGCCGATTTTTTCATTGTTACGGGTGGCTCACGATAAGACCCGTCTTGATATTCCCTGAAGAGAGTACAGCCCCGGTACTGGCAGGTAAAAAGCGATTTCCGCCTCTTATTCAATTTCACTTAAGCTGAGTATTTTACAGCAACTTAATTAATACCATCACCGTTTATAATGAGATGTTATTTCATTAAAAAAAATAACCAAGTCAGGTCTTATCACCCTTTATCGTCTGTTTCATCATACTGCGCACACATAAATGAGGATGACATCGGTATAATTCGACCCCGGTATTACTGAGGTCAGGCATGAAGGATGCCTTTTCATCGGCTATACAGTAAGTTATGGGCTAGCCCGTACAGGTTGTTTATGATGTTTCATTCACAGCACACCCGATGTCCGGGGAAGATATTCCCAGGCTCACTTCGTCTTCAGGAGTCAGTTAAAGAGATATGCGTCACTATTTTCGCCTTTTTGTGCTGCTGGTTTTACTCTCGCTTTCAATGCCTTCAGCGATAGGCGATGAATATAAGATCCTGATGAGAACACCGGTCCAGGGATTACAGCGTTTATCTCTTACCGCCGATCAAGCCGCGTTTATTAAACAACAACGACAACTGAACGTGGGCGTGACCCATTATGATGCCCCACCGTTTGGCATGCGTAACATTCGCAATGAGTATGAAGGTTTGAGCGCGGATTATACGGGACTGGTCGCCTGGCAACTTAACCTACCGGTTAAGATAAAAGTGTTTAGCTCCTCTGAAGAGGCGTGGCAGGCGCTGGCACGTGGCGATATTGACCTGATCCCGTCCGTAGCCGCCTTCCCGGATAACGATGCCTTTGCCTTTTCTTTACCCTATGCCAGCGATAAACCGGTGCTGGGGCTCAACGATAGCGATACCGCCCCTCTGGCAGAGGATCTGCGTGATACCGACGTCGCAATGCCGAGAGACTATTTGCCCCTGTCACAGGCTCAGGCCGCCTACCCTAACGCCCGTTTTCGCCTGTTCGACAGTTATCAGGAAGCGTTGAGCGCGGTGGCGTTTGGTCAGTCGCGGGTTTACCTGGGCAACAGTTACTCGCTCAGCCGCAACTACCTGAACAATATTCATGTTGAGCGATTCTCACGCCTGACCAGCCGTGAAGTGGGGTTTGCCGTCAGCCAAAAAAAACCACAACTGCTCACACTGATTAATGCCGCAATCAAGGCCGTGCCAGAAGATGAAAAGCAGGAGCTTTACCGTCTCTGGCAGCCCGATCGGATTGATCTCGCACAGGGGTCGAAATCTCTTCTCTTTACCGAGCAAGAGAAAGCGTGGATCAAGAAACATCCCATCGTTAACGTTCTGATCTACAGCCAGGACAATGCAGCCCCGGTCTCATTTATTGATAATAAAGGTGTGCTGCGCGGTATTGCCGCCGATCTGTTTTCCGTTGTGTCGCTCAGAACCGGTTTACAGTTTCGTTTTGAAACGGGCAGCACCACCGAGGAACTGATTCAACAGGTGAACGAGTCAAGCGCGGATATGCTCGCCTCAATCACCCCCAGTGAAGCGCGTAAAAATAAAATTCTTTTCACCCGCCCCTATCTGCGGAGCGCCTTTTCCCTGGCAACAGCGACAAATCGTAACGACATTCATATGCTGGCAGACCTGCGTGGAAAACGGCTGGCGATGGTAAAAAACATTGGTGTGGAAAGTATGGTGCGCCAGCGTTACCCGGAAATTGAAATTGTTCACGTGGGCAATGAATCACAGCTGCTTTCCACCGTACTTGAGGGAAAAGCGGATGCCGCAGTGGGTATTCTGATCATGAGTGACTATCAAATCTTCACCAACTTTCAGGACAAACTCAAAGTGGTGTCGATTGTGGGTGACGCCCCTGTCTGGATCTCTTTCGGGGTCGGGCTGTCCAATCCGGAACTTCAGGGGATTTTAGATAAAATATTGCTGAGTATTCCCCCTGTTGAGCTGGAAAATCTGGCCAACCGCTGGCGGCCCAACGAACTGGTGGTTGTCGACAGCTTCTGGTATCGCTATCGGGAAGTGTTGATTGCCACTGCCGTCTTTAGCGCCGTCTTAATTATTCTGGCCCTGGGTTGGGCACTCTACCTGCGTCGACAGATCGCGCGTAAAGCGGCACTTCGTCGTCAGATGAACACCCAGCTTGTGCAATTACGCGAGGTCATCACCGAGCGTGAAGCGCTGCTGGTTGAACTTAAGGAAGCCAAAGACAGGGCCGAGGATTCTAACCGCGCAAAATCCGTCTTCCTGTCGACCATGAGTCATGAAATCCGCACGCCGATGAATGCCATTATTGGCATGCTGGATATCGTGCTGAAAAAAGGACGCCGTGGTGAGCAAGATATTCAGGCGCTCGAGGTGGCGTATGAATCGGCAGAAGGACTGGTGGGATTAATTGGCGATATTCTGGATATTTCCCGTATTGAGGGGGGGCATCTCGATTTCAATCCTGAAGCCACGAACCTCGCTACGCTGATTAACAATATGATGCGGGTTTTCCAGGGCGTGGCCATTGAGAAAAATATCGAGCTCACTCGCGCGTTCCCGACGGAACCCATAATCGATGTCTGTGCCGACCCCTTACGCATCAAGCAGGTTCTGTCGAACCTGTTAAGTAATGCCATTAAGTTTACCGACGTCGGCGGCGTATCACTGACGCTGCAGCAGGCTGAAGACCCGGTAAATGACAGCGTTCACTACATCATTGACGTCAAGGACAGCGGCGTGGGGATCGATGCCAGCCAGCAGGCAGCCTTGTTCAGGCCCTTTAGTCAGGCAGACAACCGCCGCGCAGGAACGGGGCTGGGCCTTTATATCAGCCGGACCATCTGCGAAAGCATGGGCGGCACGCTTATGCTGACCAGTGAGAAAAACGTGGGCACCACGGTGAGAGCAACCTTTACACTGCCGAAAGTAAAAACGGCGGCGGCCGTGGATGTCCAGCAGCACGAAGACGAAGACAAAATTCCGGCCCTGAAGATCCTGGTCGTGGACGATAACCCTGCCAACCGGATCCTGCTGGCTAAACAGTTGGCCTGGTTAGGACAGCATGCGTATCTTGCGTCAGAGGGAAATGAGGCACTGGCTATCTGGGAAAAAACAGATTTCGACGTGATCATTACCGACTGCAACATGCCCGGCATGAATGGTTATCAGCTTACTCACATAATCCGCACGCGCGAACAGGAACAGCACAGGGCCGCGGCCTGGATTATCGGCTTTACCGCCAATGCCATGCATGAGATCACGGCGCGTTGTTTACAGGCTGGTATGAATGATTGCCTGTTTAAGCCCTGCTCAATCAATCATCTTGCGGCTGCACTGCGAAATATTCATCCCATTGAGCACAAAGCATCGGACGATACCGTCTCACTGAAATAAAAAAGGAGCCTGTAAAAGGCTCCTGATAATGTCTCGAATGAATCGGTTGTAATGGGATTAAAGCAGTTGGTCGTGCCAAAGAAACAGTTCAGAGTCCGTTTTCACGCCCAGCTTTTTCATGGCCGATTTCTTCTGACCGCTGACCGTCTTACGACTACGATTGAATTTCTCTGAAATCTGCAGGACAGACATTCCACCGGTAAAGAGTCGCAGCACCTCAAGCTCCTTAGGAGACAGCTGATCCAGGCGGCCAATGCCCTCAATCACCTGCGGCGCGTTGTCACCCTCTGAACCCGATTTCGTGTCTGCACAAGGCTCGGAAATCAGGTAGAACTCTTTCTCCATGCTTTCTGAGAGGGAGATACGCCCCGCCGCGACCTGGCGCGCCGCATTCACCACTTCCGATAAATCACGGCTTTTACCGACATGCCCGCGCACGCCGATTTTTAACGCCATGCGCACAATCGCCGTGTTTTCCAGCGTGGAGGAAAGCAGAATTTTCAGCCACGGGAAGGTGCTCATGAGCTGTTTGATCATCGGTAAACCGTCGATCTCTTCATCACCAAGCAAATAGTCAAGAACCAACACATCAACACGGTTGTTGCGTAAAAAATTCATGAGTTCGATACGAGTGGCAAAGCTGCCTTTTAGTTCGAAATCAGGCTCCTGGCTAAATATAATTTCCATCCCCTTACGGACAATCGGGTGATCGTCGAGTAAAGCGACGTATATTTTTTTACCTGAAAACGGGTTCATACATATTCTCTTTTATGCCTGCAGTGTGAGCCATCTTTAAAAAAGACTTAATTATTATTCCGTAACCATAACAATAAAGTACCGGAACTGGCATAGCTACGAAAAATAGCGGAATAGCCATCAAAACGGTTAGTCACTTCCGCGACCTGATTGCCGTAAAAATCACTTTCTGCACTCAACACATCTAACAGAGTACGTCGACCGAGGTGATACCACTGATCGAAGAAATCATGACGAATACGATCGGATTCAATCGATAAGTTATGATACAACTCCGCGCGCTCCAGCATGCTATGGGCATCCTGATCGGCAGCACGTACCCGGTTATCCAGATCGCGGGATTGCTGTTCAATGGCCTCTCTGCTGGCATCTGCACGGCGTGCGGCAGAAAGCTCAGCGGCCCGCTGTGAACCGCCCCGGAAAATCGGCCAGCTTAAGTTTACATTGGTTTCCCACGCCTGTTCACGTCCCAGTTCATCGCGCCCGGTACTTTTGCCAACGTTCCACGTCACCGTTGGGTAGGCGGCAGAGCGCGCCGCTTCTGCATCCGCCAGTGCTGATGCGGTCTCTGCCTGCGCCTGTCGAATGGTAGGATGGCTTTCAATGGCGGATAACTGCTTGTTCAGCTCCCCTGGCTTCAGGTTCCACACCGCTGCAGTTGGCAGAGGAACGGGCGTATCCCCCAGCAGGCGGTTGAGGATGATTTCCGTATCACGCGCGCGCGATATGGCCGTATCTAAAGAAGATTGCGCCTGTAAAAATCGCCCTCTGGCCTGCGTCAGTTCACTGCGACGCCCCTGGTCAACCTTCACAATGCCGTCCAGCATTTCGACCAGTTCATTCATACGCGCCACGTACTTTTGGCTGAGAACAATGATCTGGCGCTGCTTACTCAACTCAATGAGTGCACTACTGACCTGCCAGGCAATGTTTTCCGCCTGTGCGCCCGTATTCTCTTTCGCGGCCAGATGCAGCGCTTCACGGCTTTTAATGGTGTTGCTGGTACGACCAAAATCGAGCAATGTGGTTGCGACATTCACGGTCACCGCCGGACGACTGTCGCTGTAGCCCCGTTCTCCGCCACCGAACTGGACGCTTTTTGAACGCGTCCCGACATCCACCTGCGGCCAGCGTTGCCCTTTCGCTTCATCAACGTTGGCCTGTGCCGCCTCGGTATTGAACTGCGCGCCACGAACCTCAGGGCTCATACCCAGTGCAGTATTGACCGCATCATTAAAGAGCAGACGGATTTCATTCTCGCCAGGCGCACGGGCGGTCTGCTGGTCAACGTTTGTCGCGTTGCTTTTCGCAAACGCGGTGTGGGTTGTGCTAGTAGCATGGTTATCCACCGCGCTTTTCTGCGCCACCCGTGGCGCGAGAGGTGCAGGCGGGGTGGAGGCCATCACCATGCCGGATTTTGCCTGCGGAGCGACAGGTTGAAAGGCTAATAAGCCCTCGCTACTGGCGACACTTTTCCCTGAAATCAGGCAAGAGAGTACCGTCAGCGTCGCCGCCAGGCGACGCTGTACTGGAGAATACTTTTTCATCGTAAATTAACGCTCCCGGAAGGCTTCTTTCGCTTTGAAAATAGGTTTCAGCAGGTAATCGAGAATGGTTTTTTCGCCCGTACGAATTTCCACGGTCGCAATCATGCCGGGAATAATCGGCAGGGCTTTATCCCCTGCTTTGAGGGTACTGCTGTCGGTTAAGACCATCACCCGGTAATACGTATCATCAGGACGGCCCGCCGCAGCTTTAGCGTCATCTTTTAACGTATCCGGACTGACGAGAGACACTTGCCCCTTCAGGCCGCCGTAGATTGCAAAATCGTAAGCGGTGATTTTCACCATGGCAGGCAAACCTGCATGCAGGAAGGCCACGTCAGACGGTTTGATCTTCCCTTCCACCAGCAGCTGATCTTCCAGCGGCACGATCTCCATGATGTGTTCACCAGGCTGAATAACCCCGCCAATAGTGGTAACCCGCACATTTTTGACCGTGCCTTTTACCAGAGCGGTAATGGTTGTGCGGTTCACAATATCTTCGCGACCGGTCAGACTCTCTTCAGCCTGCACCAGATCCAGCTCCTGACGGATCAGGTCGGCGTTGGCATCCGCCTGATAGCGGTTGCGGCGCTCAACAATCTGCGATTGCAGGTCGTTTGCCTGACGGCGCATGCGCAGCAACTCTACTTCGGAAAGCAGGCCGCGTGCCGCCAGCGGCTCAGACATGGCAATTTCGTTTTGCGCCAGACGATAGCTCTTCTCAAGCGAAGCCACGCCCTCTTCCAGCGCTTGCTTACGGCTGTTGTAAGCGCGGGTTTCCAGCTCGACCTCAGAAGGATACTTTTTCACGCGGTCGCTAAAGGTCAGCGGCAGACCATACGCTTCTGCACGCAGGCGGTTAACGGTCGCTTCCAGTGCCACCACCTTGCGCAGCGTCTCCTGATAACTCGATTGCGCACGCGTCGGGTCGATTTTCAGCAATACCTGCCCCGGTTCAACGATATCGCCCTCACGGACGTTCAACTCTTCGAGTATCCCGCCCTCGAGGCTCTGGATAATCTGTTCGCGACTTTTTGAGACGATCTTCGCATCACCCTTGGTGATCTCTTCCACTTTGGCGAAATGCGCCCAGGTTAAGAAGCCGATGAACACCGCCAGGATGAGCCATAACACCAGTCGCGATTTTGGCGTGGTCTGGGAGAACAGCGCCTCCTGGATATCGCTCATCCAGGCGGCATCACGCGCTGAGAGCGGTTTATTTTTCTTCTGTTTTAGAAATTTCATGCGCTGGCCTCCGCCTGCTCTTTTACTGGCACAGCTTGCGCTGGCGTACTGTCGTTAGCGGGCGTCTGCTCAGGTTGCGCTTTTGGCGTGCCGTTGAGCGCAGCCAGAATCTGCTGTTTTGGACCATCCGCGACGATTTTGCCGTCCTCAATAATCACCATTCTGTCCACCAGCGCCAGCAGCGACGGGCGATGGGTGACAACAACCAGCGTGTGTCCGGCAGTCGCGATTTTCAGGTGTTGCAGGAACAGGGCTTCGGTCTGCGCATCCATCGCGCTGGTCGGTTCATCCAGCAGCAGCAGGTTAGGACGCGCCAACAGCGTTCGCGCCAGGGAAACCAGCTGACGCTGGCCGCCGGACAAACTGTTGCCCTGCTCGCCAACGGGCATATGAATGCCACGCGGGTGGCGCGCGGCAATGTGGTCCAGCCCGGTTAAACGCAGTACCTTAAGAAACTCATCAGACGACGCATTCTGACGGCCAATCATGATGTTTTCGCGCAATGTGCCGTAAAACAGACGTGCATCCTGCCCCACAAACCCTACGTTGTTTCGCCAGTCAGACGGCTCAATTTGATTCACGTCCAGACCGCTACTGAAAATCTGCCCTTTCACCGGCGTGTAAAGGCGGGCAATGATGCGCAGCAGCGTGGATTTACCGCTGCCGATTTTCCCGACGATCGCCACACGCTCGCCCGGTTTTATCGTCAGATTCACGCCTTTGAGGATATCCGGGTTTGGCTGCATGGGCGGCGCCGGATAAGAGAAGGTAATGCCTTTAAGCTCGATATCACCGTTCAACTCAGGCTGTTTGATGTAGTCAATCTCACTGCTGCGATCGGTTGGGTTCTCCATCAGCTTGTTCAGCGAAGTCAGCGCAGCTTTGGCCTGCTGATAACGCACGGCTAAACCGACGACCTGGCTTAACGGCGCGGTCACACGGCCGGCCAGCATGACCGTACCGATTAACGCGCCCTGCGTCAGGGTGCCGGCATCAATCAGGTACACGCCGGTGACAATCAGCATGACCGTCTGCAGCTGTTGCAGGAAACTCACCGAGTTCATCGCCAGCGTAGAGTAGTGCTTAGACGCCGCCGAGCTGGACGATTGCATGGCGCTGAACTTTTGCCAGCGGCTCTGCATCCAGGACTCGCCCCCCACGGATTTCAGCGTTTCCATCCCTTCGATGGATTCAATCAGGACGCCCTGCTTCAGCGATGCTTCCTGCAGGCTGGCTTTCATCACTTTGGCCAGCGGCCACTGAATGGCCATACTGACCAGCAGGATCATTGGCAGCATCAGCAGCGGGACAATCGCCAGCGGGCCGCCGATGGCGAAGATAATGCCAATAAACAGCAGAACGAACGGCAGGTCGGCAATGGTTGCAAGCGTCGCGGATGAGACAAAATCACGCACGGATTCGAATTCGCGCAGCTGGTTGGCAAAAGAGCCAGAAGAGGCGGGCTTATGCTCCATTTTCACCGCCAGCGCCTGACGAAACAGCACGCTGCCGACAATCAGATCCGCTTTTTTTCCTGCGGTATCCAGCAGGTGAGCACGCACGCTACGGGTTACGGCTTCAAAAATCATTGCCACCAGCACGCCAATCGCCAGCGACCAGAGCGTGGTAAACGCCTGGTTAGGGATCACGCGGTCATAAACGTTCATGGTAAAGAACACGGTGGCCAGCGCGAGCACGTTCACCAGCACCGACGCCAGCGCGGCGCTACGATAGTAACGACGGTAGCGCCACAGCGTACTGAACAGCCAGTGGCCTTTCGGCTGCGGCGGCGCGATATCGCTAACCCGACTGTCAATACGCGCAGTCGGTTTAGCCGCGATCGCGTAGCCAACATACAGCTCGTTAAGCGCTTCATGATTCAGTTCAACCGGCTCGTCAGAGACATCCGGCATGACCAGGGAATAGAACAGATCCCATTTGTCTTCGGCATTTTTACGACGCTCGCGTCCCAGCAGCACCATCCCGCCAGCACCCTTACGCAGCAAAATCATCGGGAAGATCTGCTCCGGCAGTTCTGCGCTATTACGCTTGATGAGCCCTCCGGTCACACCGGCATTTTTGAGCGCATCAAGCGCTAAAGAGGGAGTGAGGAGTTGTTCGACAGGCAGACCCGCCAGCAAAACATCATCGCTTTTACCGAGACCATAATGCTCACACACCCAGGCAATACTTCTGAGCAGGGAATCATCACTTTGTCGGTTATCGCGAGCGGCGGCAAGCAGCTGTTCCTCCTGAAAATTTGCAGTTGAGGATTCCATATTTCGCGTTTTTCCTGATTGATTATTTATATTTAAATCAATGAATTAAATTGATTTATTGGTTTAAATTAAGAATATTCTGTCACGCGGAACAGTCTTAAATTAATGAGACCTGTCTCAATGGAACGGGTTATTTTTTGTCACGAAACAGGTTTGATGAGGGATACACGAGGGAAAAGAGAATGCCCTCCCATTGCGGGAAGGCAGGACGCAAGATTATTTTTGCTCAGGTGCAGTCACGTTCTGATCGCCGCTTACACGCACAACAACGCGGCGGTTTGGCGCATAGCAGGAAACCAACTCACGCTTGCCGGACGCGGCACAGTCATTAACAACCGGCTCGTTACTGCCGACGCTGGACGCCACCATCAAACGCGCCGGAAGGCCATTTTCTGCCAGCATCGTACGTACCGTCTGCGCGCGCTTCAGCCCCAGCGCGTAGTTGCTACGATCGCTGCCGATAGCATCCGTATGGCCAATCACCTGAATTTGTTTCAGCTCGACGTTTTCACGTTTTATTGTCGCCACCAGGTCTTTCACCGCCTGGCGGCCCTGAGCGGAAACGCCCTTTTCCCCGGACTGTCCAAAGCGGAACATAATATCGCCAGACAGGGTGTAATCTTTGTACTGAGGCGCGGCCAGAGTCTTACAGGCTTCCACGCTGGATGCGCGAGAAAGCACATGGGTCTGCTCGCGCAGCCCCGATAAATCCTTCTCCGCCTGCTCGCGCGTACGGGCTTCCGGCACGGCATTCATCGTGTGGCTGACGCGCACGAAATAGGTTTGTCCGCCGTTCATTTCGACGTTGTAACCCTGTTCTTTGCCACGATACTGCGGTGCATCGTTCTGGTATGCGCCGAGATTATGCTTGCCCGGTGCCAGACAAAAAACGGTATAACCGCCAGGCAGCAGTGCATCGTGGAATTCATTATCCACATAAATATGTGCCGCCCCGCCGGTGCTGTTACTGGCGTCACGGTAGTAAACAATTTGCGCCTGAGTCTGAGCGACGGGTGCAACAGGCTGATACGCCTTGCCAAAATTCTCCGCAGCGGTGGCGGTGTGCATGAAAAATGCGGAGGAGGTAAACAGCGCCGCAAATAAAGAGGTCTTGAAAAAAGTCATAAATCCTCCAGAGGCCTCCCCGAAAGGAGGCCTGGAAAAGTTTAAGTTAGTGATTATTCACGTTGACGGTTACGCCAGCTTGTACCAGCAACTCGACATCCTGGCTTTCCATGTGGAATACCTGGTACTCGACGCCTGATACCTTCACGTTACCGGCGTTGGTCCAGTTGCCCGGGTCGCTGTTGTCAGGCAGCAGATCGCTCAGGTTTACCACGTCGCCTTTATTACCCTGCACCATCAGCTGTTTATTGCCATCGGTGATAAACAGGTCTTTTTCAGCATGGGTCAGCACGTCGTGCAGACTGATATTCAGCTTGTCCTGCTTGCTGTTGGTAATATCAATCGTCTTGTGCTGGAGATTATCCAGGTTAATCTCACGATCGTTCAGGGTGCTGACAACACTGGCGTTATCGTCATGCTGCTCTTCAGCGTTCATCATCATGCTTCTGGATGCTGAGCGCGGTGTGTTCACTGTCCAGCGGACATCATCAATCCAGTACTGATCGGTATTGATGGTGTTACCGCCACCCGACAAACCACTGCTTGCACCACGCCCCATACTGAACACGATATTTCCAATCTCACGTCCCGACGGGGCATTAACAGAGAAGGTTGACTCACCAACTGGCAGATATCCTGAAGAGATCACTTTCCCTGCCGTGTCGTAAACGGTGTATGTTGACTTCACAACGCTAGACTGGACGGAATCGTTCGCACCAGAAAGTTTCATGCTGACAGCATTTACCCCGTCAAAATGCATGGTGATGTCGCCAGTCATTGCTAATACACGACTGGTGGATGAAACGCCCCACTGATAAATCGCCGCACCATAACCAGGGTAATATTTATCGTTTAACGTAAATTTCAGACCACTTGGCAGTGTGACCAGACCCTTTCCAAAGTTCTGGAACGGTACAGTGTTAAAATCTTCGAACCCGCTCGATTTCGGAGAAACCACTGTCAGGCTGCGTGAAACACCCGCACTCTGGTTCCCTGCTTTATCGATAGAGAACACGCTAAACGTGTGGTTCCCCAACGGCAGTGCAGACGGCGTTAAGCTCCAGCTGCCGTTAGCGGCGGCGGTAACACTGTACGTAGAACCGTTCACCGCGATGTACACTGTGCTACCTGCTTCAGCGGTACCGTTCAGCGTCGGCGTGTTGTCATCCGTTGAACCCGCGTTGGCCACGTTGCCCGTTACCGGACCGACGTTATCCGTTACGCTGGTGATCACCGGCGCGGCGTTGACGGTATCTACAGTGATCCCAAATTTCGACGAGGTAGCCGAACGGTTTCCGGCCCTGTCGATTGAATAAGCCTGGAATTCATACAGCTTGTTGTAGTTGGTCGTCACTGGGTATGACCATGCGCCATTCGCAGCCGCAACCGCCGAGCCATAAGTCCCACCAGTTGCCGGGTCGATGATATACACCACGCTGCCCGCTTCCGCTGTCCCGCGTAAATCCAGGCCACGGTCGTTGGTTACGCCACCGTTGCCCACCAGGCCGTTATAGACACCGCCCTGAACATCGTCGAAAGAGCCGAGGATAACCGGTGCGTTGTTCACCGTATCCACGTTGATCGAATAGGTCTCAGATTTACCCGACACGTTACCCAGATCGTCTTTCGCAATGGTGTAGAACATATGCGGACGACCGGCAGCCGTGTCAGCAACCGCATGCTCCCAGGTCCAGTTACCTTTCGCATCAGTTTTCACCGTATCCAGCACCGCGTTGTTATACGCGTTGTAGATATACACGACGCTGTTTGGCTCAGCGGTTCCGCGCAGCTGCATATTGCCGTCGTTGCTCAGCCCACCGTCTGGCACCAGGCCGTTATAGATGCCGCCTTCCACGTCATCGTACGCCCCCAGAATGATCGGAACTGCAGCGCGGGTATCCACTTCCAGACCGTAGTGGTTGGATTCGCCAGAGACGTTGCCCGCCGCATCCTGTGACGTCACGTAGAAGTCATGTTTCGCATCTGCCAGCGCAGGCGATGTCCACGTCCAGTTACCGTCCGCATCGGCATACACCGAAGCGATTGGCGTTTTGCTGTCCGGGCCATAGATTTTCACCAGGCTGTTTTTCTCAGCCGTACCGCGCAGTTCTGGCGTGGTGTCGCGTGAACGGCCGCCATCCGCAATCAGCGTACCCGCATCGTCATACATGCCGGTAATGGTCGGTGCCGTTGGTGCGTCAGTATCAATCGTCAGATCCCACGGCGCGGTTGGTGCGCTTTTGACACCGGTCGGGCTCTGGAAGACCGCGCTCAGAGACAGCTCGGCGCCGTTGTTCTGCGGTGGCAGCGTGTAGTTCCAGGTGCCGTCATTGCCTACGGTCACAGAATTAACAAGCGTGGTGCCGTCGTAAATGAACACGGTGTCGCCCGCACGGCCAGTACCGTGCAGCGTTGGCGTGGTGTCATCGGTCACCGCCGGGTTCGCCAGGTCGCCCTGCACCAGGCCTACATCGTCAGCGATGCGATCCAGCGTCCCTGTCGGAATGCTGGTGTCCAGCGTCAGCTCAAACGGTGCGGTAGGCGCACTGTCACCCGTTCCCGGATCTTCCGTCGCGGTGATCTGATATGTCCCATCCGTGCTCAGCGCAGGGGTGATGGTCAGCTGCCAGCTACCGGTTACCGCATCCGCACGTACGCTATCGATATAATTGCCGTCAACGTACACCTTCACCAGTGCGCCCGGCGTCGCGCGGCCCACAACCGTTGGGGTCGTGTCATCGGTGTGGCTGCCGCTGCCCAGATTGCCGGTATTGGCACCTTCATCATCCACGACGTGGCTGATGGATACGCCGTTACCGCTGGTGTCCACGATGAAGTGGATCGGGTCAGACGCAGGGCCGACGTTACCCGCTTTGTCTTCAATCGAGACTTTCCAGGTGTAGTCGCCGTCCGCCAGCGCAGGAGCCGGAGTGTAGCTCCAGTTACCGCTGCCATCGACAGGAACGCGCACGGTAGTGCCATTACCGAGATCGATAATAGCGGTACCGCCCGCTTCACCTTTACCACGGTAGGTTGGGGTGTTGTCATCGGTGGTGTCGTTGTTACCAATCAGACCTGGCGTACCGAAGTCGTCCCACAGTTCCACGTCAGCCGCTTCGCCTGGTGCGACGGAGTCCACAATAATGACCCACTCGCCGGTCTCCGGGCTGCGGTTGCCGGTCACATCTTCTGCGACCGCGCGGAAGCGGTGCTCGCCCTGCGCCAGCGCCGAATCAAACTCAATGGTCCAGCGTCCACCGGTGACCACCGCGCTGCCGATAGGGTTCGGGTTCGCGCCGTCGTACAGATAGACGGTGGTGCCGTCCTGCGCGGTACCGGTAATAACCGGACGATCGTCATTCGTAATGCCACCGTTCTGTACCGTGCCGACGTGTGATTCGACATCGTCAATCACATCGGTGATTGCCGGAGCCGTTGGAATACCGCCCGCCAGCAGGTCAAAGGAGAACGCATCAGAAGGATCCGAACGCAGACCCGCTTTGTCTTCGGCGACCACTTTCACGTCATAATGACCGTTCGCCAGCCCCAGCGGCGGTGTCCAGGTCCAGGTACCTTCATCGGTGGCGCGAACGGAAGCAACTTCACGGCCATTGACGATGATGTACACCAGGCTGTTCTCTTCGGCAGAACCCGCAAAGGTCGGGGTGCTGTCGTCAGTGATATCGCCGTTTTGCAGATAACCTGTTTGCTGACCCGCGTCGTCAAAGACGGTGTCGATAGTCGGTTTGGTCGGCGGCGTGGTGTCGACGATAAACTCGATTGGATCGGACGGTTCGCTGGTGTTACCCGCGGGATCGGTGATGACCACCACGGCTTCATGCTCGCCTTCTGCCAGTGGGTTTTCGGGTGTGACTTCCCATTTACCGTCTTCACCCACGATCGCGGTACCTACCACTTCATCGTCGATGATCAGTTCTACGGTTTCACCCGGCACAGCGCCTTCGCCGCTGAATACCGGCTGGGTATCATCGGTCACATCGCCGTTATTAATTGGGCCGATAACCGGACCCTGATCGTCTTCAACGTCACCAATGATCGGTTTCACTGGCGCTTCGGTGTCAATCACCAGCTTCCAGGGATCGGTTGGCGCACTTTCAACGCCCGTTGGGCCACGGAATACCACACTCACATCCAGCGCGGCACCGTTCGTTTGTTCAGGCAGGGTATATTCCCAGCGGCCATCAGTGCCCACGGTTACAGAGCTAATAATGTCGCTGCCATTACGTACGAAAACAATGTCACCTGGGCGGCCCGTACCGTGCAGGGTTGGCGTGGTGTCATCCGTCACCGCCGGATTCGGCAGGTCACCCTGATAACGACCAACGTCATCCGATACGCGATCGAACGTCCCGGTCGGAACTACGGTATCGATGGTCAGCAGGAATGGACGTGTCGGAGGTGGAATTTCACCAGGACCGCTGTATTCCCCTGCCGTAATTTCATAGGTTTTACCCGACTCCAGCGCAGGGTTGATCTCAATGGCCCACGCACCGGTCGTTGGGTCGGCAGTCATCGAACCCACCGCTTCCCCGTCAACATACAGCGTCACCAGAGAGCCAGGCGTTGCCGTCCCCACGATAACCGGGTTAAGGTCATCCGTGCTGCTACCGCTGGCCAGCGGGTTGGTCAACGTGCCGGTATTATCTTCCGCGTGGCTGATGGATACCGCATTACCCACGGTGTCGACGATAAAGGTCACTGGCGCGGTGGCTTCACCACGGTTACCCGCAGCATCTTCCAGCGCCACAGACCAGCTATAGGTTCCGTCCGCCAGCGCAGGGGCAGGCGTCCAGCTCCAGTTACCTTCTGCATTGACGGGAACGCGAACGCTCTGCCCGTCACCGAGGTCGATCACAGCCGTCATGCCCGGCTCACCCTTACCGCTAATAGTCGGGGTGTTATCTTCGCTGATATCGTTATTGTTAATTTCACGCGGGAACTGGTAATCGTTCCACAGTAAAACGTCGGTCGGCAGCGGCGGCAGTGTCGCCATAGCAGCGATGTTTGGCTCAGTATTGTTGTTAGAAGCGATGGTCTTTTTCATACTCAATATCCAACTATATTCTGTTTATGTTCGGGAAAATCCCTGGATTAAAAAAACGGCTAAACGTTTTTACTTTCCGGAGGCGCCTTAAAGTCGCCTCCGTTTCCTGATATCAATTAGTGGTTTTGCAGCGTGACCGTCACTCCCATCTGAACGAGGATTTCGGTATTCAGGCTTTCCATCTGGAAGGACTGATACTCCACTCCGCCAACGTTAACCGTGCCACCGTTTGTCCAGTTGCCCGGGTCTATATCGTTTGGCAACAGGTCGCTGAGATTGACCCGATCGCCTGCATCGCCCTTCACCATCAACTGGTTGAAGTCGTTATCGTGGAACAGGTTCTGTGTGGCGTTTTCCAGCACATCGCCCGCGCTCAGCGTCAGGGTGTTGTTGCCTGTTCCCGTAATATCGAACACTTCCATTGACTGGATTTTGTTGGTCAGCGCGCTCATATCGAGATGCTGATCCGCACCCAACAACTTCAGCGTGTCCGTCCCTTCTCCCCCCTGGATCACCGCGTCGGTCAGGCTGGCCACGTCACTCACCTGATAGAGGTTGTCCGCCGCGTCGCCATACCAGACATCGCCCTGGTTATCCGCCAGGAATTCACCCGGCGTGACGGTTTTCGCCGTGCCGCTCACCACCAGGTTATCGATACTGAAACCAAATCCGGTGCTGCCCGGCTGCTCCTGATGGTGAATTTCCATCCGGTAAACCGGCGTATCCTCCTGGCCTGTGAACGACACATGGACGTTACGGTTGCTGATCGGCGCGTTCACAGGCTGAGAACCAATCACATTGCCGTTGATGTCATAGAACGTCACCACCGTAGACGGACCCGCAAATCTCGGGTTGAAATCGAAATCGACGGTTTTGGCGCCATACTGGAAGTCGACAAACATGCTGGCTTCCATCCCGCCATCTGCTGATGAACTGAACAGGTACAAGCTGCTTGTGCTTCCCGCCCCGATGGTCTGTCTGTCGAATTCGTAGTCAGCCGTACTGGTATCCGTCGTGTGTGAGAAACGCATTCCGTGCACCCACTGGCCCGCATTGATCGCCGTAAACTCATCAGCTGATTCAAAGTTGTTGGTGCTGGTGAAGTCGCTGGTACGGTAGTCCGAGCTGTTACCCGCCGCGTCCACAATGGCTGCCCCGACCGGAATATCGGTAAAACCGCCCGGTGGCAGGCTCAGCGTCACATTACCGTTCGCGATATCCGCTGCCGTCAGCGTGTGCGTGACAGAGACATCTCCGACCTTCACCAGAACCGAATCACCCGCCGTCACGTTGCTGCCCGGCAGCGTGACGGTGACATCGTTACCGCTCCGCACCACGTCGGTCGGGGCGTCCGGTGCAACCTGATCCACCACCACGTTCTGTGACGACTCGGTGTAGTTACCTGCCGCATCAACAACACGGGTCAAAATGGTCCAGTCAGCGCTGTGGCCCTGCGTGTCCACATAGGCCCACTTATCGCCGTCGACCAGCGCTTCCTGCCAGGTCGCGCCGCCATCAACGGAGACAAGGACTTTGTCGCCCGCGTCCAGCGCAGCCGAGAGATGGCCAGTGACCAGGCTGCCAGGGCCGCTGTTATTGGTGATGAAGTCCGCCTCGCTCACGCCGGAGTCTTTGCTCAGGCCGTCAGCCACCGCACTGGCCGTTGGCGCTTCGGTATCAATGGTGATTTTCCACGAATCACTCGGTGCGCTTCTGACGCCCGTTGGGCTCTGGAACACCACGTTCATATCCAGCTCTGTACCGTTATTCTGCGGCGGTAACGTGTAGTTCCAGTTGCCGCCAGGGCCAACGGTGACGGAGTCAATCAGAGTCGTGCCGTCGTAAATAAACACGACGTCGCCCGCCACACCGGTACCGCGCAGAGTCGGGGTGGTATCGTCGGTCACAGACGGGTTCGCCAGGTCGCCCTGAACCAGGCCGACATCATCCGCTATACCGTCCAGGGTGCCGGTCGGAATGCGGGTATCGAGCGTCAGTTCAAACGGTGCGGTTTGTGGACCGTCACCGGTGCCGGTGTTTTCACTGGCGGTGATCTGATATGTGCGATCCGCCGACAGCGCCGGGTTGACGGTGTACTGCCATTGACCCGTGGTCGGATCGGCCACCACGCTGTCAACCAGGTTTCCGTCAACGTAGACTTTCACAATGGCACCAGGCGTAGCGTGGCCCACAACGGTTGGCGTCGTGTCATCAGTGTGGCTGCCGCTGGCCAGGTTGCCCTGAATGCCACCTTCATCATCCACAACGTGGCTAATCGAAATCCCGTTTCCGCTGGTATCCACGATGAAGTGGATAGGGTCGGATGCAGGTCCGACGTTGCCGGCCTTGTCTTCAATTGAGACTTGCCAGGTGTAGTCGCCGTCAGCCAGTGCAGGTGCCGGGGTGTAGCTCCAGTTGCCGCTGCCATCAACCGGTACACGCACGGTGGTGCCATCGCCCAGGTCGATAATCGCCGTACCGCCCGCTTCACCTTTACCCCGGTAGGTCGGGGTGTTGTCATCGGTCGTACCGTTGTCGGCAATAATCCCCGGCGTGCCGAAGTCGTCCCACAGTTCAACGTCTGTCGCCTCGCCCGGTGCGACGGAATCAATGTTGATGACCCACTCGCCCGTTTCCGGGCTACGGTTGCCGGTAGCATCTTCCGCTACCGCACGGAAGCGGTGCTCGCCCTGCGCCAGCGGCGTACTAAATTCAATTTTCCACTGTCCACCCGTTACCACTGCACTGCCGATCGGGTCCGGGTTCGCGCCGTCGTACAGGTAAACGGTGGTACCGTCCTGACCGGTCCCCACGAGAGTTGGGCGGTCGTCGTTGGTGGTACCGTTTTGCTGTACGGTGCCGGTGTGAGACTCAACATCGTCAATCACATCGGTAATTGCCGGCGCTGTAGGGACTCCGCCCACCTGCACGTTAAAGTTAAAGTCCTCAGACGACTCAGAGCGCAGGCCAGCCTGATCCTCCGCAACAACGCGGATGTTATACGGACCGTTAGCCAACCCCGGAGACGGTTCCCAGGTCCAGGAGCCGGTTTCAGTGGCGCGCACGGAATCCACCACTTTCTCGTTGACGATGATGTAAACGAGGCTATTTTCTTCAGCCGTACCGCTGAAGGTTGGCGTGTTGTCATCGGTGGTTTCACCTGCCGCCAGGTTGCCGGTTCTGTCGCCAACGTTATCGAAAACGGTATCGATGGTCGGTTGTGCCGGTGGCGTGGTGTCAACGATAAAGCCGATCGGATCCGACGGTTCGCTGGCGTTGCCTGCCGGATCGGTAATGACCACCACCGCTTCATGTTCGCCTTCCGGCAGCGGTTTTTCTGGCGTCACTTCCCAGTTGCCGTCTTCACCCACAATCGCAGTGCCCACCACTTCATCGTCGATAATCAGTTCAACGGTTTCGCCAGGCACGGCACCGCCGCCGCTGAATACCGGCTGAGTATCATCGGTGACATCGCCATCGTTAATCGGGCCAGTGATCGGGCCGACGTCATCTTCCACGTCACCGATCACCGGTTTTTCCGGCGCAGTCAGGTCGACGATAAAGCCGATCGGATCGGACGGCTCGCTGGCGTTGCCTGCCGGATCGGTGATCACCACCACCGCSTYGTGCTGGCCTTCAGCCAGTGGRTTTTCCGGCGTCACTGCCCATTTACCGTCTGCMCCCACYACCGCGGTACCCACGACTTTATCGTCGATGATCAGCTCAACGGTGTCGCCCGGCGTGCCGTTTTCACCGCGGAATACAGGCAGCGTGTCGTCAGTGGTGTCACCGTCATTGATTGGGCCAACCACCGGACCGACGTCATCTTCCACCTCACCAATCACCGGTTTTTCCGGCGGGGTGAGATCGACGACAAAATCAATAGGATCGGACGGTTCGCTGGCGTTGCCTGCCGGATCGGTAATGACCACCACCGCTTCATGTTCGCCTTCC
>NZ_WCIM01000032.1:0-264 GCF_009025585.1 Enterobacter sp. 198 | reverse complement strand
TTCGCCTTCCGGCAGCGGTTTTTCTGGCGTCACTTCCCAGTTGCCGTCTTCACCCACGATCGCAGTGCCCACGACTTCATCGTCGATAATCAGTTCAACGGTTTCGCCAGGTACGGCACCGCCGCCGCTGAATACCGGCTGGGTATCATCGGTAATATCGCCATTGTTAATCGGGCCAGTGATCGGGCCGACGTCATCTTCCACGTCACCGATCACCGGTTTCGCTGGCGCAGTCAGGTCAACGATAAAGCCGATCGGATCGGA
>NZ_WCIM01000031.1:0-4870 GCF_009025585.1 Enterobacter sp. 198 | reverse complement strand
AAGTCTCTGAGTGAACATACGTAATTCATTACGAAGTTTAATTCACGAGCATCAAACTTAAATTGAAGAGTTTGATCATGGCTCAGATTGAACGCTGGCGGCAGGCCTAACACATGCAAGTCGAACGGTAGCACAGAGAGCTTGCTCTCGGGTGACGAGTGGCGGACGGGTGAGTAATGTCTGGGAAACTGCCTGATGGAGGGGGATAACTACTGGAAACGGTAGCTAATACCGCATAACGTCGCAAGACCAAAGAGGGGGACCTTCGGGCCTCTTGCCATCAGATGTGCCCAGATGGGATTAGCTAGTAGGTGGGGTAACGGCTCACCTAGGCGACGATCCCTAGCTGGTCTGAGAGGATGACCAGCCACACTGGAACTGAGACACGGTCCAGACTCCTACGGGAGGCAGCAGTGGGGAATATTGCACAATGGGCGCAAGCCTGATGCAGCCATGCCGCGTGTATGAAGAAGGCCTTCGGGTTGTAAAGTACTTTCAGCGGGGAGGAAGGTGTTGTGGTTAATAACCACAGCAATTGACGTTACCCGCAGAAGAAGCACCGGCTAACTCCGTGCCAGCAGCCGCGGTAATACGGAGGGTGCAAGCGTTAATCGGAATTACTGGGCGTAAAGCGCACGCAGGCGGTCTGTCAAGTCGGATGTGAAATCCCCGGGCTCAACCTGGGAACTGCATTCGAAACTGGCAGGCTAGAGTCTTGTAGAGGGGGGTAGAATTCCAGGTGTAGCGGTGAAATGCGTAGAGATCTGGAGGAATACCGGTGGCGAAGGCGGCCCCCTGGACAAAGACTGACGCTCAGGTGCGAAAGCGTGGGGAGCAAACAGGATTAGATACCCTGGTAGTCCACGCCGTAAACGATGTCGACTTGGAGGTTGTGCCCTTGAGGCGTGGCTTCCGGAGCTAACGCGTTAAGTCGACCGCCTGGGGAGTACGGCCGCAAGGTTAAAACTCAAATGAATTGACGGGGGCCCGCACAAGCGGTGGAGCATGTGGTTTAATTCGATGCAACGCGAAGAACCTTACCTACTCTTGACATCCAGAGAACTTAGCAGAGATGCTTTGGTGCCTTCGGGAACTCTGAGACAGGTGCTGCATGGCTGTCGTCAGCTCGTGTTGTGAAATGTTGGGTTAAGTCCCGCAACGAGCGCAACCCTTATCCTTTGTTGCCAGCGGTCCGGCCGGGAACTCAAAGGAGACTGCCAGTGATAAACTGGAGGAAGGTGGGGATGACGTCAAGTCATCATGGCCCTTACGAGTAGGGCTACACACGTGCTACAATGGCGCATACAAAGAGAAGCGAACTCGCGAGAGCAAGCGGACCTCATAAAGTGCGTCGTAGTCCGGATTGGAGTCTGCAACTCGACTCCATGAAGTCGGAATCGCTAGTAATCGTAGATCAGAATGCTACGGTGAATACGTTCCCGGGCCTTGTACACACCGCCCGTCACACCATGGGAGTGGGTTGCAAAAGAAGTAGGTAGCTTAACCTTCGGGAGGGCGCTTACCACTTTGTGATTCATGACTGGGGTGAAGTCGTAACAAGGTAACCGTAGGGGAACCTGCGGTTGGATCACCTCCTTACCTTAAAGAACCTGCCTTTGTAGTGTCCACACAGATTGTCTGATGAAAAGTAAATAGCAAGGCGTCTTGCGATTGAGACTTCAGTGTCCCCTTCGTCTAGAGGCCCAGGACACCGCCCTTTCACGGCGGTAACAGGGGTTCGAATCCCCTAGGGGACGCCACTTGCTGGTTCGTGAGTGAAAGTCACCTGCCGACATATCTCAAAACTCATCTTCGGGTGACGTTTGAGATATTTGCTCTTTAAAAATCTGGATCAAGCTGAAAATTGAAACGACACACAGTTAATGTGTGTTCGAGTCTCTCAAATTTTCGCAAACCGGTGATGAATCGAAAGAAACATCTTCGGGTTGTGAGGTTAAGCGACTAAGCGTACACGGTGGATGCCCTGGCAGTCAGAGGCGATGAAGGACGTGCTAATCTGCGAAAAGCGCCGGCGAGGTGATATGAACCTTTGACCCGGCGATGTCCGAATGGGGAAACCCAGTGTGTTCCGACACACTATCGTTAACTGAATACATAGGTTAACGAGGCGAACCGGGGGAACTGAAACATCTAAGTACCCCGAGGAAAAGAAATCAACCGAGATTCCCCCAGTAGCGGCGAGCGAACGGGGAGCAGCCCAGAGTCTGAATCAGCTTGTGTGTTAGTGGAAGCGTCTGGAAAGTCGCACGGTACAGGGTGACAGTCCCGTACACGAAAGCACACAGGCTGTGAACTCGAAGAGTAGGGCGGGACACGTGGTATCCTGTCTGAATATGGGGGGACCATCCTCCAAGGCTAAATACTCCTGACTGACCGATAGTGAACCAGTACCGTGAGGGAAAGGCGAAAAGAACCCCGGCGAGGGGAGTGAAAAAGAACCTGAAACCGTGTACGTACAAGCAGTGGGAGCCTCTTTTATGGGGTGACTGCGTACCTTTTGTATAATGGGTCAGCGACTTATATTCTGTAGCAAGGTTAACCGTATAGGGGAGCCGAAGGGAAACCGAGTCTTAACTGGGCGTTAAGTTGCAGGGTATAGACCCGAAACCCGGTGATCTAGCCATGGGCAGGTTGAAGGTTGGGTAACACTAACTGGAGGACCGAACCGACTAATGTTGAAAAATTAGCGGATGACTTGTGGCTGGGGGTGAAAGGCCAATCAAACCGGGAGATAGCTGGTTCTCCCCGAAAGCTATTTAGGTAGCGCCTCGTGAACTCATCTTCGGGGGTAGAGCACTGTTTCGGCTAGGGGGCCATCCCGGCTTACCAACCCGATGCAAACTACGAATACCGAAGAATGTTATCACGGGAGACACACGGCGGGTGCTAACGTCCGTCGTGAAGAGGGAAACAACCCAGACCGCCAGCTAAGGTCCCAAAGTCATGGTTAAGTGGGAAACGATGTGGGAAGGCACAGACAGCCAGGATGTTGGCTTAGAAGCAGCCATCATTTAAAGAAAGCGTAATAGCTCACTGGTCGAGTCGGCCTGCGCGGAAGATGTAACGGGGCTAAACCATGCACCGAAGCTGCGGCAGCGACACTATGTGTTGTTGGGTAGGGGAGCGTTCTGTAAGCCGTTGAAGGTGTCCTGTGAGGGGTGCTGGAGGTATCAGAAGTGCGAATGCTGACATAAGTAACGATAAAGCGGGTGAAAAGCCCGCTCGCCGGAAGACCAAGGGTTCCTGTCCAACGTTAATCGGGGCAGGGTGAGTCGACCCCTAAGGCGAGGCCGAAAGGCGTAGTCGATGGGAAACAGGTTAATATTCCTGTACTTGGTGTTACTGCGAAGGGGGGACGGAGAAGGCTATGTTAGCCGGGCGACGGTTGTCCCGGTTTAAGCATGTAGGCGGAGGTTCCAGGTAAATCCGGTTCCTTATTAACGCTGAGGTGTGATGACGAGGCACTACGGTGCTGAAGTAACAAATGCCCTGCTTCCAGGAAAAGCCTCTAAGCATCAGGTAACATCAAATCGTACCCCAAACCGACACAGGTGGTCAGGTAGAGAATACCAAGGCGCTTGAGAGAACTCGGGTGAAGGAACTAGGCAAAATGGTGCCGTAACTTCGGGAGAAGGCACGCTGATATGTAGGTGAAGCCCCTGCGGGTGGAGCTGAAATCAGTCGAAGATACCAGCTGGCTGCAACTGTTTATTAAAAACACAGCACTGTGCAAACACGAAAGTGGACGTATACGGTGTGACGCCTGCCCGGTGCCGGAAGGTTAATTGATGGGGTTAGCGGTAACGCGAAGCTCTTGATCGAAGCCCCGGTAAACGGCGGCCGTAACTATAACGGTCCTAAGGTAGCGAAATTCCTTGTCGGGTAAGTTCCGACCTGCACGAATGGCGTAATGATGGCCAGGCTGTCTCCACCCGAGACTCAGTGAAATTGAACTCGCTGTGAAGATGCAGTGTACCCGCGGCAAGACGGAAAGACCCCGTGAACCTTTACTATAGCTTGACACTGAACACTGGTCCTTGATGTGTAGGATAGGTGGGAGGCTTTGAAGCGTGGACGCCAGTCTGCGTGGAGCCAACCTTGAAATACCACCCTTTAATGGCTGGTGTTCTAACGTAGACCCGTAATCCGGGTTGCGGACAGTGTCTGGTGGGTAGTTTGACTGGGGCGGTCTCCTCCCAAAGAGTAACGGAGGAGCACGAAGGTTAGCTAATCCTGGTCGGACATCAGGAGGTTAGTGCAATGGCATAAGCTAGCTTGACTGCGAGAGTGACGGCTCGAGCAGGTGCGAAAGCAGGTCATAGTGATCCGGTGGTTCTGAATGGAAGGGCCATCGCTCAACGGATAAAAGGTACTCCGGGGATAACAGGCTGATACCGCCCAAGAGTTCATATCGACGGCGGTGTTTGGCACCTCGATGTCGGCTCATCACATCCTGGGGCTGAAGTAGGTCCCAAGGGTATGGCTGTTCGCCATTTAAAGTGGTACGCGAGCTGGGTTTAGAACGTCGTGAGACAGTTCGGTCCCTATCTGCCGTGGGCGCTGGAGAATTGAGGGGGGCTGCTCCTAGTACGAGAGGACCGGAGTGGACGCATCACTGGTGTTCGGGTTGTCATGCCAATGGCACTGCCCGGTAGCTAAATGCGGAAGAGATAAGTGCTGAAAGCATCTAAGCACGAAACTTGCCCCGAGATGAGTTCTCCCTGAGACTTTAAGTCTCCTGAAGGAACGTTGAAGACTACGACGTTGATAGGTCGGGTGTGTAAGCGCAGCGATGCGTTGAGCTAACCGATACTAATGAACCGTGAGGCTTAACCTTACAACGCCGAAG